>NZ_CP186695.1:1178387-1503830 GCF_049532975.1 Sphingomonas sp. MS122 | reverse complement strand
GATGCCGAGGTCGCGTTGGCGCAGGCCTTGTCCGCTCAGGCGAGCGAGGCGGCGGAGGCGCGCGTGGCGGATGCGGCGTTCGCCGCGGCACGAACGCGGGTCGAACGTGCCGAGCGCGACGCGGCGCGCATCGCCGCCGAGATCCACGCGCTTGGAGATCCCGCGCCGCTCAAGGAAGCCCGGACCAGGGCCGCGGACGAGAAGGCCCGGGCCGAGCGCCAGGCCGAAACCGCGCGCACCGGCCTCGCGCGTGCCGACGCGACCGAGCGCGGCGCGATCGAGACGCGGACGCGGGCGCAGACCACGCGCGCGGGTGCGCATGCCGAGCTGGCGCAGCTCGACAGCGAGGCGGCGGCGCTGGCCAAGGCGACGCGGCCGAGCGGCAAGGACCGGCTGCTCGACAAGCTCAAGGTGGATCCGGGCTATGAGCGCGCGCTGGCGGCGGCGCTGGGCGACGATCTGGAGGCCGGGCTCGACCCCGCCGACGAGCGGCACTGGGCGGGCGCGGAGACACAAAAGAGCGACCCCGGCGCGGCGGCCGGCACCACACCGCTGGCGCGCCATGTCGAGGCACCCGCGGCGCTCGCGCGGCGGCTGGCGCAGGTGCTGGTGGCGGAGCGCGACGAGGGCCAGCCGCTCGCCGTCGGGCAGAGGCTGGTGACGCTGGCCGGGGTGCTGCGGCGCTGGGACGGCTATGTCGCGAAGAGCGGCGGGGCGGCGGCGGCCGAGCGGCTCGAACGCGTCAACCGGCTGCGCGCGATCGAGAAGGCGCGACCGGCGGCGGTGCGTGCGGTCGATGCCGCGGACGCCGAGCTGGCGCGAATCGAGGGCGACATCGCCGAGGCGCGGCGCGCGGCGGCGGAGTGCAAGCGGCTGCTCGACCATAGCGACAATGCCGCGCGCGAGGCGGCGCGGGCCGAGGACCGCGCGGCGGCGGCGATCGAGCGGCTCGACGCACAGCGCGCCGACATGGAAGCGCGGCGCGCACGCAGCGCCGCCGAGCTCGAGGAAGCCAATGGCGAGCTCGCGCGCGCCGAGACCGCGCGTGCGGCCCTGCCCGACGGCAGCGCGACACGCGCGAAAGTCGCCGCGCTGACCGGCGAGGCGGAGGCCAAGCGCAATGCGGCGGCCAATGCGCGCGCCGAGCGCGGCAATCTGGAGCGCGACATTGCGAGCGCGCGCGAGCGGCTGGCGGCAGCGCAGGCTGAGAGCAAGGGCTGGAAAGCGCGGGCGGGCGAGGCGGCGAAGCGGATCGCGGAGATGGACGCGCGCGCCGTCGAGCTGGCGCAGGCAGCGGAGGCGCTCAGGGACAAGCCCGCCGAGCTCGATGCCGCGATCGAACAGGCCGAGAAGGCCAACGAGGAAGCGCGCATCGAGAGCGCCGCGGCGCAGCTCGCCGAACGCGACGCCGAGGGCGCGCTGCGCGAGACCGAGGCGGGGATGCGCGCCGCGGGCGAGGCGCTGGCCGAGGCGCGCGAGGCGCGTGCGGGCGCGGTGGCGCGGCACGAGAATCACGAGCTGCGCCGCGTCGAGATGGGCCGCATGTCGGGCGAGCGCTTCGAATGCCCGCCCCCGCTGCTGCCCGAGCGCGCGGGCTTCGCCGCGGACAGCGTGCGCGACCCGCAGGAGGAGTCCGCGGCGCACGACCGGCTCAACGCCGAGCGCGAACGGATCGGGCCGGTCAACCTCGTCGCCGAGAGCGAGCTGGCCGAGCTGACCACCACCGCCGAGGCCAATGCCCGGGAGCGCGACGAGCTGATCCAAGCGGTGCACCGGCTGCGCGGGAGCATCGGCACGCTCAACCGCGAGGGCCGGCAGCGGCTGCTCGCGGCGTTCGAGGCGGTCGACCAGCATTTCCGGCGGCTGTTCACGACCTTGTTCAATGGCGGACAGGCGCATCTGGAACTGGTCGATTCGGACGACCCGCTCGAGGCCGGGCTCGAGATCATGGCGCAGCCGCCGGGCAAGAAGCTGCAGTCGCTGACCTTGCTCTCGGGCGGCGAGCAGGCGCTGACCGCGGTGGCGCTGATCTTTGCGCTGTTCCTGACCAATCCGGCGCCGATCTGCGTGCTCGACGAAGTCGACGCGCCGCTCGACGACGCCAATATCGAGCGGTTCTGCGACCTGCTCGACGCGATGACGCGCGAGACCGCGACGCGCTACCTGATCGTCACCCACAATGCCGCGACGATGAGCCGGATGCACCGCCTGTTCGGCGTGACCATGGTCGAACGGGGGGTGAGCCGGCTGGTGTCGGTGGACCTGGGTGGGGCGGAATCGCTGCTCGCCGCCGAATAGCGACAGCGTGAAGCGCATCGGAGAGGATCGAATGAAACTGCTCCTGACAACCTTGTCAGCGATCGCGCTGGCCGCACCGGCGGCGGCGCAGGTGCGGGCGCTCGACAATGGTGTCGAGGTCGCGCGGGGGCAGATGGCGGTGCGGGTGACGGCGCTGACGCCCTCGATCCTGCGCGTGCGGCTGGCCGATGGCGGCGAATGGCCCGAGGATGCGAGCTGGGCAGTGCCCACCGAGGTGCGGGCGAAGAGGGTGAAGGTCAACGCGGCACCGGACGGGTTCGCGACCGAGGCACTGCGCGTGAGCGTCGATCCGAAGACGCTGCAGGTGACGGTGCGCGACCCCGCCGGCAAGGTGATCGTGCGCGATGCCTATTCGCCGGTGATCGGACCCGGGGGCGGGTTCGGAATGGGCAAGGACATGCCCATGGGCGAGCGCTACTACGGCCTGGGCGACAAGACCGGGCCGTTCGATCGGCGCGGGGCGAGCTATGTCCACTGGAACACCGACACGTTCGGCTATGGGCGCGAGACCGACCCGACCTACAAGTCGATCCCCTTCTATGTCGCGACCGGCGGCGAAGGCGGCAGCTACGGCCTGTTCCTCGACAATCCGACGCGCAGCTGGTTCGATTTCGGGCATCGCCATGATGGCGACCTCGAGATCGGCGCGCCCGAGGGGCCGGCCGACTATTATCTGATCGCCGGGCCGAGCATGGCCGAGGTGGTGCGGCGCTATCACGACCTCACCGGCAAGGCGCCGCTGATCGCGCCCTGGGGACTCGGCTACCAGCAGTCGCGCTACAGCTACATGTCCGACACCGAGGTGCGCGAAATCGCGGGGCGGCTGCGCAAGGACAAGATCCCGGCGGACGTGATCTGGCTCGACATCGACTTCCAGGACCGCAACCGACCCTTCACCACCAACGCCAGAACCTTTCCCGATCTGCCCAGACTGGCGCACGACCTGAAGGTCGACGGGTTCGGGCTGGTTGCGATCACCGACCTGCATATCGCGCACGCGCCCGACCAGAATTATGCGCCGTACGACAGCGGCGTCGCGGGCAATCACTTCCTGCGCACCGGAAAGGGCGAGACCTATGTCGCGCCGGTGTGGCCGGGGCCCTCGGTCTTCCCCGACTTCACGCGCAAGGCGTCGCGCGACTGGTGGGGCGGACTGTACAAGGACTTCGTCGCGGCGGGGATTGCGGGCTTCTGGAACGACATGAACGAGCCGGCGATCTTCGAGACGCCGAGCAAGACCATGCCGCTCGACAATATCCACCGCATCGACGGCGACGGGTTCGCGACGCGCGAGGCGGCGCACAGCGAAGTCCACAATGTCTATGGCATGCAGAACAGTCGGGCGACCTTCGAGGGGCTCAGGAAACTCGACCCCGAGGCGCGCCCGTTCGTAATGACGCGCGCCACCTATGCCGGGGGCCAGCGCTATGCGGTGACCTGGACCGGGGACAACAATGCGACCTGGGATCATTTGAAGCTCTCGGTCCAGCAGCTCGTCAGCCTCGGCCTGTCGGGCTTTTCCTATTCGGCGGCGGATATCGGGGGATTCACCGGCGGGCCCAGTCCCGAACTGCTGACGCGCTGGATCCAGATCGGTGCCTTCACCCCGGTGATGCGCGTCCATGCCGCCAAGGACACGCCGCGCAGTGAGCCATGGGTCGACGGGCCGGAGCACCTTGCCCTCAGGCGCAAGGCGATCGAGGAACGTTACCGGCTGTTTCCCTATCTCTATGCCGTGGCCGAGCAGCAGGCGCGGACGGGCGACCCGATCGTGCGGCCGGTGTTCTACGACTTTGCCGCGTCAGGCTGCGATTCGCCGATGAGCTTCACGCTCGGCGGCGACCTGCTGGTGGCGGCGTCGCCCAAGCCCGAATCGCCGCAGCCCTATGACGTGTGCCTGCCCAAGGGCGGGTGGTACGATTACTGGAGCGGGCGCAAGGTGACGGCGAAAGCCGGGGAGAAAGCGGACAGCGTGGGCGAGACGCCGCGAATCGACCGCTTGCCCGTGTTCGTACGCGCGGGGACGATCCTGCCGCGCCAGCCCTTGGTGCAGAGCCTGCGCGAAACGCCCAGGGGCGCGCTGGAGCTCGCCATCTATCCGGGGCCGGATTGCGGCGGCACGCTCTATCTCGACGACGGCAAGGCGCGCGCGATCGAGCGCGGCGCCTATCTGCGCCAGAGCTTCCGTTGCGCCGAGACGGCGGAGGAACTGCGGATCGAGCTCGGCGCGCGCGAGGGAAGGTGGAAACCGTGGTGGCGCGAGTTCAGGGTGACGATCCATGGCCCGGCGGGTACCGGCACCGTGCGGCTGGACAAGCGGGGGGTTGCTGCGGTGCATGACGAGGCGGCGGAAACGCTGACCTTCCTCATCCCCGATACGGGCACGGCAGCCCGCGTGACCGTGGCGGCGCGTTGATCCCGGCCCGCCCTTCCCGCGCGCGGCTGACCCTGTTCGCCTTCGGGGACTTCGCGTTCAATCTCTACTGGCAGAGCGCGATGCTCTTCCTGCTGTTCTATTATACCGACGCGCTCGGCCTGCCGGTCCGCGCGGCGGCGGCGATCTTCATGGCGGCGTCGGTGTGGGACGGCATCGCCAACTTCGCCGCCGGGGTGCTCGCCGACCGGCGCGAGCCCAAAGGCGGGCTCGGGCGGCTGGTGGCGATCGGCGGCATTCCGCTGGGGCTGGGGTTCGTGCTCGCCTGGCTGCCGCCGCTGGCGCCGGGCTGGTGGGGCATGGTTGGGGTCTTTGCCGGCCATATCGCGTTCCGCACCGCCTATGCCTTCATCAACCTGCCCTATCTCGCGATGAGCGCGCGGGTGAGCGCGGACAGCGGCGACCGCGCCTATGTCGCGGGCGTGCGGATGCTGTCGGGGACGCTGGCGGCGGTGGTGGTGGCGCTGGGCACCGTGCGGCTGGGCGCGGCGCTGCTGGGGACGAAAGCGGCGGCGAACGCCTATCTCGGTGCGGCGATGCTGTTCGCGGTGGCAGGGGCGGCGATCCTCGCCTGGGTGGGCCTCAGCTATCGCGAGGCGGACGTGCCCGAGCGGCGCGCGCCGGTGCCGGTCTGGACCGCACTCAAGAGCATCGCCGCCAACCGCGCCTTCGTCACGCTCAACCTCGCGATGATGGCGATGATCGTGGCGGTGACGATCCTCAACAAGTCGGTGCTCTATTATTTCAAGTATTTCCTGGGCGACGAGGGCGGCGGGCAGCTGGCGCTGGCGTCGATGAGCGTGGTGAGCGCGGTATCGGTGCCGCTGTGGATGCTGCTCCAGCGGCGGCTGGGGACGCGAGCGCTGTGGTTCCTTGCGGCAGTGCTGGCGATGGTGGGGCTCGCGGCCTTCGCGGCGTTCGACATCCACCGCGCGGGGGTGATGCAGGCCTATCTCATGGCGATGCAGGCGATGATCGTGGGCTTGAACTTCGTCTTCTGGGCGATGCTGCCCAATACGATCGAATATGGCGAGCAGCGCACGGGCCTTCGCGTCGAGGGCGCCGTGTTCGGGATGGCGGCGCTGCTGCAGCGCGTGGCGATCGGGATGGCGACGGCGATCCTGGGGCTGGGGTTCGAGCGCGCGGGCTATGTCGCCAATGTCGCGCAGAGCGATTCAACGCTGAGCGCGATGCGGCTGACGATCGCGCTGGTGCCGCTCGCGTTTCTCGCGCTGTCTTGCGTGCTGATGGCGATGAATCCGCTGGGGCGCGGGGCACATGCGCGGATCGTCAAGGACTTGCGCGGGTAGCGCTCCTCCCCGCCAGGGGGAGGTGTCAGCGCAGCTGACGGAGGGGGCGGATCGCGATACGCCCCCCGATAATATACCGCCGCCCTCCCCCTCCGTCGCCTTCGGCGCCACCTCCCCCTGGCGAGGGAGGATTCAGCGATCAGAGACTGTCCGGCACCGCCCCGGGGAGGAGGGAAGGGAAGCGGTGCCGGACCCCCGGCGGGCCGGGGAAGCTGGTTCAGGCGGTGAGCGTGAAGGTTGAATGCACGCCTTCGGCCTGGGCCGAGGGGGCGATCCATATATCGAACAGGCCGGGCTCGACGGTCGGCTTGAGCTCGCGGCCGATGAACTCGAGCTGAGGGCGCTTGAGCACGAAGCGGACGGTCTCCGACGCGCCCGGGGCGAGCGCGACCTTGCGGAACGCCTTGAGCTCGCGGACCGGGCGGGTGATGCTCGCCGCGCGGTCGCGGATGTAGAGCTGCACCACCTCCTCCGCCGCGCGCGCCCCCCGGTTGGTGACGGTGGCGGTGAAGGCGATCTCGCCGTCCCAGGCCAGCGTGCCCTGCTGCGGCGTCAGGCCCGCATATTCGATCTTGCCGTAAGTCAGGCCGTGGCCGAACGGATAGAGCGCCGAGTTCGGAATCGAGCGGTAATGCGTCTTGTACTCCTCGAGCTTGGCATCGCTCGGGTTGGGGCGGCCGGTGGGCTTGTGCGCATAATAGAAGGGCTGCTGGCCCGGCTCGCGCGGGAAGCTCATCGGCAGGCGGCCCGAGGGGCTGTGGTCGCCGAACAGCACATCGGCGATCGCATTGCCGCTCTCCGAGCCGAGGAACCAGGTGACGAGGATCGCGGGTGCGTTCTTCACGGCGCCTTCGAGCGCGAGTGCGCGGCCGTTCTTGAGGATGACGATCACCGGCTTGCCGGTCGCGGCGACCGCCTCGGCCAGCCCCTGCTGCGGCGCGGGGACGGTGATGCTGGTGCGCGACTGCGCCTCGCCCGACATGCGCTCGCTCTCGCCGATCGCGAGCAGCACGACGTCGGCGTTGCGCGCCGCGGCGACCGCGGCCTCGATCCCGCCGGGCAGCGGCGCCTCGACCTCCGAGCCCTCGACCACGGTGATGTCGGCGTTCTTGCCGAGCGCGTTGCGCACCCCGGTCTCGAGATCGACGGCGAGCTTGTTGTCGCCATAGACGCACCACGGGCCGTTCAAGTCGTGCTGGCCGGCGGCGAAGGGGCCGATGATCGCGATCTTCTGCCCGCCCTTGCGCAGGGGCAGCACGTCCCCCTCGTTCTTGAGGAGGACGATCGACTTCCGGGCCATCTCGCGCGACAATGCCAGCGTTGTCTTGTTGCGGCTGCGCGCGGCCTCACGCTTCTCGTCGATACGGCGGAAGGGGTCTTCGAACAGGCCGAGCCTGGCCTTGATCGCCAGCACCTTGCGCACCGACGCGTCGAGCCGCTCCATCGGCACCTCGCCCTTCTCGACCAGGTCGGGCAGATGGTCGCGGTAGAAGCCGCTGGTCATGCTCATGTCGACCCCGGCCATGAAGGCGAGCTTGGTCGCCTCGCGCGCGTCGGCGGCGAAGCCGTGCGCGATCATCTCCATGTCGCCGGTGTAGTCGGACACGACGAAACCCTGATAGCCCCACTCGTCGCGCAGCACCTTGCGCATCAGCCACTCGTTGCCGGTCGCGGGAATGCCCGACAGCTCGTTGAACGAGGCCATCGCCGACAGCGCGCCGGCGTCGAACGCGGACTGGAAGGGCGGGAAATAGACTTCGCGCAGCGTGCGCTCCGAGACGTCGACGGTGTTGTAGTCGAGCCCGGCCTCGGCCGCGCCATAGGCGGCGAAATGCTTGGCGCAGGCCAGCATCGTGTCGGTCGCCTTGAGGCTGGCGCCCTGGAAGCCGCGCACGCGTGCGGCGGCGAAGAGGTTGCCGAGATGCACGTCCTCGCCCGCGCCCTCCATGGTGCGGCCCCAGCGCTGGTCGCGCGAGATGTCGACCATCGGCGCGAAGGTCCAGTCGATGCCCGCGGCGGCGGCCTCCCAGGAGGCGGCCTTGGCGGTCTTCTCGGCCAGCGCAGGCTCGAAGCTCGCGGCCTCGCCGACCGGCACGGGGAAGATGGTGCGGTGGCCGTGGATGATGTCGGCGGCGAAGATCAGCGGGATCTTGAGCCGCGACTCCCTGACCGCGGCAGTCTGCATGATCCGGCACATATGCGTGCCGCTGCCGTTGAACACGCCGGTGAGCATGCCCTTGCGGACTTCCTCCACCTGCTGGTCGAAATTGGCGTTCGAACCACTCGCCGGGTTGACCACGGTGCTGCCGCCCCAGGCCGACGCCATCAGGCTGAGCTGGCCGGCCTTCTCGGCCAGCGTCATCTTCGCGACCAGCGCATCGATGAAGGCGGGCACCTCGACATTCGCCGCCTGGGCCATCAGCGCACGCGCCGGGCTGTGCAGCCACGCCGCGATCGCGCCCGCGCCCATCAGCGCCGCGCGGCGGGAAATCCGGGTGTCGAGCATCTCTTGTCCTCTCCTGAGCGCATCGCGCCGAACCATGACGCGAGGAATGCGAATGGAACGCCGCCCCATTTGCAAGGCCCCCTTTTCCCGGCCTCGGTTTCAGGCCCCGGTTTTGGGGTTGTCGCGGCAAACCGTAACCGGTTACATGCCGTCGAACGAACCGATTTGCAATCGCGAATGATCCGCCCGAATACGGTTACTTCAACCGGGGGGAGAGAGGGTGAATGGCCGAGGCGACGATCCGCGACGTGGCGCGCCGGGCGCAGGTATCGATCGCATCGGTATCGCGCGCGCTGAACGGGCTCGGCAACGTCCGGCAGGAGACGCGCGAGCGCGTGATCGCCGCCGCCGCCGAGCTCGGCTACGTCCCCCATGCCGGCGCGCGCAGCTTGAGCCTGGCGCGCGCGCATGCCGTCGGGGTGGTGCTGCCCGACCTGCATGGCGAGTTCTTCAGCGAGTTCGTGCGAGGCATGGACCGGGAGGCGAGCCGGCACGGCTATGTGCTGCTGCTGTCCAACATCCATGACGAGAGCGAGCAGGCGGCGAATGCGCTGAGGGCGATGCGCGGGCGCGTCGACGGGTTGATCGTGATGGCGCCGCACCTCGGCGCGGAGATGCTGCGCACGGCGCTGCCGCCGACGCTCCCCTCGCTGTTCATCAACGGGCCTGAGGAGATCGACGACCGGCCGACGCTGCGCCTCGACAATGTCGGAGCGATGGATGCGATGGTCGCGCACCTGGTCGCCAATGGGCACCGGCGGATCGTCCATGTCGCTGGGCCGGAAGGCAATGTCGATGCGCGCGAGCGTGTCGTGGGCTATCGCGCCGCGATGGCGCGGCATGCGCCGGACGTCGAGCCGGTGATCCTGGCGGGGGATTTCTCGGAGGAAGGCGGCGAGGCGGCGATCCGGACGATCCGGGAGAACGCAATCCCCTGCGACGCGGTGTTCGCGGCGAACGACATGATGGCGATCGGCTGCCTCCAGGCGCTGAAAGCGGCCGGGATCGATGTGCCCGGCGGGATCGCAGTCGCCGGCTTCGACGACGTTCCGCTGGCGCGCTATCTCGGCGTCACCACCGTCCGCGTGCGGATCGCCGAGATGGGCGCACGCGCGATCGAACGACTGATCGACCTACTCGAAGGCGGTCCCGCGGATGTCCGCGCGGAACGCCATGGCGCCGAACTGGTGGTGCGCGACACCACGGCGGCGCGCGCCCGACCGCAAGCAAGCTCACGAGAGGAACCCTGTTGATGCGTATCCCTGTCTCCCGCCGTACGCTGCTTGCCGCGCCCGCGCTCGGCGCGCTCGCCTTTGCGCCCGCCGACGCGCGGCCCTTGCTCGCCGGGACCGCGAAGCCGGCGCTGCCCGACTGGTATGCCGATCTCGAGCGCCGCACCTTCGATTTCTTCTGGGAGCTGGCGAACCGCAACAACGGACTAGTGCCCGATCGCTGGCCGACGCCGTCCTTCTGCTCGATCGCGTCGGTGGGCTATGCGCTCACCGCCTATCCGGTCGGGGTCGAGCGCGGCTGGGTGACGCGCGCCGCAGCGGCCGAGCTCACGCGGACGACGCTGCGCTTCTTCTGGGACGCGCCGCAGGGGCCCGAACCGGCCGGTAAAGCCGGGTACAAGGGCTTCTTCTACCATTTCATCGACATGGAGACCGGGCACCGCTTCCGGAATGTCGAGCTGTCGAGCGTCGACACGACGATCCTGTTCATGGGCACCCTGTTCGCCGGCGAGTATTTCGATGCCGACAACGCTGTCGAAGCGGAGATCCGCAAGCTGGCGGCGGACCTCTATGCGCGCGCCGACTGGAACTTCTTCCGCAGCGACGGCCGTGCGGCGATCTCGATGGGCTGGCACCCCGAGACCGGGCTGATCGCGGCGAACTGGCAAGGCTATAATGAGGGGATGTTCGTCTACATCCTCGCGCTCGCGTCGCCGACGCACGCGGTGCCGGCGAACAGCTGGGAGGCATGGACCGCGAAATATGCGCAATGCTGGCGCGGCACCGGCGAGACCCGCCACCTCGCCTTCGCGCCGCTCTTCGGCCACCAGTACAGCCATGCCTGGATCGATTTCCGCGGCATCCGCGACAAGCCGATGCGCGAAGCGGGGTTCGACTATTTCGAGAACAGTCGCCGCGCGACCTATGCCAACCGCGCCTATTGCATGGCCAACCCGATGGGCTGGGCCGGCTATTCGCGCGACATCTGGGGCCTTACCGCATGCGACGGGCCGGGCAATTACCAGCTGCCGTTCAAGGGCAGGACGGCGACCTTCTACGGCTATGCGGCGCGCGGGCCGCTCGGCCAGCCCGACGAGCGCGACGACGGCACGGTCGCGCCGACCGCGGCGCTCGGCTCGCTGCCCTTCGCGCCCGAGATCGTGATCCCCGCGGCCGAAGCGCTGCGCAAATGGCCGGGACTCTACGACAAATACGGCTTCCGCGACGCGATCAACCCGAGCTTCACCTGGACCGACAAGAAGCTCGAGGTTGGCAAGATCGACGGCGAGCATGGCTGGCTCGGCACCGACTATATCGGCATCGACCAGGGGCCGATCCTGCTCCAGGCGGCGAATTATCGCAGCGATTTCGTGTGGCGCCGGATGCGCGGGTCGAAGGCGATCCGGCGCGGGCTGGAGCTGGCGGGATTCACCGGCGGGTGGCTGACAGCATAAGCCCATCCGCTCCCGGAGCCTCCCCGTCACCTTGGCCTTGTGCCGGGGCGCACCGGGAGGCGGAGGACGACAAGAGGCTCAAGCGCAACGCGCCAGGCCAAGTGAACCCCGGCACAAGGCCGGGGTGACGATCGAGGAGCGGGCCAAAGAGCTCAGCGCACCCGCACCGGCTTGCTGCGCTTCGACACGCCGGTTTCGTTGAACGCCTCGACCGCGGCATAATAGCCGACGCCGATATTGAGCGCGCGCAGGTCCTGCTTGCCGGTCTCGCCGCTGCCGAGCTCGTCGGCGAAGACCTGATAGGTCAGCGTGAGGCGATCGGGGCGAACGCCCCACATGACGTTATAGCCGACCGCATCCGGCACCTTGCGCCAGCTGACGCGGGCGTTGCGCTGGTCCTTCTCGCGTACCGCGGCGACGCCGCCGGGCACGGCGGGCACGGCGCCCTCGGCATTGCCGAACACGCGCAGGTCGTTGATCGCGAGATGCGCGCCGCCGATATGGCCGTGAACGTAGCGCACGTAGCGGACCTTGGCCGGCCGCTCGAGCTGGAAATAGGCGTTGGGCCGATCGCGGCGCGGCCGCTCGGTCTCGGCGAGCTTCGACCAGCGCTTGCCGTCGGCGGAGCCTTCGAGGCGGAATTCCGTGTAGATGTCGGGCGCATCGCCGAAGCGGCCCGCCTTGTAGTCGGCGAAATTGACCTGGATCGCACGGACGGTCTTCGCGGCGCCCAAGTCCATGGTCAGCGTTTCGCCGGGATTCTTGCTCCGCGCCACCCAGAAGGTGCGCGGATTCTCGTCGGCGGCACGGCTCGCGTCATGTTCGCCCAGGGTCGAGGAGGCGATCAGCTGCTTGCGGTAGGAGAGCAGCATCCAGCCGGTGAACAGGCTTTCGATGTCGTCGACCTTGCCCTCGGGCGCCCAGTGCGGGAAGTCGCCGAAGCGCGCCGAGGACCACATCTGCCCGTCCGCCTCGAACTTGGTCGGGAACATGTTGATGCGCCGCTCGAAGGTCCAGTTGGCGCCGAGCCACGGCGTGCCAGTGTTCCACCAATTGCCGTGATTGTCCGCGAAGGTCGAGCCGTGCCCCGCTCCCTCGACGAAGCCCCCGGGCTTGTAAGCGACCGGGTTCCACGGCGCATACTCCCAGGGCCCCAGCGGCGACTTGGAGGTGTAGGTGCCGTTGGCATAGGCGTTGTACTCGGTGCCGGGCGCGCCATACTGGAGATAATAGGTGCCGGCGACCTTGGTCATCCACGCGCCTTCCATGAACGGCTTGATCGGCGTGCCGTTGGGCAGGCCGCCCGAATGGTCCTGGCCGAAGCGCTCCCAGCCATGCTGGTCGGGGTGGAGCTTGAACATCTCCTTGGCCGGGCCCTTGTAGATCAGGCGGCCGTCCTTGAACTCGATCTCGAGCCCGTAGAGCGGGAAGACGTTGGACGAGTTCCAGTAAAGATACCATTTGCCGTCGTCGTCGAGGAACAGCGCCGGGTCCCACGGGCCGGGCGGGATCTCGCCGGGCTTCATCTTCTCCTCCTCGCCCGGGCGCACCTGGCCAGGCAAGCGCGGCATGCGGCGCACGAAATAGTCGAGCTTGCCCGTCTCGGGCGCGTCGGTGACGTAGATCGCGCCCGGTTCCATCATCGAGGGCATGAGATAGAGCCGCTCGCCGTCCGACCACGCGGCGGGCGCGACAAAACTGTCATTCTCCCAGCGGCTGGGGGTGATGAACTTCCAATCGACCAGATCGGTCGAGCGCCAATAGCCGTCGGCGAGCGTCTGGAAGAGATAATAGGCGCCCTTGTGCCGGACGATCACCGGGTCCGCACCGGTGCGGTAGGAGATGCCTTCGTTCACCTGCTCGAAATTGTAGCGATAATCGATGTCGATCGGGTTGGCGTAGGTGCGCTTGCCCGGCTGCGCGCTCGCGGCGGTAGCGATCAGGACGGTGAGCGCGAGAGCGTGCTTGAGCATCGGGCGGTTCCTCAATGGATGCGGATGAACAGATTGGCGGTGAGCCGGCCCTGGCGCGGATCGGCGCTGAGCTTCATGCCGTTGGGGATGATCCCCGAATGGAGCAGCGCGCCGCGATAGATGACGAGCCGGTCGGGCACCGCATCGACGCGCCCGATCTGCTCGAAATGCGCGTTGCCGGCATTGGTATAGCCGGTGAGGCCGGCGCTCTCGGCCTTGGCGGCGGCGACGAAGGCGTCGCGATTGGCATCGGTCACCGTCTCGATCCCGGTCGAGCGCTGGCGATAGAAGGCGGTACCGGTCCCGGGCGTATCCGCGAGATAGTGCAGCACGGCGATATAGTTGGGGTCGGTCGAATCGAAATGCGGCGCGCGCTGGGCGGGAACGAGCGTCTCCGGCGGCGCGGTGACGATCGAGAAGCTCGCCTCGATCAGGTCGAAGCTGTCGGCGTCGAACGCGCCGCCGATGAACGGCGCGGCGGCTTCGAGCAGGCGGCAGGCATAGGCATAAGCGTCGGCATCGGCTTGCGTGAAGATGCGGCGCAGGCCGGGATAATAGGTCTGGCTCGGCGGAAACGGCGCAAGCCGGGCAGCGACGGCAATGATCGGCGCGACGTCGCCGGCGATGCCGTCGACGGTGACGACTGGCTGGCAGCTCTGGCCGAAACGGTGCAGCTCGGGTGTCACCAGGCCTCCCTTCGCGCCGAAGAGAAAAGGGAGGGAAGCAGCACCGCCTCCCTCCCCGATCATGCCGATCCGACGATCAGAACTTGTATTTGAGACCCGCTTGGAAGGTGCGGGCATAGCCGACGGTGTTGTTCTCCTCGCGCGTCGGATTGGAGCCGCTGCCCGCGCCCCAGGTCGAATAGGAACGATTGACCCAGTCGAAGACGTTGAACACCTCGAAGTCCGCCGTGAGCTCGCCGCCAATCCCGGGGACCTTGAACGTCTTGGCGACACGCAGGTCGAGATTCTTGTAGGCGATCTTCTGCTTGGGCGAGAACACGCCGGCATCGTTATAGTAGAAGCAGCCGCCGCAATTGGGCGGCGGGGTGCGGCTGAAATCGACATTGCCGAAGCGCGGCCCCGAGGCGAGCGTCAGCGTACCGGCGAGCTGGAAACCCCAAGGCAGGTCGCCCATGCCGGTGGCGACGAAGCGCCAGCGTTCGAGATTGCGGGTCGGCTGCCAGCCGAACGCGTCCTGCTTGCCTGCGTTGAACATCTGCCCTTCGTCGAACGAGATCGCCTGGTTCGACTTGGCGTCCGAGATGGTGAGCGTCGCGGTCGCGCCCCAGCCCGAATCCTTGGTATAGGTCTTGTCCGCAGTCAGGTAGAGCGCGGTGTAGCGCGCCTTGCCTTCGCTCGATCCGATGTTGAGGCGACCGGTATAGCCCGGGACGAGGCCGTTGCCCGCCGGGAAATTGTCCCGCACCCAGCCGAAGCCGCCATCGGTGTAGTTGCCGTTGGTCTGGCGGTTGCCGCGCACGAAGATGAACGCATTGTACGAGCGGTTGTGCGCGAGCGCCGCCGAGAGCTGGACCGGGCCGAGCCGCTTGCGCACACCGAGCGTGAACTGATCGGTATAGGGCACCTTGGCGTCGTTGTTGATCACCCAGATGTCGCCGGAAAGCCCGGTCTGGGCGACCGCGGCGCGTAATGCGTTGGGATCGCGATAGGCCTCGTTCCACTGGAGCAGGCCAGGTGCGCAGGTCGGAAGCCCAGTCGCACCGCAGAAGTTCACCGAGGCGTCGCTGCGGATGTTATTGAACAGCGTCTCGAGCGAGGCGAGGTAGAAGATGTTGCGATCATAATAGCGGCCGGCGCCCGCGAAGAGCACTAGATCGCGATCCCCGTTGACGTCGTAGGAGACGCCGATGCGCGGCTGGAACGCGCCCGTGAAGGGCTTACGCTTGGTTCCGTCGCTAATATAGTCCTCGGGGTCGATACCGGCCGCCTGCCACGGCTGATAGTTGCGCAGCGCGGTCGCGACCTTTTCGGGCGTATGATAGTTGTTGTTGAAATTGTTGGATTCATAATCCCAGCGCAGGCCGAGATTGACCGTCCAGTGATCGTCGATCGTCCAGTCGTCCTGCACGAACAGGCCGACCTGGACATTGTCCGCCTCCATCGGTGTCGGCGGCAGCAGCGAGATCGTCGCGCGATAGGGGATGCTGCTGTCCTCGTTCGCGAAGCGCTGATAGGCGAAACGATACGACCCGTTGGCGAACGCGTCCTCGATGCGCCGCAGCGTGTTCATCGAGATCTTGATGCCGGTCTTCACCACATGGTTGTCCCAGCCGGTGTAGGTGAAGTTGTTCTTGAAGGTGTAGCTCTTCTGCTCGTTCGCCTGCTGGAACGAGTTGGCACCGAAGAAGAACAGGTCTCCGCCGCTGGGATCATCGGCATCTGCCGGATCGGGAACGCCATCCCCGTCGTCATCGAAGTTCGTCGCGCCGTTGGTCAGCACATATTCCGGGCCTTCGGTAATCGTCGGCGTGCCGGTGAAGTTGCTGAAATAGCTGAACGTCAGTTCGTTGAGAAAGCCATTGCCGCGATGGCTCCATTCGAGCTGATAGTTCTTGCTCTCGGTGCCGACGTCGCGGCCCTGCTCGAACGCGCGATTGTCACCATAATCCTTGACGTCGGTTTCCTGGCGCAGGAAGTAGCTAGCGCTGATCGTGTCGGCGTCCGACGCGAACAGGGTCAGCTTTCCGAAATACAGGTCCTGCTTGAAATCCGCGGCGAAGTTGCCGGCAAAGCGGTCGCGGATCGCACCCGGCAACAACATGGGCGGGTTGACGATCTTTGCCGGGCTGGTCTGGCGCGTCCCTTCATAGGCCGCGAAGAAGTGCAGCACGCCGGGGATGATCGGGCCACCGAGATCGCCGCCGAACTGCCAGCGCTTATAGTCGGGCTTGGGATTGGCGCCGGTCGGGTTGTTGGCCTCGCCCGGCCGGTCGAAGAACGGACGGCCATACCATGACTTGGGCACATATTTGGCGAACGCGCTGCCGTGGAAATCCTCGCCGCCGGTCTTGGTGATCGCGGTGATGATCGCCGAACCGGCATTCTCGAATTCAGCCTTGAAGTTCTGCGTCTCGACGCGGAATTCCTGAATTGCCGACTGCGGGAAGGGATTCCCCTTCGAGAAATTCTGACCGGCGACGCCGCCGAAGCCGACTTGGCTCTTCTGGCTGGTGCCGTCGATGAACACGTTGACGTTGTTCGAGCTGACGCCGCCCGCCTGGATTCCCACATTCTCGCCGGCGGGCAAGGTGACGCCCGGCGCGAGCGCGGCGAAGTTCAGGAAGTTGCGGCTGGTCTGCGGCAGATTCTCGATCTGCGCCTGGCTGACGCTGGTGCCGATCGTCGCGGTGCGCACTTCGGCGCGGCCACGGGTGCCGGTGACGACGACCTCGCCGCCTTCGGCGGCAGCCGCCTCGGGCGGGCCGAGATCGACATTGACGATCTGGCCGACCGGGAGCGTCACCTCTTCGGGCTCCTGGCCCTGGGCCTCGACGCGATAGGTGCTCGGACGCAGACCGACCACGGTGAAGCTGCCGTCGGCGCGAGTGGTAGTGGTGACGGTGCGACCTGTGACGGTATCGGTGACGGTCACGGTGCTGCCCGCGCTCGCACCCTCGACGCGTCCCTGCAGGGTCGCGGTGGTCTGCGCAAATGCGGACGTGCTGACCATCAGCGCGGCGGCAAAGGCCCCCGCCGAGATCCCACGGACGAGTTGTGAACGCCTGCTGCGGAAATCCGTCATCAATCTGCTCCCCTAAACACCGGCCATGTAACCGGTTACAGCGTCGCCGGAGCTTTTAGCATCTCCTGACACAGGCTTCACAAACCGCTTTGTGACTACGTTGTCAATCGCCTTTTCGCGAGAGCCCGGCGATGATGGGCAGCATGGCCCGGATGTGCGGCATCCGGGCCACAGGTCTCATTCCCACCAATAGGGACGGCGCCTGGCGGTGCCGGTCTCGACTTCGTTCATCGTCTTCGAGTCATAGAGCCGGCCGCCGAGCATCACCCGGCTGACATGATCGCTGTTGCGGATGTCGGCGGTGGGATCGGCATCGAGCACGACGAGATCGGCGAGCTTGCCGGGCTCGATCGAGCCGATGTCCTTCGCGAAGCCGAGCGACCTGGCGGAATCGATCGTGCCCGCGCGCAGTGCCTCGAGCGGAGTCATCCCGCCGCGCACGAACGACCAGAGCTCCCAATGCGGGCCGATCCCGGCTTGCTGCCCGTGCGCGCCGATCGATACCAGCTTGCCGGCCTTGGCGACCTTGAGCGCCTCGCGCGCATTGTCGTCGTCGACAAAATTATCCTCGGGCGCCTTGGTGATCCGCATCGTGTCCGCGCGCAGCCGTGCCGGCGGGGTGTGGACAAGCAGCGGGTTCTTCCACACATCGGTCGCCTGCCGCCAATAGGGATCGCCGGCGAGGCCGCCATAGCTGACGACGAGCGTCGGGGTGTAGTTGGTGTCGCCCTGGCCGAACAGCTGCAGCACATCCTTGTAGAAGATGTCGGCGGGGACATTGTGCTCGAGCGTCGAGTTGCCGTCGGCGATCAGGTTCATGTCCATGCCGAACAGCGAGCCGCCCTCGGCCACCACCTGCATTCCCTCGGCGCGCGCCGCGGCGACCACCATCTGGCGCTGCTCGCGGCGTGGCTGGTTGTAGTTCTTCACCGAATGCGCGCCTTGCGCCTTGAGGCGCCGGACATGGGCGAGCGCGTCCTCATAGCTGTCGATCTGGGCATAGACGTCGGCGTTCCTGGCGCCATAGACGATCTCGCCGGTCGAGAAGATGCGCGGGCCCAGAATCTTGCCGGCGCGCTGCAGCTGCTGCGCGGCGAAGACCAAGCTCGCCTGGCTCGACGGGTCGTGGATCGTGGTGGTGCCGAGCGCGAGATTCTGGACCAGCGACCAGTTCTGCTGCGGCACGAGATCGTCGGTGCCATAGGGACCGTGCGCATGCGCGTCGACCAGGCCGGGGATGATCGTCTTGCCGGTGACGTCGATCGTCTTCGTGCCCGCGGGCAGCTGGATCGCGGCGGTGGGCGCGACCTGGACGATGCGGTCGCCCTCGATCAAGATCGTCGCATTGTCGATGATCCCGCCGTCCGCGCCGGCCATCGTGACCACGCGCGCGCCGGTGAGCGCGATGCGGCCCGTCGGCTTGGCGGCCTTCACCTCCATCGCGAGCGAGGTGGTGCGGGGCGTCACCACCGGCTTGCTGCCCGGGGCGCTGGCGAAAAGAGCGCTGCGGTCGGCGGTGAACAGCGTCGGGCCCATGCTCCAGTGAAGCCGAGCGCCGTCGCCGGACCAGTGGATATAGTCGGCGCCGTCGGTGCTGACGCGGATCACGGGAAGCGCATCGGCCTTGGGTCCGACCGCGACCTCCTGCCCGCCCGGCATCAGCGGCATCGCGAACACCTGATAGTTCTGGCGAAAGGCGACGCTCCTGCCGTCGGGCGCGACGACATAGTCGTTGGCAAGCTCGCCGGTGGCGTGGACTCGCTTGCCTTCGCCATGCAGGTCGGTCGAGACGAGCTGGAGCTTGTCCTCGCCAGGGCTGGTCATGAACAGACGTTCGCTCGACGCGCCGAATTGTGGGCGCGCCATACCGCGCGCGACGAGCTGTGGTGCGCCGCCCGACGCGGCGACGCGATAGATGCCGGGATCGTCGGACCAGCCGGGCGCGGTGAGATTGCCGCCCGCCGCTTTCTCGAACACGATGGTGCGGCCGTCGGGCGAGAATTGCGGACGCGAATAGAGGCCGGGCTGACTGGTCACGTCCCTGGCCGCGCCGCCCGACGCGGCCACGGTGCGGATGCGGCCGAGCTTCATGTCGCTCCACTCGACAAACACGATCGAGCGGCCGTCACGCGACCAGGCGGGATAAAGCTCGAACCCGGCGTCCTCGGCGAGGCCGGTGAGCCGCCTGGGCGTTCCGCCTGAGACGGGCTTGATCCACAATTTGCCCATGTTCTCGAAGACGACGCGGCCGCCGTCGGGCGACACCACGGCGAAGCGCGTCATCCTGGTCGTGAAGCTGGCCGGCGCGACCTCGATCTGAGGATGCGTGGCCGACGCGACCGCGCGGCTGTCGGCGACACGGAACGGGATCACCGCGGCGTTCGCGCCGTCGGCGTCGACGCGGCGGATCTTGCCGCCCGCCCAGAACACGATCGACTTGCTGTCGGGCGTCCAGTCCATGTTGGGATAGACGCCGGTGACCGCCCAGGTCTCCTGCACGTCCTGGTCGAGCGCGTCGTAGATCTTGCGCTCCTCGCCCGAGCTCAGGTCCTTGACGTAGAGCTTGGACTTGGTGGCCTCGCGCCGGACGAAGGCGATCTTCCTGCCGTCAGGCGAGGGCGTCGGGCGCACCGAGCCGCCGAGGCCGGAGACCGCGGTAGTCGTCTCGCCGCTCTCCAGATCATAGCGCTCGATGTTGAACAGGTTCGTGTTCGAATCCTGGGCATATTCGAAGATCGGCCCAGGGGTGATGTTGCGGGTGAAGAACACCGACTTGCCGTCGGCGGCATAGGCCGGCTCGCCCAGCTCCTTCTGCACCTTCTCGTTGGCGCGCTTGACCAGCTTGACCCCGCTGCCGCCCGAGACGTGATAGAGCCACACCTCGCCCGTGCCGAGCGAGCGGCCGGTGGTGAAGTGCTTCTTGGCGACGATGTACTGGCCGTCGGGCGACCAGCTCGGCTGGTTCAGGAGCCGGAAATCCTCCTTGGTCAGCTGGCGCTTGTCGCTGCCATCGGCATTCATCAGCCAGATATTGTCGCCGCCGCCGCGATCGGAGGTGAAGGCGATGCGACGGCCATCGGGCGAGAAGCGCGGATGGACCTCCCAAGCGAGCCCCTCGGCGATCCGCGTCGGTGTGCCGCCCGCGATCGGCATGGTGTAGATGTCGCCGAGCAGGGTGAAGGCAACGGTCTTGCCGTCCGGGCTGACGTCGACGTCGATCCAGGTGCCTTCGTCGGTGTCGATCGTCGCTTGCGTGAGCACCGCGCTCTGCGGCGCATTGACGTCCCATTTGGCGGGCTCCGGCTTGGCCGCGGGCACAGCGGGCGCGGGAGCCACCGGTTTGGCGCCAGGCTGGGGCGGCGGGAGCGGCTGAGGCTGGTTGTCGGGATCGGTCGCCTTGTCCTCGGGCATCTCGGTCTGCTCGACCGGAGGCGGGTTCTGCTGCTCCTGCTGCGCCTGGGCCTGGCCGAGGACGAAAAGCGCGGCGAGGACGCCGGCGACCGAGTGACGCATGCGGAAAGCTCCCTGAAACCTGTTGCGGACAGGGTGGTAACGGGCGAAACGGTCGCCGTCATCTCCACTTGGTCGAAAAGCTAGCGACGGAGCAGGAACACCGCATGCTCGGCGAGGAAGTTCGCCGCTGCCGAGGTGGTGCGCTCCCCGTTCGACAGGAACCAGGCATGCTCGACCGTGATGCCGCGCTCGCGGACATAGGCGCGGAAATCGTCGACGGTGACATGGTGGATATTCGGCGTCTCGTACCAGGCGACGGGCAGCAGCCGCGTCACCGGCATGCGCCCGCCCCAGAGCAGCGACAGCCGCACGCGCCAATGGGCGAAATTGGGAAAGGAGACGACCGCTCGCTCGCCGATCCGCAGCAGATGATCGAGGACGTGATGCGGATACATCGTGGTCTGCAGCGTCTGGCTCAGGATCGCATAGTCGAAGCTGGCGTCGGGATAGTCGGCAAGGTCGCGATCGGCATCGCCCTGGATCACCGACAGGCCATGCGACACCGCCGTTGCGACATTATGCGGGTCGAGCTCGAGCCCACGCGCATCGCAGCCACGATAATCGCGCAACGCCGCCATCAGCGCGCCGTCGCCGCAGCCGACGTCGAGGACGCGGCTGCCGCGCTCGACGTTCCGGAAGATGATCGACAGGTCCGGGCGAAGATTGGGAGTCGCCGGGGTCAGCAGGAGGCGGTCGCTGATCTTCATGGCTCCCCCGCCCTCAGGAACCCGTCGACCACGCGGTTCAGCTCCGGCGCCTCCAGCAGGAAGGCGTCGTGGCCGAAGGGCGAGGACAGCTCGACGAAGCTGACCGGCGCGCCGGCGGCGTTGAGCGCGTGGACGATCGCGCGGGATTCGCGGGTCGGGTAGAGCCAGTCGGTGTCGAAGCTGACCAGGCAAAAGCGCGCCTTGGTCTCGCGGAAAGCGTTGGCGAGCAGGCCGCCATGCTCCTCGGCGAGATCGAAATAGTCCATCGCTCGCGTGATGTAGAGATAGGCGTTGGCGTCGAAGCGGTCGACGAAGCTCAGCCCCTGGTGGCGCAGATAGCTCTCGATCTGGAAGTCGGCGTCGAAGCCGAACGACTTGGCCTCACGCGCCTGCAGCCGCCGGCCGAACTTCTCGGTGAGGCCGGCTTCGGAGAGATAGGTGATATGCGCCGCCATGCGCGCGACCGCGAGGCCGGCGGCGGGCGGCTCGCCGTCATAATAGGCGCCGCCATTCCAGCGCGGATCGGCCATCACCGCTTGCCGTCCGACCTCGTGGAAGGCGATGTTCTGCGCCGAGTGGCGCGCGGTGGAGGCGATCACCACCGCCGCCTCGACCCGGTCGGGGAAGGTCGCGGGCCAACTCAGCGCCTGCATGCCGCCCATCGATCCACCGACCACGGCCTTCAGCCGGCCGACACCGAGATGGTCGAGCAGCATCGCCTGCGCGCGGACCATGTCGCGGATGGTGATGACCGGGAAGGCCATGCCCCAGGGCTGGCCGGTCGCCGGGTTGATTGTCGCCGGACCGGAGGTGCCCATGCAACTGCCGAGCACGTTCGCGCAGACGATGAAGTGGCGCTCGGGATCGACCGGCTTGCCGGAGCCGACCATGCGCGTCCACCAGCCCGGCTTGCCCGTCACCGGGTGCGGCGAGGCGACATGCTGGTCGCCGGTCAGCGCATGGCAGATCAGGATCGCGTTGCCGCCGTCGGGCGCGAGATTGCCATAGGTCTCATAGGCGATCTCGACCGGCGAGAGCAGCACCCCGCCATCGAGCCGCAGGGGCCCAGGCAAGGTGGCATGGCGCGAAAGGCCGAAACGCGGGTCGTCGGACATGCGCGTCTGACTAGGGACGCGAAGGCCCGGGTTCAAGCGGCGCGGCGGCGGGAGCGCGCGGCGATCACCGCCTGCGCCGCGAGCCGGCCGGTCTGCGCGCCGCCGTTCATGAAGCCGACCCACGCATCCGAGACATGCTCGCCCGCGAAGATCAGGCGGCCGGCGACCGCCTGCTGGCGCTCGGCCGCATCGTCGGATTCGATCCAGAACAGCGGGCCGAAGCGGGTGAGCTGGCCGGGCGCGCTGTTGGTATAGGCGCCGAGTGTCAGCGCGTCGTTGCACCAGTTAGTGCGGCGGACCATGCCGCCCGCCACCGCTCGCGCGATGCCGGGGATGGCGGGCTCCGAGCGCTGCGCGAGCGCCGCGGCGAGCGCATCGGGTGCGGTGGTGGCGGCCGCGACCTGGTCGCCGCCGAGGAACCAGTTCCACACCGGCTTGCCGCCCTCGATCCCCTTGAGCGTCCCATCCCAGCCGAGTGAATAGGGCGAGGCGGTGTCCCACAGCTCGCCGCCCGCACCGAGCACTTCGGCCCAAGGCGTCGCCGAGGCGGTGACCTGAACCTTCTCGTTTCGACCGAGATCGGCTTGCGCGACGAATTCGCGCCAGCGCCCGGAGAGCGGGACAGCAAAATCGATCTGGCGCAGGATCGGGGCGGGGACCGCGACGATCACCATGTCCGCCGTGGCGTGCGTGCCGTCGAAAAATTCGAGCCGCATCCCGCCTCCGGTCTCGCGGATCTCGCGCAGCCGCCGCCCGGTCTCGATCCGGTCGCGATGCGCCTGCGCGATCGATTCCGCCAGCCGACCCGAACCGCCCGCGATCACATAGCGCTCGTCGCTTCCGGCCAGCACTTCGACATGCTCGCCCTTTACCGTCGGCAGATTGAAGATCAGCTGCAGCGCCGATGCCTGGTGCGGCTCGGCACCATATTCGGTGCGGATGCTCGATTCGATCAGCGCACGGATGCGCGGATCACCGATCAGCACGGCGTGACGGTCGAGATACTGCGCGACCGACAGCCGGTCGATCGCCGCGGCAGCGCTGGTGCTCGCGTCGACTGCCTCGGAGTCGCGCGCGATCCTCGCGGCGAGCGGGGCGAGCAGCCGCGCGAGCTCGGCCTGCGGCGCGACAGCGCCGTCCGCCAGCACCACGGAATGGTGAGGACCCGCCTTGCGGTCGACCAGCGGCACCGCGAACTCCCTGGCGAGCGCATGGATGTCTTCATGGTCCGAATTGACCAGCTGCCCGCCCGCCTCGAACAACTGTCCTTCGGCGATGCGCTGGGTGTACATGCGCCCGCCGAGCCGGTTGCGCGCCTCGTACAGCCGCGCCTCGACGCCGGCCTTGGCCAAATGATGCAGCGCCGACAGCCCGGCGATCCCGCCGCCGACGATCGCGACCCGACCCGATGCGGGAAGCGCAAGTGCGGGCGCAGGCAGCCCCGCTGCGACGCCGCTCGCCGCCATGCCCTGGAGCAGCGCGCGCCGCCCGATCCCGCCATGCCCCGGCCGCGGCGGCGCCTTGCCCCGCGCCGCCAGATCATCCCGCCGCGCCAGTTGCAGCGCACGCCACAGCGTCTCGCTTCCACGCATCGATCATCCCCTGTTTGCCCGAGACCTAGCATGGCGCGATTGCGCAAACCTTGCCATTCTTACCCGCTTCGGCCATCGCGCGCGCCATGAGCGAACCTGTCAAGCCCCGGCCCCAACCCCAGCCAATGCCCTGGATCATGGAGATCGCCCCCTATGTGCCCGGGCGCTCCAAGACCGATGACGGCCGCAAGGCGATCAAGCTCTCGTCGAACGAGAACCCGCTCGGCACCTCGCCCGCCGCGCGCGCCGCCTTCGCGAGCGCGGCCAACAATCTCGAGCGCTATCCCGACGCCAGCGGCACCGAGCTGCGCGAGGCGCTGGCCGCGCTCCACGGGCTCGATCCCGCGCGGATCATCTACGGCAACGGATCGGACGAGGTGCTGCACCTCGCCGCTGGCGCTTTTGCCGGGCCGGGCGACGAGATCATCTACGTCAATTACGGCTTCTCGGTCTATCCGATCGCGACCCGCCGCGTCGGCGCGACCCCCATGGTCGCGCCCGATAACGACTATGCCACCGATGTCGACGCGATCCTCGCCTGCGTGACCGACAAGACCCGGATCGTCTTCATCGCCAACCCCAACAATCCGACCGGTACCTATGCGACGCGCGAGGAGATCGCGCGGTTGCACGCGGGGCTGCGCCCCGACATCCTGCTCGTGCTCGACCATGCCTATGCCGAATATATCGAGGGCGGACTTGACGACGGCGGGATGGAGCTCGCCAAGACGGCGCCCAATGTGCTGGTGACGCGAACCTTTTCCAAGCTCTACGGGCTCGCCGCCGAGCGGATCGGCTGGGGCTATGCCTCGGCCGAGATCATCGAGGCGATGCACCGCATCCGCCTGCCCTTCAGCATCACCATCGCCGGCACCGCGGCGGCGATCGCGGCGCTCGGCGATACCGAGTTCGTCGAGCATACGCGCGCGCACAATGCGAAGTGGCGGCGCTGGTTCGCCGCCGAGATCGCCAAGCTCGGCAATGCCGGGCTGCGCGCGGTACCGAGCCAGGCCAATTTCATCCTGGTGCTGTTCGAAGGCGCGCTGACCGCGGAGGCGGCATACAAGGGGCTGATGGAGGCTGGCTACATCGTGCGCTGGCTGCCCGGCCAGGGCCTGCCGCACGGCCTGCGCATCACCATCGGCACCGAGGACGAGACGCGCGCGGTGGCCGAGATCCTGCAGCGGCTGGTGGCGGACGCCCGCGGCGACGCGGCGGCGGGATGAAGCGCTTCGGGATCATCGGCTTCGGCCGGTTCGGACGGCTCGCCGCCAGGCATCTGCGCGATCATTTCGTGGTTGTGGCGACCGACCGCGCCGACATCGCCGAGCCGGCTGCGGTGCTGGGTGTGCGCTCTGGCACGCTCGCGGACGCAGCCGCGTGTGATGTCGTGATGCTGGCGGTGCCGGTGCAGGCGATGGCGGCGACCGTCGCGGCGATCGCGCCGCTGCTGCGCCCCGGCGCGCTCGTGCTAGACGTCGCCTCGGTCAAGATGCTGCCTGCGCGCTGGATGCGCGAGATGCTCCCCGAAAGCGTCGACATCGTCGCCACCCATCCCCTGTTCGGGCCGCAGAGCGCGCGCGACGGCCTCGCCGGCCTGCCGCTAGTCGTATGCCAGGTGCGCGGCGAGGCGCATCACAAGGTCGCCGAGTTCGGGCGCAGCCTGGGCCTCGCGGTGTCCATCACCACCGCCGAGGAGCATGACCGCGAGATGGCCTATGTCCAGGCCCTCACGCACCTGATCGGGCGCACCTTGGTCAACATCCGCATCCCCGACGAGGAGCTCAAGACGCACAGCTACCAGCATCTGCTCGAGCTGTGCGGGCTGATCCGCGACGATACCGAGGAGCTGTTCTTCGCGATCCAGAACCTCAATCCGTTCGCCGAGGAGATCACGCGCCAGTTCATCGCCGAGGCGAACGGCCTGCTCGCGCGCAGCCTCAAGGCCGGCAACGCCAGCAGCGCCGATCCCCGCTAGCTCACCGCCCAGGCGTAGGTGAGCACCACCGCCGCGACGAACGAGGCGAAGGTGCGGACATGGTTCCACCATGTCCAGTCGCGCAGATAGCGCGCCCATAGCGCCATGCCCTGCTCGCTTTCCGGATCGACGCGGGCGAGCGCGTCGTTGAGCGGGACGTTGCGCCCCATCGTCAGCACGAAGCATCCGAACACGTAGCAGATCGCGCCGAGGATGACGTATGGCGCGCCGGGCCGGCCAAGGTGCAGCGCCGCGGCCACCGCCAGCACGAGCAGCAGCAGCGCGGTGCCCATGAACACGCCGAGGAACAGCGGCGTGATCACCGCGACATTGATCGACTGCATCGCGCGGATGCCCTCGGCCACGGGCACGCGGGCGAGCGCCTGCATGATGAAGGTAGAGAAGCCGTAGAACACGCCGGCGATGATGAAGGCGCCGATCGCGGCGACAAGGACGGGAAGTTCGAGCAGGCTGACCGTCATGATCCGTCTCCCTCTGTTTCCTGAAACGCCTAGGATTCGAGCGCGTTGATCCCCCTGTGTACCGCGGCTTCGGCGTCCGCGCGCGGCAAGCCGGGCGGAAGCGGCGTGCCGAAGCGGAAGGTGACGATCCCGCCCCGCTTCGGCCCGCGCCGCGGCCACAGCCTGCCGCTGTCGAGCGCGACGGGCACCACGGGTAGACTAAGCGCGCGGTAGAGACCCGCAAAGCCCGAACGCAACGGCGGGGTCTCGCCGGGTGCGACGCGCGTCCCCTCCGGGAAGATCACCACCGAGCGGCCCTCGCCCAGCGCCTCCCGTGCCTCGCGCATCATCTTCCGCAGCGCCTTGGCGTTGGCCGCGCGATCGACCACGATCACGCCATAGCGCTGCGCCGCCCAGCCCCATACCGGAATCCGCGCGAGCTCGCGCTTCATCACGATCACCGGCGCGTCGAGCAGGGCGGCGAGCGCCATCGTCTCGAACATCGCCTGGTGCTTGGCGGCATAGAGCGCAGGCCCGGCCGCGCGCCTGCCGTCGACATGGATGCGGATGCCGACAATGTGCCGCGCCGACCACACGCCGAACCTCGCCCATGCAACGCAATAGCCGCGCAGGATGCGCGCGCCGAACAGCGCCGCCACCGGCGCGCCGAGCACGATCGGCACCGACAGGCCGTAGAAGAACAGCGCGAAGGCGATGCTGCGCAACCGCTCAGCCATTGCCGAGCCCGAACAGCAGCGCGGCGCGGCGTACCAGATATTTGTGATATTCGCGCAGCAGCATGGTGAAGCGCGGGTTGGTACGCACGCCGTCGCCCTCGATCTCGATCTCGCCGCCCAGCGCGTTGCCGAGCTCCAGCTTGGCGCGCGGCACGTGCCAGTCGGCGGTGACCAGCCGCACCGACTTGTAGCCGCGCGCACGCACCCAGGCCGCGGTCTCGTCGGCGTTGGAGCGGGTGTCGACCGCTTCGTGACCGAGATCGATGCAGCAGCGGAACAGCGCCGGCGGCGCGCTATGCTCGACCGCGAGCTCGATCGGGCGCACGCTGGGGTCGGTGCCGGTGATCAGCATGCGCTTCGCCGCGCCGGCCTGGAGCAAGGCGATGCCGCGCGGGATACGGCCGGCGCCGCCGGTGGGGACGACGATCGCGTCGGTGCGGATGCCGGGATCGAGCGGCTTGCCGAGTGAGAGCATGAACAGCGCAAAGCCGAGGGCCCAGGCGAGCGCGAGCACCGCGAGGATGCGCCAGGTCACCGCGATCACAGCGTCTTCCCCAACGTGCCGAGCACGCCGATGCGCGCTGCGACCAGCGCCAGCAACGCGAAGGCGAGCGGCAGCAGGAGCAGGAGCAGCCAATCGAGCGGCGCCAGCGCGACTCCGCCGAGCAGCTCCGACCCCAGCCCTGCCGCCTGCTGCCCGAGCAGCCACACCACCGCCAGCGCCGCAACCGTGCCGAGCGCGCCGCCGAGCAAGGTGTCGAACGCGATGCGCCGCTGGAACAGGCGCGCGACCTGCATGTCGGTCGAGCCGAGCATGTGCAGCACCGCAATCGTGTCACGATGCGTGTCGAGCCCGCCGCGCGCCGCGAGCAGCACGACGATGGTGGTGGCGGTCGCCATCAGCAGCACCAGCGCAAGCGCGAACCAGGTGATGATGGTGAGGAAGCGGCTCACCGGCGAGAGCCATTGCGCGTGCCGGTCGACCTGCGCAGCAGGCGCGACCGTGCGCGCCGCGCGCGCCACGCGATCGGCCGCGGCCGCATCGCCCGAGGCGAGATCGACGTCGACCATCGCCGGCATCGGCAGATCCGCGTCGAGCCCGGCCTCGCCCAGCCACGGCCGGAGCAGCTCGGCAAGGCGCGCACGGTCGACCTCCTCGACGCGCGTCACGCCCGGGAGCGCGCGCACCCGCTCGGCGACGGCGCGGACATTGGCATCGCGCCGCGCGGCATCGGCCTCGACCAGCTGGATCGTGAGCCGCCCGGCAAGCTGGCGGTCGAGCGTGCGGCTGGCGCCCGCCATACCCAGCCCGAGCGCCGCGGCGAGCACCGTCAGGAACAGCATGATCGCCATCACCCACAGCATCGCGCGCGTCCGCCGACTCTCGTCGAGCAGGCGGCGTTCGGGCTTGTCGCGGGCGAGAAGCTTCATGCCGGGGTTGCCCCCGGCGGATAGCGCAGCGCACCGGTGGGATCGACCAGCCGCCCTTTCTCGATCCGCATCATCCGTGCGTCGGGGATCCGGCTGATCAGCTGGAAGTCGTGCGTCGCCACGACCACGGTGGTGCCGAGCCGGTTGAGCGAATCGAACAGGTGCAGCAGCCGCTCGGCCATGTCGGGGTCGACGTTGCCGGTCGGCTCGTCCGCGATAAGCATTTCGGGTCGGGTGATCACCGAGCGGGCGATCGCGACTCGCTGCTGCTCGCCGCCCGACAGCGTCGGCGGTTTGGCGGTGTCGCGGTCCTTGAGGCCGACCCAGGCGAGCATCTCGCGCACCGGGCCCTCGATGTCGCGCTCCGGCATGCCGGCGACGCGCAGCGGCAGCGCGACATTGTCATAGGCCGACATGTGCGGGAGCAAGCGGAAATCCTGGAACACCACGCCGATGCGGCGGCGGAAGCCGGGCAGGCGCTTGCGCGGCAACGCGCCGGCGTCCTCGCCGAACAACCGCACGATGCCGCGCGTCGGGCGCTGCGCGAGGTAGAGCAATTTGAGCAGCGAGGTCTTGCCTGCGCCCGACGCGCCGGTGACGAAGTAGAAGGAGCCGGCGCTGAGCGTGAAGCTGACGTCGCTCAGCGTCTCCGCCCCCGTGCCGTAGCGCAGGCCGACATTCTCGAACTGGACGATGTTGGCCATGCCCGGCGCCCGGCCGCTCCCAAAAAAACGCGTTCCCCCGATGACCCCAGCCATCGCACAGGCGCCGGGCTTGCTCAAGCGGCGGCACTCGCCCCTTGCCAAGCCGACTCGACAGGTGTTTAGATTCGGGATTGGCGAAGCGAGCGCCCTGTACTCGAGCAAGACGTGCCGCGATGATCCTGGAATGCCCCGAGTGCCGCACCCGCTATCTGGTTCCCGACAGTGCGATCGGGGCGGACGGCCGGACGGTGCGTTGCGCGAGCTGCCGACACAGCTGGCACCAGCTTCCGGCAGGAACCCCCGCCGCCAGGCCGGCGCCGGACGTGATCCGCGCCGACGCCTATTCGGCGCCGCCCGCACCCCCGCCGCCACCGCCCGCGCCAGCTGCCGCAGCGGTCCCGACCGCCGAGGCGGAACGCGATTACGATCCGTTTGCGCACGAGCCGCCGTTCAAGCCGCGCAAGAATCCCGACCGGCGCTGGACTGCGGCGGCGTTGATCACCGGCCTGTCGCTGTCGGTCGGCGCGGGCGCGATCCTGTGGCTCGGCGCGCCGGGCATCGCCTCGCAGCTCGGCCTGCCGATCGGCGAGGCGAAGACGCCGCTGATCTTCACGGCGCAGTCGGTCGAGCGTAAGCCGCGGCTCAACGGCGGCGAGCTGTTCGTGGTGAGCGGACAGGTGATGAACCCCACGCGGGAGCGCCAGCGCGTCCCCAACATCCTCGCCGAGCTGCGCGACGCCAACAACTCGATCGTCTACAACTGGACGATCACGCCCGAGCCGCGCGCGCTGCCGCCGGGCGGCAGTCTGGAATTTAACAGCGGCAAGCTCGACGTGCCGGCGAGCGGCAAGACGATCCAGTTCAGCTTTTCCGGCGAAGCCGCCGACTGATCCAGAACAGGCGCCCGCCATTGAGCAGCGCCGCGGCGAGCATGCCCGACGCAGAGGCGGCGACCAGTCCCGTAGCGCCCCAGCCGGCATGGACCGTGTAAAGCCCGATCCCGCCGGTCAGCAGGAAGAAGGCGGCGATGCCATTGAGCCCCGCCGCGACCTGGTCGCCGAGCGAGCGCAATGCATAGACGAACACGACCTGTAGCCCGTCGAACAGGATGAACGGTCCCCAAAGCGGCAACATCGCCGCCGCCGCAGCGGCGACCGCGGCGGTGGCCGGGAAGCCGCCCACGACCAGCATCGGCGCGAAGATCAGCGGAAGCGCGAGCAGGCCCAGGATCAGCGCGGCGAGCCCGGCGGCGATCGCGGTGCGCGGTCCGGCTTCGGCCGGAACGCCCTCGCCCACCGCATTGCCCGCGCGCACGCCCGCCGCCGAGCCCAGGCCCAGCGCGAAGGCGAAGGTGACGTTGTGGATCGAGAACACGATCTGAAAGGCGTGAGTCACCGTTTCGCCGAGCTGCGTCGAGAGCGCGATCAGGATCGAGAAGCCGGCCAGCTCGAGCCCCGAGGCGATCGCCGGCACCAGGCCGAAGCCGAGCAGCGCCCAGACGCCGCGCCGCATCGCGGGCGAGCCGAAATCGCGCCAGTCGCGCACGCCGCGCTCACGAGCGCGCGGCAGGGTGAAGGCAGCAGCGACCATCGCCACCGCGCCGATCACGGTCGCGATCACCGTCGCCGCCGCCGCGCCGACCGCGCCCAGCGCGGGCAGGCCGAATTGCCCGGTCGCCAGCACCCAGGCGAGCACTGCGTTGAGCGGCAGGATCGAGAGGTTGACCGCCATCACCCGCCGCGGCCGGCTGACCCCTTCGAGGAAGAAGCTCGCCGCGACGATCAGCAGCTGGAACGGATAGCCGAGCGCCATCGTCCGCACTACGCGCGCCGCATCGGGGGCGATGCCCGGATCGACCCCCACGCCGCGCAGCATCGGCAGCGCGAAGGCGAACAGGGCGCCGCCGCTAGCGAGTCCGAGCAGCAATCCCAGCACCAGCCCCTGGCGCAGCACCGCGCCGGTCGCCGGGAGATCCTTTGCCCCGTCGGCGCGCGACGAAAAGACGAGCACGCCAGTGAGCCAGCCGAGCGCGACGACGATGCCGACGAAGGTGAGCGTGCGGCTCGCCCCCAGCGCCGCCACCTCGTGCGTGCTGACCATCCCCACGACGACGACGTCGGTGACGTGGAGGATCGTCCAGTTGAGCCCGGTCAGCACCACCGGCCATGCCAGAGCGAGGATGCGGCGCGTCTCGGCACGGATGTCGGCTGGCAAGTGCATGGGCAGGCGGCTCTAGCGTTTGTTCCGCTCGCGCGGAAGTCGCGCCAGCCCGTTCCCCCAACCCGGTGCTCTCGATGGGTGGCCGGGTGGGGAGCAGGCTCGTGCGGCCCCGTTGCCGTGAAACGGCAACGCCATGCATAGACGGTTGCAAGGCTCGTGACGCTTTGCTAGGGGCCGCGCCTTACCAGCCGCCGGGTTCATCCGGCGGAGACAATCTGTGCGGTCGTGGCGGAACTGGTAGACGCGCAACGTTGAGGTCGTTGTGGGCGAAAGCCCGTGGAAGTTCGAGTCTTCTCGACCGCACCATTGTCCCCGATACGGGGTCAAATCCTGTCATCGGAACGAATTCGCGCTTCGGCGCGGACATGGCTTTGCGCGCGAAGCCCAAGGCCTCGCGCGTCATTGACCGGCTTGGAAATCAGGCCCCGCCTAGCGGGCGCGCGTCCAGATCTTGGTGCGGCAGAAGACGGCGACGCAGCCCTTGAGCTCGAGCTTGCCGCCGGGCAGCAGCTTCAGATAACCGCGCCCCGCCCCGTCACCCGTTTCCGGGTCATAGACCGGGCCGCCCTTCCACTCGCTCGGGCCGCCGGTGAAGCCGTTCAGTACCACCAGCCCCTTGAGCCGCCGCTGGCGCAGCTTGGGGTCCGAGTTGCGCTGGTCACGCAGGTCGGGATTGGCGCGCAGCCGCGCGGCGTCGACCACGCGCCCGCACAGCGCTTGGCCGCAGCGATAGATCTGGACTCGCCCGCCTTCGCTCCCGGTCGCCCACACGCCCGTGATGTCGGCCGCCTGCGTGGCGCCGCTGGTGGCGAACAGGGCGGCGGCGACCAGCGCCAGCCGCTTCATGCCGCCCGGCTCCGCGGCTGCTCGAGCAGGGCGAGCGACTTCGCCAGCAAGGGCCGGTCGTCGAGCTCCCAAGGGTGAAAGCCGGGCCGCATATAGACGAACACTCCCTTCAGCAGCAGGCGCAACGGGCCCGGACGGCCGTAGAGATAGCCCAGCAGCCGGCGCCATGTCGCGAAATTATTGCAGCCGTCCTGGCGCAGCAGGTCAGCGGTGTTGCGGAAGATCACATAGTGGAAGCGCACCGTCGTCACGAACATCACCGTGCTGCGCTTGAGCCAGCGGCGCAGCCGCGTCATGTCGCGCGCGGCATGGAGATAAGTGTCGAACGCCACCGCCTTGTGCTCGACCTCCTCGATCGCATGCCATTGCCACAGCCGCTTGGCCTCGCCGGTCGCGCCGTCGAGATGCGCGGGATCGGCGAGCGCGTCATGCGCGAGCGTCGCGGTGAAATGCTCGAGCGCGCAAGTCGCCGCGAGTTGCTGGATCGGCGAGCGGCGCTTGACCCAGGCGATGGTGCGGCGGGCGCGCTCCTCCAGCGGCGCGATGTCGTAGCCAGCGTCCTCGGCCTGGCGATTGAACACCACATGTTCGCGCGAATGCATCGACTCCTGGTAGAGGAAATCGTCGATCTGGCTGCGCAGCGGCTCCGGCGTGCCGTCGCGGAAATGGCGCACCGAGGTCATGAAGAACTTCTCGCCGACCGGAAAGGTCGAGGAGAGCGCGTTGAAGAACGCCGTGCGCCCGGGATCGCCGCTGTGCCACCAGCGTGGCGGCGGCGTCTTCCGGCCGAACTTCATATCCCGCTTATGGATGGCGAGGTCCCGTGGCGTGCGGTCGGACAAGATGCACCTCATCGCGAATCAAATGACATTAACATCAATGTTAATATCTCAAGCGCACAATCGTTGCAAGATCGAGCAAGGCGCGGTCCAGACTGGGATTCAGGAGGAATTCGCCAGCGTAGAGAGGAATTGTGACTATTGGGCGCTTTGCGCTAAACCCCTGCAACCGGTCCGGGGGTGGGCCGCGGCAGGGAATGAGAATGTACAAGCAAGCGCCACCGCGCGTGAAGCGGCGCAAAAGGCTGGGCCCCGAAGTCCGCGAAGAGGGCCTGGCGGCGGCACGGCGCCTGTTGCTCCAGGGCGGGCCCGCCGCGGTCACACTGGCCAATATCGGCGACGAGATCGGCATGTCGCACGCGAACGTCCTGCATCACTTCGGATCCGCGGCGAGCCTGCAATCGGCGCTGATGGGTTCGATGATCAACGACCTCACGGTCGCGCTCGACCATGTCGTCGAGATGCTGCGGACCGACGCCGCCGCGCCGCGCGCGGTCGCGGACAAGGTGTTCGACGCGTTCGACAAGGGCGGTGCCGGCCAGCTCGCCGCGTGGATCATCCTGTCGGGCGACGTCGAGCATCTCGAGCCGGTGCGCGACGCGGTCAAGTCGCTGGTCGAGGCGATCGTCGAGCAGGCCGCCGACGAAGGCGCGCCGGAGCGGGTGCGCATGGCGGTGCTGATGATGGCGGTGTGCGCGTTCGGCGATGCCGTGATCGGCCCCTATGTCCGCGACATGCTCGACCAGGACGATGACGCGATGCGTGGCCTGATCTCGCGCATCCTGCCGCTGTTCCTGCTTCCCACGGGGATTCCGCCGGGGGCGTCCTGACTCGCGTCAGAACCGCTTGCGCACCGACAGCTTGATGGTCCGCCCGACCGGATCGACCTCGTCGCGACTATATCCGGCCGGCACGCTGCCATCGCCCAGCGTCGCCCGGCGATAGCCGTCGAGGAGGTTGTCGACGTCGAGCGAGATGCGCATGTCGTCGAGCAGCCTGGAGCGTTTCAGCGACGGCGAGAGATCCTCGGGATCGACGAACAGCCCGAGATCCACGCGCAGCGGCGGCGTGTAGCGATACTCGGCCTGCGGTCCCGCTACATCCCGGTTGCGCAGGCGCGCGGCGCTGCTCCAGGCAGTGTTGACGTTCGCCCCGAACGCCTTCGTTCCGGCCACCGCCTGTATCGACAGCAAATGGCGGGATTGGCCCGTGTCGCGAAGCTGGTCGATCACCGGAACGCCGGGGCGGGTCAGCAATTCGCTCTTCAATCGCCAGCGATGATTGAGCGTCAGGGTGAAACGGAGCGGGTCGGCCGCCTTGGCTTGCGCCGACGCCTTCGGCTTGGCGCCGGGATCGGGAAGACGAAGAGTGATGCCCGAGGCCAGCTCGGCGTCGCTGCTGCGTGCAATGTTGAAGGCGCGTGCGTCCACCGCCGCCAGCCGCCCCACCGCGTCGCGCGTCACGCGCTCGGGAAAGGCTGCCTCGATCACCGGGGTGAGCTCGGGGAAGGATGCGACCCCGCCGGCCGCGCGATATTCGCGATAGGAAATGTCGATCGAGAGCGCCTGACTTCCAAAGGGTCGGAGCAAGGCGCCGAACGTGCGATTCTGGCGGCTGCCACTGCGCAGCTGGGGATTTCCGCCGGTGATCCAGACCGGCTCGGCAACCTCTTGGCGGACAAAGTCGTAGACGCGCAGGACGGTCTCAACTCGCGGCCCGTCGAGCTGCTCGAACGTCGGCACCACCTCTTCGTGATCGAACGATCCACGCAGCTGGAGCCTCGCGAAGGGCGACCAACTAAGCCCGGCGCTATAACGTTTCTGCCATTGCGAGCCGGAAGTCTTGTGGCCACCCAACGACAGGTCGAGCGCAAGGTCGCCGAGCCGCCACAGCTCGCCTTCGCCCTGGCGCGAGATCGGCACGCTTAGGGACAGCTGGCCATAGAGCTGGTCGCGCTTGTGGCGGTCCAAGGCGACGACCGCGTCGAGATTGTCGACCCGGCGGTTCACGACCGAGCTGTGGCTGAGATTCGCCGCGAGACTCGCCGTCACCGGTCCCGCCGGCAGGTCGACGAGCGACCTCCCGAGACCGAACCGCGCGCTCATATTCTCGCCATGCGAACGGTTGGTTTCGGCAAGGAGCAGCCGGTCACCCCAGGGAGAATAGGGATTGAATGCGGGATCGCCACGGTCGAGCATGTCCTGCACCCGCACACTATCGATCCCGCGCTCGAGCAGGTTGCTCGCCCAGTTGCGCGTATAGCTGGCCGCCAGGTTGGTCTGCCAGCCATCGATCGTCCCCGACAAGGTGAGCGCGGCACCCAGCGATTCCGAACTGGTCTCGCTGCGCAATGGCCGGTCGCGCCGGAGCGGGCGGACAAGAAGAACGTCGTTGGCGAAAGGCGACCAGGGGCTGCCGGCCGGCAGCACGATCGAGGCCATCGGTACGCCGCGCCGGCCGCTGCTGCCGCTCGACGCGCCGTTGACGCTGAGCGACGCGGTGAAGGGACCGAGCGGACGCGTCATGCCCAGCCGCAACGACAAATTACGGCGCGACGGCCGCAATGTCTCGAAATCGCGCGGATCGGCCGCATGGTCGCGGTTGGCGGTCGCGACGAAGTCCTCGAGCAGCGGCGGCTGCGAGGGGACATCGTCCGGAAACGCGGCAATGGTGACCAGCCCGCCCGCCGCCTGGCTCAGCGCAGGATCGATCTCCGCTTGGTCGAGACCCGTGACATAGCCGACCAGGTCGATCGGACCCGTGCGCGGCGGAACGTTCCGCGCGCTTTTGGGCAAGGCGCTGTCGAGGGCGATGCGCGCCTGCACGTTCCACCGCACCGGCCCGGCGATCGCGACCTGGCTCGCGGTCACGCCGCCGCCATATTGGCCGCCACGGGTCGCCCATTCGAGCTCCGCATCGGCGTTGCGGCTGGCGAAATTCTTCTTGAGGACCAGGTTCACCACGCGCCGGCCTGGCCGATGCCCGTAGCGCGCCGCAGCCTCGGGACGCAGAACGGCGATGCGGCTCAGCGCTTCGGCGGGATAGCCCAGCACCGAGCGATCGAATCCGACCTCCTGCCCGTTTATCAGGATGACCGGCTCCTCGTCCGATCCCGTGGCGATCGGGCCGAGGCGCTTGAGCAGCTCCTCGATGCTGTCGGCGCCGTAGGTCGAGATCTCCTCTTCACCGATCTCGGTTTCGGCCTCCACCTTGGCGTCGCCATAGCGATGCGCGGTGATGACGATCTCGTCGGGCCGCGCTCGGCCGGTCTCGGACCCCACGGGGACGGGCTTGTGCGGCGGGGGCGCGGCACCGTTCTCCTGCTCCGCCTGCGCCCTGGCGGCATAGTTCCAGGGACCGGGTCCCCAGCCGGACGCGATCGTGATCAGGACGACGAAACGAGTCAGCTTCATTGCGGGGCACCGATACTCTGCAACGATCCGCAACTCCGAACGATGATCCGCCGCCGGTGCCGCCGCTGCCACGGCTCGACCATTCAGTCCGTTGACCGGGGCGTGCGTTGATAGGCACGCCTCCGGCACGCTGTCACCCCGGCCGAACGGAATGAGTGGTCAGAAAAAACGGGCGCACGATGCCGTGCGCCCGCCCCCTTTTAGGTTTTCATTCTGACCGAACTCGCGATCAGGGGTGGTTGGAGTTGTAATCCCCATCGCCGGGTTCGACCGCATTGGCCGTGATCGCGTTGGTCAGGTTGACGTCGCCGTCCAGCGTGCAGTCCGAGCCGCTCACCGCCGGCAGCGTGCCCGAGACGCTCAGGCGCTCCAGGCTTTCGTTCCAGGTCGCGACGATATCGCCCTCGCAATTGCCCGGCGTGATCGTCGTCACGAACACGTCGTGCAGGGTGAAGGTACCGCCCGAATAGCTGATCTTGCCCGCGGGAATCGGGTCGATGTTGACCGACGAACAGAGACCGAAAAGACCTCCCGAGAGCGTGATGGTCGCGCTCAGGCCCGCCACGTCGCTGTGATTGAATGCGGGCGAGGTATCGGCCGAGTCGTTGGTGCCGGTGATCTCGACCTCGGCGGTGCAGGTGAGCGCGATGCCCTTGTTGACATCGACAGTCCCGGTGAAGACCCAGGGGGTCGTCGCATCCGGAGTGATATAAGCTTCCTGCGCCGCGACGGTCTGCGACCCGAGCAACGCGACAGAGCTTGCAAGAAATGCAAATGCCTTTTTCATCCCACGTCTCCCGATTTAGCTATGATTTAGCTAATGTATTTTTGGTTACGCGCCTGAAAATACGCGGCCTCTTCTTCTTACTCACATTGATGTCAATGTCAATACCTATCGATCCCTAACTCCTCTTTAACCATCCGTTTCGGCGTCGAACGTGTCGTCACGCTGCGGCCTCGCTCGCTAGAACCGCTTGGTCATGCTGAATCCAACGATTCGGGGATCGAGCGTGAACACATTCGTCGTCAGGCCGGTGTCGTCGGCATTGGTGAAGAAGTCAGTGATCGGCGCGTCGTCGAACACGTTCTTCACATAGAGCTGGAAGACCAGGTCATCCGCCGGACGCGCCAGCGTCATCGACAGGTTGAGATTGTCCCACGCCCGCAGCCGGTCATATTCGGTGTTGTAGATCCGGGCGAAGCTTTCCGACTGGCGATAATAGTCGCCACGAACGGTCAGCTCCCAATCGCCGCCGCCGATGAAGAAGGTGTATTGGGCGCCGATATTCGCCGTCCAGCGCGGCGAGTTGGGCAGCTCGTTGCCGCCCAGATCGGCGTAGAAGCCGCGTCCACCATTGGGTGCTCCGCTTCCGCCCTGGGCGATGTTGAGGCCGACCGTGGCGGGATTATAGGGCGCAAGCGGATCGTAGGTGAAACCATAGAGCGTGTGCAGCGGCACCGTTCCCCCCGGCTGCGCCGGGTTGAACGTGCCGATCCGGGTCGAGCCGGGGCACAGCGCGGCGAGCGCGATCGTCCGCAGGCCGGGGTTGCCGGTCAGGATCCGCTCGACCAGGGTGCGCGGCGCGATGCAATTCGACGGCACCTGGACCCAGGGGCGCAGTACCACCCAGTCGGGATTGCCCTGGGTCCGGTCCATCACGTCGATCGATTGCGCGCCCTCTTTCAGCCGGGTCTTGAGAAAACCGAGGTTGCCATCGATGCGGAACGCGCGCGAGGGACGCCACGCCGCCTCGAACTCGAGACCCCAGCTCGTCGCGTCGAAATTCTCGTTGAACGCGATGCGATCGACGATCTGCGAGACCTGATAGTCCTTGTAATCGTAGAAAAAGCCGGTGGCGTTGAATGTGAAACGGCCTCCGTCGAAGCTGTTCTTGGTCCCGATCTCGAACGCGTTCACATATTCGGGCCGGAAGGTCTGCGGCAGGAACTGATATTGTACCACCGCCGGATTGAAATCGACGCGCGGCGGGTTGGTGCCGCCCCCCTTGTAGCCGCGCGCGGCGGAGAGATAGATCAGCGTATCGTCAGTGAAGCCAAGATCGGGCTTCCAGTCCAGCACGGCGCGGCCGGTGAATCGGCCCCATTGCTGTTCGATATCGGGCAGCGCGGGATAGCCGCTATTGACTTGGCCGCCGGTCGTTCCCCCCGGAAATGCCGTCTGGGTGCCGCCGCCGAGCAGGAGCTGGCTGGGAATCTGAGTCGATACCTTCTCGTCATTGGTATAGCGCGCGCCGAGCGTCAGCTTGAGGTTGCTGGCGACGTTCCAATAGAGCTCCCCAAAGGTCGCCCAGCTCTTGATCCGAACGCCGTTCTGGCTGAGGAAATAATTGTGCCCCTGGTTGTTCAGCTGGCCGATCGGGTTGGGATCGACATAGACGCATTCGCGCGCCTCGAAACCGAGTTCGCAGGGAAGCAGCGCGTTCTGCCCGGAGGCCGGATTTCCGGCGGACGGAACCTTGCTATAGAACCATTCGGCGATCAGCGTGAAGAAGTTGTTGAAGACGTAATAGTCGTCCTGCGATTTGAAATCGAGATAGTTCACGCCGAAGTTGAAGTTGATCGATCCGCCGAAGCTGGATTGCAGGCGGAGCTCCTGCGACCATTGCTCGTTGCGCGAGCGGCTGATGTCGGCCGAGACCATGCGGTCCGAGCAGCCGAGCTGCGGATCGCAGCGAATCCCTCCCGGCGTCGGCCCGGGAAAGGCGGTCGTGTTGAGCGGAACGTTCCGGTTGGTCACCAGCGCTCCGGTCGAATCGTTGAAGATCGGATTGCTGACGAAGCGGTTATAGTCCTGCGTTGAATAATAGCGGTCGCGCGCAAAGGCGGTTTGCGACACCAGCTGCAGCCCGTCCGCGGGCTCGAACTGGAGGTTGAGCTGGAACACGTCGTTGGTCGCGCGGAACTTGGGATCGTAGGTCGTCGCGATCTCGCGCAGGTTGCGCGACTGGGTCAGGCCGGCAAAAGGATCGCTCGAGTTGGTGGCGAAGACTTGCGCGCCGGGTCGCGTCCCCGTGCCCGGGCGATTGCCGATGCTGATGCCCTCCGCCGGAATGATCGCATAGACGAGACTGCGCCCGTTGGGCACGCCATAGGCAGCATCGTCATAGAGCGAACCGGGCAGGCATCCCTGGCTCATCCGCCCGCGCAGCGCCGGATCGGTGACCGCGATATTGCCGACCCGCTCGGGCCCGGGATCGGTGGTGCACAGCTGCTTGCCGGTACGCGAGCGGTCGTCGTCCTCCTCGAAATGCTGCCAGATGAAGTTCGCGCGGAACCGGTCGCTCGGTTCCCACTGGATCGACGCGCGCGTCGACCACAGGTTGCGGCCATTGACCCGTTTGTTCGTGAAGGTGTTGTAGTCGAAGCCGTCGCGGCTGGTGAACGCGCCCGCGACGCGCATGGCCAGCGTGTCGGTGACCGGCACGTTGAGCATCCCGCTCGCCCGCATCGTGTCGAAGCTGCCGACCTCGAGCTTGGCCTCCATCGCGAAGTCCGGTGCGGGGAGCGCGGGGATGACGTTGACCACGCCGCCCGTCGCGTTGCGGCCATAGAGCGTGCCCTGCGGCCCCCGCAGCACCTCCACCCGCTGCAGGTCGAAGAATTCGGATTCGAACAGGCGGTTGCGGATCAGTGGGGTGTTGTTGAAGCTCACCGCGACCGCCGGGTCGCTCGACGCCGAGATCGCCTTGGTCCCGATCCCACGGATCGAGAAATTGTACATGCTGAAGTTGCTCTTCGAGAAATTGACGTTGGGAACCGCGCGCAGCAGCTCCGACCCGCCCTCGATCTTGTACTGGTCCAGCGCCTCGGCCGAGAAGGCCGAGATCGCGATCGGAACATCCTTGAGCCGCTCCTCGCGCTTCTGCGCCGTGACGACCACCTCCCCCTCATAGGTCGCAGCGCCGCTCTCGCGTTGCGGCGCGTCGCCCCCGCCCTCCTGGGCATGCGCGGGAATCGCGAGCGCGCAGGCAAGGGCGAGAAGGCTGGTGGCGCGTACGGCGTAGGATACGGTCTTCAAGATCTGTCCCCTCCACGGTCCATGGCATCGTGCCGCGCCGGTCACCGGCGAGGCGCGAAGCGTCTTGTCTTTTACGGAGGAGATGCGTCGGCGGTGCGCGCCCAATGTCCCCGGCGGGCCGCGCTCGAAATATCCTCTCCGTCTGCGGGGATGTTTCCCCTTACGTCAAGATTCCCACAATGAACATTGATGTCAATTAAAGATTGAGGAAAATCGTCCGGCCAGTTCCGATGCTTGCGGAGACTTGAGCCGCGGCGTCTTTCACGCAGGGGCGGCGGAGCCATCCCTCGCGCGCGATCCGACGGCGATCTGTAACCGTTTACCCCTGACGGGCGCGTGCCTATAGGTGCGGAGCGGCCACGCGAGCCGGGCAAGGGGATGGACAGATGGAGCATGGCAACCCGCCGATTCGCAGGATCGTGATCGTCGGGGGCGGCACGGCCGGGTGGATGACGGCGGCCCTGCTCTCCAAGCTGTTGTTCCGCGGCTATGCGATCACGCTGGTCGAATCGGACGAGATCGGGATCATCGGCGTCGGCGAGGCGACCATCCCCGGCATCAAGGACTATAACCATCTCGCCGGGATCGACCTGACCGAGATGATCCGCGCGACCCAGGCGACGTTCAAGCTGGGGATCGAATTCGTCAACTGGCGCGAGCCGGGCTTCCGCTACATTCACGGCTTCGGCAAGATCGGCACCGATCTCATGTGGCTCCACCCGCACCAGCTGTGGCTCAAGCTGGCGGCGATGGGGCAGGCCAAGCATTTCGACCTCTATTCGCTCAACACGCTCGCCGCACGGCAGAACAAGTTCTGCTTCCCCGATCCGCGCAACCCGGGATCGCCGATGGGGCATCTCGATTATGCCTATCATTTCGACGCGTCGCTCTATGCCCGCTTCCTGCGCGGCCGGTCCGAAGCGCAGGGGGTGACGCGGGTTGAGGGCCGGATCGTCGAGGTCAAGCAGCGCGCCGGGGACGGCTTCGTCGAAGGCGTCGTGCTGGCCGACGGGCGGACGGTCGAGGGCGACCTGTTCGTCGATTGCTCGGGCATGCGCTCGCTGTTGCTCGGGCAGACGCTGGGCGTCGATTACGAGCATTGGGGCCACTGGCTGCCGTGCGACCGCGCGCTCGCGGTGCCGTGCGAGAGCGTGTCGCCGCTCACGCCCTATACGCGCTCGACCGCCCACGGATCGGGGTGGCAGTGGCGCATCCCGCTGCAGCACCGCATCGGCAACGGCCATGTCTATGCCAGCGCGCAGATCAGCGACGACGAGGCCGCGGAGACGCTGCTCGCCAATCTCGACGGCAAGGCGCTCGCCGATCCGCGGCCGGTCAAGTTCGCGCCGGGCAAGCGCCGCAAGGCGTGGGACAAGAACGTCGTCGCGATCGGCCTCGCCAGCGGGTTCCTCGAGCCGCTCGAATCGACCAGCATCCACCTGATCCAGACCGGCATCCTGCGGCTGGTGGCGCTGTTCCCCGGTCAGGGGTTCAACGCCGCCGACATCGCCGAGTACAACCGCCAGCACAATTTCGAGTTCGACGACGTGCGCGACTTCATCATCGCGCACTACAAGGTCACCAACCGCGAGGACACGCCCTTCTGGGCCTATGTCCGCAACATGGACATCCCCGACAGCCTCGAGGAGCGGCTCGAGCTGTTCCGCGCCTCGGCCCGCTTCTTCGTCCACGGCAAGGCCGAGCTGTTCCGCGAGGAGAGCTGGGTGCAGGTACTGCTCGGCCAGGGCATGCACATGACCTACGACCCGGTCGTCGACATGATCCCCGACGAAGACGTCGTCGACTTCATGCGCGACGTCGAGGAAGTGAACGCCGACGTCGCGGCGGCGATGCCGACGCACGAGGCGTTCATCGACCGCCACTGCAAGGCGCCGCCGCTGGCGGCATAACGCGTCTCAGAAGGGCACGTCGTCGTCGAGATCGTCGGGGAAACCGCCACCGCTGCCCTGACCGCCACGGCCGCCGCCCGACGAACCGCCGCCGAAGCCGCCGCCGCCGCGGCTGCTCGACTGGCCGGCGAAGTCGTCATTGCCGCCGCCCCAGTCGTCGCGGCCCCCGCCGCCCCCGCCGCCCTGGCCGCCGGGTCCGTCGAGCATCACCAGCTTGGCGTCGAAGCCCTGCAGCACGATCTCGGTCGAATAGCGGTCGGCGCCCGACTGGTCCTGCCACTTACGGGTCTGGAGCTGGCCTTCGAGATAGACCTTGCTGCCCTTGCGCAGGTAGCGCTCGGCGACATTGGCGAGACCTTCCGAGAAGATCGCGACCGAATGCCATTCGGTCTTTTCCTTGCGCTCACCGCTGTTGCGATCCTTCCAGCTCTCGCTGGTGGCGATGCGCAGGTTCACCACCTTGCCGCCGTTCGAGAAGGACCGGCTTTCGGGATCGCGCCCGAGATTGCCGACCAGGATCACCTTGTTGACGCTGCCCGCCATGGAAACTCCGCCTTGAAATCGATAATGTCGCTGAAGGGATGGCCGATATCATCAACCTGAACAAGGCCCGCAAGGCCAAAGCCAGGGCGGCCGCCGCCGCAAAGGCTGTGGAGAACCGCGCCAGCTTCGGCCGCACCAAGGCGGAGAAGGCGCGCGACGCCGCCGAACGCGCACGGATCGACGCGACGGTGGACCAGTCGAAGCTGGACTGAACGCCGCCGCCGCGCGCGGAAGTATACACTCAGTTGACACTATCGCGCCGATCCGGCGGCGCCCTGCCCGGTGCAGTCGAGATATAGCGGGCGAGTCGCGCGGAGCATCCGGGAACAAAAGCAGAAAATGCTGATGTAGGAAAGCGCAATCCGCCCCGCCTCGCAGGGGATGAGTCAGAGTCCCAGCGCCGTGGCGCTCCAGAAGGTGATGCCCGCCGCGGCATAGGCCAGCGCGAACAGATAGACGATCATCACTGCGGGCCATTTCCAGCCGTTGGTCTCGCGCCGCGCGACGGCGATGGTCGACAGGCACTGCGGCGCGAACACGAACCAGGCGAGGAAGGCGAGCGCGGTGGGGAGCGACCAGCGCGCCGAGAGCTGCGTGCCGAGCGCCTGCGCGCCCGCCTCCTCGTCCTCGGCATCGATCGCATAGACGGTCTGCAGCGCCGACACCGCGACCTCGCGCGCCGCCATCGCCGGGATCACCGCGAGGCTCATCTCGTGGTTGAAGCCGATCGGCTTGAGCACGACCTCGAGCCCCGAGGCGATTCGCCCGGCGATCGAATATTCGCTCTGCTTCTGCCCCTCCGGCGCGACCGGATAGGATGCGAGCAGCCACAGCGCGATGGTGACGCCCATGATGATCGTGCCGGCGCGGCGCAGGAACACATAGGCGCGCTGCCACAAGCCGATCAGCAGGTCGCGGACCGAGGGCAGCTGATAGCGGGGCAGCTCCATCATGAAGCCGCCGGTACGTCCCCTGGTCGCCGTGAGGCGCAGCACGAACGCCGCGGCGACCGCCCCGACGATGCCGAAGATATAGAGGCCGAGCAGCACCAGCCCCTGCAGCCCGATCCCCCAGCCGACGCTGGTCGCCGGGATGAACGCGCCGATGATCACCGCATAGACCGGCAGCCGCGCCGAGCAGGTCATCATCGGCGCGATCAGGATCGTGGTCAGCCGCTCCTTGGGATCGTCGATCGAGCGCGTCGCCATGATCCCGGGAATCGCGCAGGCGAAGGACGAGAGCAAAGGAATGAAGGCGCGGCCCGAGAGGCCGACACCGGCCATCAGCCGGTCCATCAGGAAGGCGGCGCGGACCATATAGCCCGACGCCTCGAGCAGCAGGATGAAGAAGAACAGGATCAGGATCTGCGGCAGGAACACGACGACCGAACCGACGCCGTTGATGATCCCCTCGACCAGCAGGTCGCGCAGGAAGCTTTCGGGCAGGCCGGCGGCGGCGGTCTCGGCGAGCCAGGCCTGCAGCCCCTCGATCCAGCCGATCGGCGCCTCCGACCAAGCATAGACCGCCTGGAACATGACGAACAGCACGGCGAGCAGGATCAGCGGCCCCGCGACCGGATGCAGCACCACGGCGTCCACCCCGCGCGTGAAGGCGCGGCCGCGCGGCTGGTCGGTGATCGCGACCTTCGCGATGCGCCGCGCCTCGCGCTGGAAATGGGCGATGTCCGCGTCCGGCGCCGCCGGCACCTCGCGCCGCGTCCCGAGCAGCGCGTCGCCGAGCGCCGCGCGCAGATCGTCGAGCCCGCGCTTGCGCACCGCGACCGTGGTGACGACCGGCACGCCGAGTTCGGCCGACAGCGCGCTGGTGTCGATCGTCAGGCCGTCGCGCGTCGCCATGTCGATCATGTTGAGCGCGACCACCATCGGCCGGCCGAGCTGGCGCAGCTGGAGCACGAAGCGCAGGTGGTTCTCGAGGTTCGAGGCGTCGGCGACGACGACCAGCGCATCGGGCAGCCGCTCGCCGTCCTGCTTGCCGAGCACGACGTCGCGGGTGACCTGCTCGTCGGGGCTCGAGGGATCGAGGCTGTAGGTGCCGGGCAGGTCGACCAGCTCGATCGGGCGCCCGTCGTCGAGCGCCATGCGCCCGGCGTGGCGCTCGACCGTGACGCCGGGATAGTTGCCGACCTTCTGCCGCGCCCCGGTGAGCGCATTGAACAGCGCGGTCTTGCCGGCATTGGGATTGCCGACCAACGCGACGAGCGGCGACTGGTTCATTCTGCGGGAACGGCGATCCGGATCGCCTCCGCGACATGGCGGCGCAGCGCCACGGTCATCCGCCCGATCCTGACCGCGGCGGGACCGCCCGCCCATCCGCCCGGGCGGACCAGTTCGACCTCGACGCCCTCGTCGAGCCCGAACTCGCGCAGGCGCCGGGCCTCGGACGGGGCAAGCGAACTCCAGTCAACCGACGCGACCGTCGCGGGAACGTTGCGCGCAGAGCGCGCCAGCGAGAGACTCATAATGCGAGCGATTATCAACTGCGACGGGTAAAGACCAGTCTCTTCCGCATCGCAGCCTTGCAAAAACCGCACCGATCGCGCACCGGCACCCCATTATGACCGATCCCGCTCTCCGTGCCGCCGCCCTCGTCTCCAAGGCCTGGCCCTATGAGGAAGCGCGCAAGCTGCTCAAGCGCTATCCGGAGGGGAAGCCGGGCGGCGCGGCGGTGCTGTTCGAGACCGGCTACGGCCCGTCGGGTCTGCCGCATATCGGCACCTTCAACGAAGTGCTGCGCACGACGATGGTGCGCCGCGCGTTCGAGGAACTGTCGGACCAGCCGACCCGCCTGGTCGCGTTCAGCGACGACATGGACGGGCTGCGCAAGGTGCCGGACAACGTCCCCAATGGCGAGATGCTGGCGCGCTATATCGGCCATCCGCTGACGCGCGTGCCCGATCCGTTCGGCAAGTACGAGAGCTTCGCGCACCACAACAACGCGATGCTGCGCGAATTCCTCGACCGCTTCGGGTTCGAATACGAATTTCTGTCCTCGACCGACTGCTACGCCTCGGGCCGGTTCGACGACACGTTGCGCGCGATCCTGCGCAATTATCGCAAGATCATGGACATCATGCTGCCGACGCTTGGGGCGGAGCGGCAGGCGACCTATTCGCCGGTGCTGCCGGTGAGCCCCAAGAGCGGGGTGGTGCTGCAGGTCCCGGTCGAGGTGATCGATGCCGAGGCGGGCATGGTCGCGTTCATGGACGACGGCGAGCGCATCGAGCAGACGATCTTCGGCGGCCACGCCAAGCTGCAGTGGAAGGTCGACTGGGCGATGCGCTGGGTCGCGCTCGGCGTCGACTACGAGATGTCGGGCAAGGACCTGATCAGCTCGGTCGAGCAGAGCTCGAAGATCGCGCGCGCGCTCGGCGCCCGCCCGCCCGAGGGCTTCAACTACGAGCTGTTCCTCGACGCCAAGGGCGAGAAGATCTCCAAGACCAAGGGCAACGGCCTGTCGATCGAGGAATGGCTGACCTATGGCCCCGACGAGAGCCTCGCCTTCTACATCTATCGCGAGCCCAAGAAGGCCAAGTCGCTCCATCTCGGGCTGATCCCGCGAGCGGTCGACGATTACTGGCAGTTCCGCGCCAATTACCCGAACCAGCCGGTCGAGCAGCAGCTCGGCAATCCGGTGCACCATATCCATAACGGCCCGCCGCCGGCGGAGACGCTGCCGGTCACGTTCGGGCTGCTGCTCAACCTGGTCGAGGTGATGGGCGAGGCGACCAAGGAGCAGGTCTGGGGCTATCTGGCGAATTACGTGCCCGATGCGACGCCCGCGGCGTGGCCGGCGCTCGACGCGCTGATCGACTATGCCATCGCCTATGTCCGCGACGTCGCCGAGAAGCCGGTGCGGCGCGCGCCCGAGGGCATCGAGGTCGTGGCGCTGCGGCGGCTGGATGGCGAGCTGGCCGCGCTGCCCGCCGACGCGCGGGCCGAGGACATCCAGAACATCGTCTACGAGATCGGCAAGACGGCCGGCTTCGTCGAGCTGCGCGACTGGTTCAAGGCGCTGTACGAGACGCTGCTGGGATCGAGCCAGGGGCCGCGCATGGGCAGCTTCATCGCGCTCTACGGGATCGACAATTCGCGCAAGCTGATCGCCGAGGCGCTCGCCAAATCGGCTTGACCCGGCTTCGCGCCGTCCCGCATCAAGCGGGCGGGCGCGGACGGAGGGCGTATGCGAAGGACGATCAGGCGGGCACGGTCGGCATCGCGCGCGTTCCTCGAGAGGGAGGCGGCGGGCGGGATCATCCTGATCGCCGCCGCGGCGCTGGCGATGCTCGTCGCCAACCTGCCCGCGCTGTCCGAAGACTATTTCCACCTGCTCCACCTGGAGACCGGGCCCGTGATCAGCCCCAAATACGGGCCGATGACGGTGCATCTGTGGATCAACGACGCGCTGATGGCGGTGTTCTTCCTGCTCGTCGGGCTCGAGATCAAGCGCGAGTTCGTCGACGGCGAATTGTCGAGCTGGTCGGCGCGGCGGCTGCCGGTCGTCGCCGCGGCGGCGGGGATGGCGGCGCCGGCGGCGGTCTATCTCGCGATCGCGGGGGGCGGCGAGCTGGCGGCCGGCTGGGCGGTCCCCGCCGCGACCGACATCGCCTTCGCGATCGGGGTGCTGGCGCTGCTGGGGAAGCGCGCGCCGGCCTCGCTCAAGTTGTTCCTGACGACGGTGGCGATCGTCGACGACATGGGCGCGGTGGCGATCATCGCGGTCGCCTATACCGCCAGCATCAGCGGACTATGGCTGGCGCTGGCCGGGCTGGTGCTGGGCGCGATGTACCTTCTCAACAAGGTGGGGGTGAAGCGGCTGTGGCCGTTTCTCATCCTCGCGGCCGTGCTGTGGTATTGCGTGTTCCTGTCGGGCGTTCATGCGACGATCGCGGGCGTCGCGGCGGCGATGATGATCCCGATCACCAAATCGCCCGGCGCGCCCGACGACGTCGAGTCGCCGCTTCACCGGCTTGAGCATGCGCTGGCGCCCTGGGTCGGCTATGCCATCGTGCCGCTGTTCGGCTTCGCCAATGCCGGCGTGAGCCTCGCCGGCATGTCGCCCGCGATCCTGCTCGCGCCGCTGCCGCTCGGCATCGCCGCGGGGCTGTTCCTGGGCAAGCAGCTCGGCATCTTCGGGAGCATCTGGGTCGCCGACCGCACCGGCTTCGCGAAACGGCCGGGCGGAGCGAGCTGGGCGCAGCTCTATGGCGTCGCGATGCTCGCGGGGATCGGCTTCACCATGTCGCTGTTCATCGGCGGCCTCGCCTTCCCCGGCAACGAGGCGCTGGTCGACGAGGTCAAGATCGGCGTGCTCGCGGGATCGCTGCTGTCGGCGGTGGCGGGGTTCGGGGTGCTTCGCTTCGCGCCGCGCGCGCAGCGGGGCTAGCGGCAGATGCGGAGCGCCGCCGCGCCGGACCTGGCGGGACTGCTCGGACGAGTCGCCGGCGGCGACCGCCCGGCGATGGCGGCGCTCTATGACGCGACCGCGCCGATCCTCCACGGCATCGTCGAGACGATCGCGCGCGATGCGAGCGCGGCCGCGCAACTGACCGAGGGCATCTATCTGCGCATCTGGGACCGCGCGCCGCGCTTCGACCCGGCTGCCGGCGAGGCGCGCGCCTGGCTCGCGGCGATCGCCCGCAACGCCGCGGTCGACTGGCGCCGCCGCGTGCCCGGCCCGTCCGCCCTTGCCGATGCCGAGATGGTGTTGTCGGACGAGACGCTGCTGACCGGCGAGGCGCCGATCGCCTGGGGCAGTGCCGCCGCCCTGCTCCACTATCAGCTGCGTGCGCTCCCGCTCGATGCGCAGGCCGCGATCCGTGCGGCGATGCTGACCGGCGCGAGCGACGCCGAGATCGCGCAAGCCGGGCTGATGCGCCCGGAGACGGCCGCGCTGCATATCCGCGACGGGCTGGCCCAGTTGGCCGGCGAGTTCGGCCTGCCCGCGTCCGGCGGCGAGCTCGCGCTGGGGGCGGTCGAGGGCGAGCGGCGCGCGCAGGCGCTGCGCAGGCAGCTCGCCGACCCCGGATTCGCGGCCGAGGTCGAGGCGTGGCAACAGCGGCTCGCCCCGATGCTCGAAGCGCTGCCCGCGATCGATCCGCCCGCCGACCTCTGGCCGCGGATCGACGCGCTGATCGAGCTGCGCGAGGCCGATGCGCCGCGACGCTCGCGGCGGCGGCAGGTGCGCTGGCCGATCGCGCGGACCACCGCGATCGGGCTCGCCGCCGCGCTCGCCGGGGCGCTGGTGACGATCGCGATCTTCACCTTCGCCTTTGGCGGGCTGAGGCCCGGCCCGCCGGGCGAGGCGCCGGTGCTGGTGGCGCAGATCGCAGGACCCGATCGCCGCCCGGATATCGCGGTGCGCTATGACCCGACAGGGTCGGCGCTGCGCGTGCGCATGCGCCGCTTCGATCCGGCGGCGGGAGTCGCCGATCTGTGGCTGCTCGCCCGCGACGGCACCCCCTTCTTCCTCGGGCGCGTCACCAGCAACGGCGTGGCGCGCTTTCCGCTGCCGCGCCCGACCCGGGCGCTGCTGGGCGACGGCGCGACGGTGATGGTCACGATCGCCCCGGCCGACCAGGCGCGGCGATCGCAGCCGATCGGCCGGGTCATCGCCACCGCGCGCCTGGTCCTGGTCTGACCTCCGGAAATTTTTTCGGGCGGCGCGGAACCAATCGCGGATGGAGCGCGTTGTTCACCAGCTTGATCGATGAGAAAGAGCACTTCGACGAACCGAACCTTTCACCAGGGACGGATCGTCAAGGAAGGCCCGCCATGAGAATGGCGGGCCTTACCTTTTGCGCCGCAGCCGCGATTGCCCGCCGCGTGCCGCCTGCCTAGACTGGCCGTACCATATCCGGGAGCACCGCCGTCATGCGGATCATCGCCCTATCGCTCGCAGTGCTGGCGGCCGCCGGTTCGGCGGAAGCTCGCGACCAGTCGTTCGGCGTGTGGCGCAACCCGTCCAACAGCGTGCATGTCCGCGCCGAGCCGTGCGGCGAGCGGATGTGCGGCGTGGTGGTGTGGGCGAGCGACAAGGCCAAGGCCGATGCCGCGCGCGGCGGCACCACGCAGCTGATCGGCGCGCGGTTGTTCCGCGATTTCCGTCAGGAGAAGCCCGGCGTGTGGCGCGGCCGGGTGTTCGTGCCCGACATCAACAAGACCTTCTCGGGTACGGTCAGCGTGCTCGACCCCAACCGCATCGAGGGCAAGGGCTGCTTGGTCGGCCGGATCGGCTGCAAGTCGCAGATCTGGACGCGGATCCAGCCATAGGACGGGGCGGCACGCGGCCGCCCCGCTACAGGTTCAGAGCTTTTCCGTCAGCTCGGGCACGATCTTGAACAGATCGCCGACCAAGCCGATGTCCGCGACCTGAAAGATCGGCGCGTCCTCGTCCTTGTTGATCGCGATGATCGTCTTGCTGTCCTTCATGCCCGCGAGATGCTGGATCGCGCCCGAGATGCCGATCGCCACATAGACTTCGGGGGCGACGATCTTGCCGGTCTGGCCGACCTGATAGTCGTTGGGGGCATAGCCCGCATCGACCGCGGCACGCGACGCGCCGACCGCGGCGCCGAGCTTGTCGGCGAGCGGATCGATCAGGCCGTGGAACTGCTCCGACGAGCCGAGCGCGCGGCCGCCCGAGACGATCACCTTGGCGCTGGTGAGCTCCGGACGCTCGGACTTGGCGATCTCGGCGCCGACGAAGCTCGAGATGCCCGCATCACCTTTGCCCGAGACGGCCTCGACGCTGGCCGAGCCGCCCTCGGCGGCGGCCTTCTCGAACGCGGTGCCGCGCACGGTGAGGACCTTCTTGGCGTCCGACGACTTGACCGTGGCGATCGCATTGCCGGCGTAGATCGGGCGGGTGAAGGTGTCGGCGCTCTCGACCGAGAGCACTTCGCTGACCTGCATCACGTCGAGCAGCGCGGCGACGCGCGGCGCGATGTTCTTGCCGGTGGTGGTGGCGGGCGCGACGAAGGCGTCGTAGCCCGACATCAGATCGGCGATCAGCGGCGCGACATTCTCGGCCAGCGCATGGCCATAGGCGGCGTCATCGGCGAGCAGCACCTTGGACACGCCGGCGATCTTCGCCGCGGCGTCGGCCGCGCCCTGCGCGCCCTGCCCGGCGACCAAGGCGACGACGTCACCGAGCTTGCCCGCGGCGGTGACGGCGGCGAGCGTCGCGTCCTTGACCGACGCATTGTCGTGTTCGACCCAGACCAGCACGCTCATTTCGCAACTCCCAGCGCCTTGAGCTTGCCGACAAGCTCATCCACATCCGCAACCTTGACGCCCGCCGTCCGCTTGGGCGGCTCGGCGACGCTGACGACGGTGAGGCGCGGGGCCACGTCGACGCCGTAATCGGCCGGGGTCTTCTGCTCGAGTGGCTTCGACTTGGCCTTCATGATGTTGGGCAGCGAGGCGTAGCGCGGCTCGTTGAGGCGAAGGTCGGTGGTGACGATCGCCGGGAGCTTGAGCTTGACCGTCTCGAGCCCGCCATCGACCTCGCGCGTCACGTCGACGCTGTCCCCCGCGACCTCGACCTTCGACGCGAAGGTGCCCTGGCCCCAGCCGAGCAGCGCGCCGAGCATCTGGCCGGTCTGGTTGTTGTCGTCGTCGATCGCCTGCTTGCCGAGGATGACGAGGCCGGGCTGCTCCGCCTCGGCGACCTTGGCGAGGAGCTTGGCGACGCCGAGCGGCTCCACCGGGCCGTCCGACTGGATCAGGATCGCGCGATCGGCGCCCATCGCCAGCGCGGTGCGCAGCGTCTCCTGCGCCTTGGCCTCGCCGATCGAGACCACGACGATCTCGGTCGCCACGCCCTTTTCCTTGAGGCGGATCGCCTCTTCCACGGCAATCTCGTCGAACGGGTTCATGCTCATCTTGACGTTGGCGAGGTCGACCCCCGTCCCGTCGGCCTTCACCCGCGGCTTCACATTATAGTCAAGCACACGCTTGACCGGCACCAGCACTTTCATCGCGTCCTCCGCTTATCGCGTCGTTTTGCAGCTTCGAGTCTGCGGTTTCCTTGGCCAATTCACGTCGTTTTCGCAAGTCCGGTATGGAATCGTCGATTGCCGTAACGTCATTGCGCAAACGCAAAAAGGGGGCCGGGGCGGCGACCGCCCCGAACCCCCTTTCAATGGGCTTCGAATGCCGGGCGATCAAGCAGCCTGCTTGACCTCCGCCACGATCTTGCGCGCCGCGTCCCCAAGATCGTTCGCGGGAACGATGGCGAGGCCCGAATTGGCGAGGATGGCCTTGCCCTCCTCGACATTGGTGCCCTCGAGCCGGACGACGAGCGGGACCGAGAGGTTCACTTCCTTCGCCGCGGCGACGATGCCCTCGGCGATGATGTCGCACTTCATGATCCCGCCGAAGATGTTGACGAGGATGCCCTTCACCGCGGGATCGGCGAGGATGATCTTGAACGCCGCGGTCACCTTTTCCTTCGAGGCGCCGCCGCCGACGTCGAGGAAGTTGGCCGGGAACATGCCGTTGAGCTTGATGATGTCCATCGTCGCCATCGCCAGGCCGGCGCCGTTGACCATGCAGCCGATGTCGCCGTCGAGCTTGATGTAAGCGAGGTCGAACTTCGACGCCTCGAGCTCGGCGGGATCCTCCTCGCTCTCGTCGCGCAGCTCCATCAGGTCCTTGTGGCGGAACATCGCGTTCGAATCGAAGCCGACCTTGGCGTCGAGCACGAGGAGGTTGCCCTGCTCGGTCAGCGCGAGCGGGTTGATCTCGATCTGCGAGGCGTCGGTGGCGAGGAAGGCGTCGTAGAGCGACTTGGCGACCTTGGCCGCCTGCTTGCCCTGCTCGCCGGTGAGGCCGAGCGCCGCGGCGACGGTGCGGCCGTGATGCGGCATGAAGCCGGTCGCGGGATCGATCGAGAAGGTCTTGATCTTCTCGGGGGTCGAGTGGGCGACCTCCTCGATGTCCATGCCGCCCTCGGTCGAGACGACGAAGGCGATCCGGCTGCTGGCGCGGTCGACCAGCAATGCGAGGTAGAATTCCCTGGCGATGTCGGCGCCGTCGGTGATGTAGAGGCGATTGACCTGCTTGCCGGCCTCGCCGGTCTGGATCGTCACCAGCGTGTTGCCGAGCATGTCGGCGGCGTGCGCGCGGACCTCGTCGAGGCTGAAGGCGAGGCGGACGCCGCCCTTGGCGTCGGGGCCGAGCTCCTTGAACTTGCCCTTGCCGCGGCCGCCGGCATGGATCTGCGACTTCACGACGAACAGCGGCCCGGGGAGCTTCTTCGCGGCCTCGACCGCCTCGTCGACGGTGAAGGCGGCATGGCCGGCCGCGATCGGCGCGCCGAACTTCGCGAGCAGTTCCTTGGCCTGATATTCGTGGATGTTCATCGGCGACCCCTTCGCGTGCGCAGCAAAAAATCCCGCCGCCTTAAGCACAGCGTCCCAGACGAATCAAATCGCGAAAACGCACCAAAGGGACAGGTCGCGCGGAGGAGGGCCGGGCCGCCCCGCCGCCCCGCCGCGGCCGGGCGGACGAAACCCCGCTTTTCCGTGCGTCAGCGCGCCAGGCCGGTGGCGCAGAGCGCAGCCGAACTCGTGGCCACCGAAAGAATTTCTGGGTCTCCCAGCGCGCGGACGCGGCGCAGGAACCGCTCGACCGACTCGGCCTGGCGCGCCCTGGGCAGGTCGGCGATGCGCATCAGCTGGGCAAGACTGAGCCGGTCGACCATCCGCTCGGCCATGCACGCCGCGAGCGGGCGCGGCAGGCCCGCATTGACCAGGCCGGTGCGCAGCCGGTCTTCCGGAACGGCGCAGGCGGAGAGGGTGAGAAGGACGAGAAAGGATGCGCTTCGCATGCCGGCTCGCTATATCGCGGGCATGCACCCGGCAATCGGCCCCGTGACTGGAATTGCGCTGTTCCTCGGCACCATCGCGCTGATGGAGGGGATCGCCTATGCAGCGCATCGCTGGGTGATGCACGGACCGGGCTGGTTCCTGCACAAGAGCCACCACGCGCCGCGCGCCGGCCTGTTCGAGCTCAACGATCTCTATGCGGTGATCTTCGCCATCCCCTCGATCGTGCTGCTGCTCGGCGGGGTGCAGCTCGGCTGGTGGCCGGGCTTCACCTGGATCGGCGCGGGGATCGCCGCCTATGGCGCGATCTATTTCGGGTTCCACGACGTCATCGTGCACCGGCGGCTGAGCCATCGCTACCTGCCCCGATCGAGCTACATGAAGCGCATCATCCAGGCGCACCGGCTGCATCATGCGGGGGAGACCAGGGACGGCACGGTGAGCTTCGGCTTCCTGTGGGCGCCCGCGCCCGAGCGGCTGAAGGCGCAGCTCAACGCCCGCGGCAATGCCGGGGTACGTGCGCCGGCCCTGCGCTCCTGATCACCGATCCGCTCTTCTACGCGCTGGCGGTTCCGGCGGTGGCGCTGATCGGCCTGTCCAAGGGCGGGTTCGCCGGCGCCGGCGCGCTGTCGCTGCCGATGATCGCCTTCGCCACCGATCCGGTGAAGGCGGCGGCGATCCTGCTCCCGCTGCTGATCGCGCAGGACGTGGTCGGGGTATGGGCGTTCCGCAAGACGGTGGACGGGTTCGTGCTCGGCTGGACGCTGGCGGGGGCGGTGATCGGGATCGCGCTCGGCTATGGCTATGCGGCGAGCGTCTCGGCCGATGCGGTCCTGGCGATGGTGGGCGGCATCTCGATGCTGTTCGGCGCCTATCGCCTGTGGCGCGACCGGCACGGCGCGCCCGCGCCGTCGACCTCGCCCGGGTGGGTCGGATCGCTGTTCGGCATCGCCTCGGGCTTCACCAGCCAGATCGCGCACGCCGGACAGCCGCCGTGGCAGCTGTGGGTGCTGCCGCGGCGGTTGGAACGCGACGTGCTGGTCGGGACCACCGCGGTCTATTTCGCGCTGGTCAACTGGATCAAGGTGCCGGCCTATCTCGCGCTCGGCCAGTTCACGCGCGAGAATCTGCTGACCTCGGCGGCGCTGCTGCCGGTCGCGGTCGCCTCGACCTTCGCGGGCGTGTGGCTGGTGCGGCGGGTGTCGCCCGAGCGCTTCTACACCGCGATCTACTGGCTGATGATCGCGGTGGGCGCGGTGCTGGTGTGGAAGGCGCTGGCGTAACAGCCGACACCGCCAGATCAGGTGGGAGTGAAGAAGGTTGTTTTTCACGCGGAGGCGCGGAGGCGCAGAGATGTTGGTCTTCTGCGCGAAGCGCCTGCTCACCTATTGACGTTGCGGCAAGCGGTGATGCCGGAAGAATGAGAGCCGCTGACGCGGCAGGACGACATCTCTGCGCCTCCGCGCCTCCGCGCCTCCGCGCCTCCGCGTGAATCTATTTCTTCGCCGCCTCAGTCGAACAGCGACGACACCGAGCTCTCGTCGGCGATGCGGCGGATCGCTTCGGCGATCAGCGGGGCGATGGTGAGGTGGCGGATCTTCTGCGCGTCGGCGACGACATTGTGATTGCCGATCGAATCGGTGATGACGAGCTCGCGCAGCTCGGACCCGTCGACGCGCGCCACCGCGCCGCCCGACAGCACGCCATGGGTGCAATAGGCGACCACGTCCTCGGCGCCCGCCGCCTTGAGCGCGGCGGCGGCGTTGCACAGCGTGCCCGCCGAATCGACGATGTCGTCGATCAGAATGCAGAAGCGGCCCGAAACCTCGCCGATGATGTTCATCACTTCCGATTCGCCCGCCTTCTCCCGGCGCTTGTCGACGATCGCGAGCGGCGCATTCTCCAGCCGCTTGGCCAGCGCACGCGCGCGCACCACGCCGCCGACGTCGGGCGAGACGACCATCAGGTTGCGATCCGAGAAGCGCGCCTTGATGTCCTCGCTCATCACCGGCGCGGCGAAGAGATTGTCGGTCGGGATGTCGAAGAAACCCTGGATCTGCCCGGCGTGAAGATCGACCGACAGCACGCGGTTGGCACCCGCGGTGGTGATGAGGTTGGCAACCAGCTTGGCCGAGATCGGCGTGCGCGGGCCGGGCTTCCGGTCCTGCCGGGCATAGCCGAAATAGGGGAGCACCGCGGTGATGCGCTTGGCCGACGCGCGACGCAGCGCATCGATCATGATCAGCAGCTCCATGAGGTTGTCGTTCGCCGGATAGGCGGTCGACTGGAGCACGAACACGTCCTCGCCGCGGACATTCTCGAGGATCTCGACGAAGATCTCCTCGTCGGCGAAGCGCCGGACATTGGCCTCGGTCAGCGGGATCTCGAGATAGGAGGCGATCGCCTGGGCGAGCGGCAGGTTCGAATTGCCGGCCATCAATTTCATGTGTCTCGCTCCCCAGCGACATTTTTCTGCAATGCCTTCCCTTAGGAGGCGAAGGCGAATGGGGGAAGGGGTCGATTCGCCTCTCCCGGTTTCAGCCGTTACAATGAAAGTCAGGACAGTGTTGCTGTCCCATCTCGACTCGGACGTTGAAAGAATATAACAGGGGCCTGAAATCATATTCCGTGCGTTGACCCGCGACACGGAGGCCTTTTGACGCTGGAGAGAGCATGACCGCGGACGTCGCGCGCCCCAATCTGCCGCCGCTCAGCCTGCATGTGCCCGAACCGCGGTTCCGGCCCGGCGATACGGTCGACTTCGCCGATGTCGAGGTGCCGCCCGCGGGCGCGCAGCCCCGCCCCGATACCGCCGCCGAGCCCGCCAGCTTCCACGAGCTCGCCTATACGCTGGTGCGCGTACTCGACGAGGGCGGCAACGCGGTCGGCCCGTGGAATCCCAAGCTCGACGCGGACACGCTGCGCAAGATGCTGCGCGACATGGCGCTGGTCCGCGCGTTCGACGAGCGCATGTTCCGCGCCCAGCGCCAGGGCAAGACCAGCTTCTACATGAAGTGCACCGGCGAGGAGGCGGTGGCGATCGCCGCGGCGCATGCGCTGGCGAGCGACGACATGTGCTTCCCGAGCTACCGCCAGCAGGGCCTGCTGATCGCGCGCGGCTACAGCCTCGTGCAGATGATGAACCAGATCTACTCGAACAAGGGCGACGACCTGGCGGGCAAGCAGCTGCCGATCATGTACTCGTCGAAGGAGAAGGGCTTCTTCTCGATCTCGGGCAACCTCGCCACGCAATATCCGCAGGCGGTAGGCTGGGCGATGGCGAGCGCGGCCAAGGGCGACACGCGCATCGCCGCGACCTGGTGCGGCGAGGGCTCGACCGCGGAGGGCGACTTCCACTCGGCGCTGACCTTCGCCACCGTCTACAAGGCGCCGGTGATCCTCAACGTCGTCAACAACCAGTGGGCGATCTCGAGCTTCTCGGGCTTTGCCGGGGCCGAGGCGACCACCTTCGCGGCGCGCGCGCTGGGCTATGGCATCGCTGGCCTCCGCATCGACGGCAACGACGCGCTGGCGGTCTATGCCGCGACTCAATGGGCGGCGGAGCGCGCGCGGACCAACCAGGGCCCGACGCTGATCGAGCATTTCACCTATCGCGCCGAGGGTCACTCGACCTCCGACGATCCTTCGCAATACCGCAGCGCGGGAGAGCCGACCGCCTGGCCGCTGGGCGACCCGATCGCGCGGCTCAAGCAGCACCTCATCGCGATCGGTGAGTGGGACGAGGAACGCCACGCCGAGCAGGACCGCGAGCTCGCCGAGATGGTCAAGGCGGCGCAGAAGGAAGCCGAGAAGAACGGCATCCTCGGCCACGGCCTGCACCAGCCGCTCGATTCGCTGTTCGACGGAGTGTTCGAGGAAATGCCGTGGCACCTGCAGGAGCAGCGGCAGATGATGCTCGACGAGGAAGAGGCTTCGGGCCGTCCCTGGGCACGCAAGAAATGAGCGAGTCAATCGTGAGCGAAGCGGCGGCGAACGAAGCGGGCGCCATCACCCGCATGAACATGATCCAGGCGATCAACTCCGCGCTCGACGTGATGATGGCGCGCGATCCCGACGTGATCGTGATGGGCGAGGATGTCGGCTATTTCGGCGGCGTGTTCCGCGCCACGGCGGGGCTGCAGGCCAAGTTCGGCAAAACGCGCGTGTTCGACACGCCGATCACCGAATGCGGCATCGTCGGCGTCGCGATCGGCATGGGCGCGTACGGCCTGCGCCCGGTGCCCGAGATCCAGTTCGCCGATTACATCTACCCCGCGCTCGACCAGCTGGTGAGCGAGGCGGCGCGGCTGCGCTACCGCTCTGCCGGCCAGTTCACCGCGCCGCTGACGGTGCGGTCGCCCTTCGGCGGCGGCATCTTCGGCGGGCAGACCCACTCGCAGTCGCCCGAGGGCATCTTCACCCACGTCTCGGGCGTGAAGACGGTGATCCCCTCGACCCCCTATGACGCCAAGGGCCTGCTGATCGCATCGATCGAGGACAATGACCCGGTCATCTTCTTCGAGCCCAAGCGCATCTACAACGGCCCGTTCAACGGCCATTGGGACCGCCCGGCGGAGAATTGGTCGAAGCATCCCGGCGGGGAGGTGCCCGAGGGCTATTACCGCATCGATCTCGGCAAGGCGGCGATCGTGCGGCCGGGCGAGGCGCTGACGATCCTCGCTTACGGCACGATGGTGCATGTCGTGCAGGCGACGGTCGAGGAGCTCGGCATCGACGCCGAGATCATCGACCTGCGCACGCTGGTGCCGCTCGACATCGCGACGATCGAGGAGTCGGTGCGCAAGACCGGCCGCTGCATGGTGGTGCACGAGGCGACGCGGACCAGCGGCTTCGGCGCCGAGCTGGCGAGCCTGGTGCAGGAGCGCTGCTTCTATCATCTCGAGGCGCCGGTCGAGCGCGTCACCGGCTTCGACACGCCTTATCCCCATTCGCTTGAGTGGGCGTATTTCCCGGGCCCGGTCCGCATCGGACAGGCGCTCAAGAAGATCCTGAAGGACTGACCCGCATGGCACGCTTCACGTTCCGCTTGCCCGACATCGGCGAAGGCATCGCCGAGGCCGAGATCGTCGCTTGGCACGTCAAGGTCGGCGATCGAGTCGAGGAGGACCAGCAGGTCGCGGACATGATGACCGACAAGGCGACCGTCGAGATGGAATCGCCGGTGTCGGGGATCGTGGTCGAGCTGGCTGGCGAGGTCGGCGACCAGGTCGCGATCGGCGCCGCGCTGATCGTGGTCGAGACCGAGGGCGATGTGGCCGAGGCGGCGGAAGCGGCGCCGGCATCCGAGGAGGTCGAGGAGCAGATCGAGGCGGAAACGCCGGGAGTGGAGGAAGATTCTCCCCTCCCAGCAAGGGAGGAGTCGGGGGTGGGTACCGATGCACCAGCATCGGCTCCGACGCCTGCCACGCGCGAAACGGCGGCCGCTGACGCGCCCGCATCCACCCCCAGCGCCTCCCTTGCAGGGAGTGGAGAAGAGGCGTCGCACCGCGCCATCCTCGCTTCCCCCGCCGTCCGCCAGCGCGCCAAGGATCTCGGCGTCGACCTGTCGCAGGTGAAGGCCGAGGGCGACCGCATCCGCCACGCCGATCTCGACGCTTTCCTGCGCTACGGCAGCGGCCAGGGCTATCACGCCCCACACGCGTCGCGCGCCCGCGACGACGTGCCGGTCAAGGTCATCGGCATGCGCCGCCGCATCGCCGAGAACATGGCCGCGTCGAAGCGCGCGATCCCGCACTTCACCTATGTCGACGAGATCGACGTCACTGCGCTCGAAGAAATGCGCGCCGACCTCAACGCCAATCGCGGCGCGCGGCCCAAGCTCACCATGCTGCCGTTCGTGATCGCCGCGATCTGCCGCACCCTGCCCGACTTCCCGATGCTCAACGCGCGCTATGACGACGAGGCGGGCGTGGTGACGCGGCACGGACGCGTGCACATGGGCATGGCGACTCAGACCGATGCCGGGCTGATGGTGCCGGTGATTCGCGACGCGCAGGACCTGAACGTGTGGCAGCTCGCGGCTGAGATCACCCGCCTCGCCGAGGCCGCGCGCACCGGCAAGGCGAAGGTCGAGGAGCTCAGCGGCTCGACCATCACCGTCACCTCGCTCGGTCCGCTCGGCGGCATCGCGACCACCCCGGTGATCAACAAGCCCGAGGTGGCGATCATCGGCCCGAACAAGATCGTCGAGCGTCCGGTGTTCCAGGGCGACGAGATCGTGCGGGCGAAGCTGATGAACCTGTCGATCAGCTGCGACCACCGCGTCGTCGATGGCTGGGACGCGGCGAGCTATGTGCAGGCGCTGCGCAAGCTGCTCGAGACGCCCGTGCTGCTGTTCGCCGACTGACATGCGCGCGCAGTCGCGACTGGCGCTGGCCGTCGGGCTTTCGCTTCCGGTCGCGATCGGGCTGTGGCTGGCGCTGGCAGCCTGGCTGCCGCCGATCGCGATCGAGCCGATGCGCTTCGTGCTCGGCTGTATTGCGGCGTCCGTGCTGCTCGCGTTCCTGCCGGGGATCGAGGCGGTGGCGCATGAGCGGCTGTTCTTCCGCTCGATCGATCCGCTCGCGGGCGCGGATTCGCGCCGCCTGATCGTCAACCAGCGGTACATCCAGAACACGCTCGAACAGCTCTGGATATTCGCGCCGGGGCTGGCGCTGCTCGGCCTTTATGCCGATCCGCGCATCGTCACCGCGACCGCGATCACCTGGGTGCTCGGCCGCTGGGCGTTCTGGATCGGCTATCACTGCGAGCCGCTGTGGCGCGGAATCGGCGCATCGTCGCTGGCGCAGAGCCTGATCGTGCTTGCCTGGGGCGTGGGCGCCTTCGCGCACGAGCTGGCGGGATGGGCGGGGGTCGCCGCACTGCTCGGCCCCTTCCTCGCGATCGAGGCCTGGTTGTTCGTGGCACTCCGCAAGCCGCCCGTGGACTGAACCCGCCCGGCACTGGCGCGTTCGAACCGCCATGCTCCAGGTTCGTCATCGCCATATCGAGATCGACGGCGTCGACATCTTCTATCGCGAGGCGGGGCCGGCCGAGGCGCCGGTGCTGCTGCTCCCGCACGGCTATCCCGCCTCGTCCTTCGCCTATCGCAACCTGATGCCGGCGCTCGCCGACCGCTGGCGCACGCTCGCGCCCGATTTTCCCGGCTGGGGACACAGCGCGACGCCGGCGGACTTCGCGCATGACTTCGACGGCTATGCCGCTTTCCTCGCCCGGTTCACCGAGACGCTGGGGGTCGACCGCTGCGCGATCTGGCTGCACGATTTCGGATCGCAGATCGGGCTGCGCTTCGCCATCGCGCACCCGGCGAAGATCGCCGCGGTGATCATCCAGAACGGCGACATCTACGAAGATACGCTCGGCCCCAATTACGATCCGCTCAAGGAATATTGGGACGACCCGACGCCCGAGCGAAAGGCGAGCCTAGCCGACGCGATCACGCTCGAGGGCTACCGGCACGAGTTCATCGGCGGCACCGAGGGCGCGGTCGCCGGACGGATTCCGCCCGACCTCTGGACGCTGCACTGGGCGCTGACCGATCCCCAGCGCCGCAGCATCTATCGCGACGTGATCGCCGGACTGCGCGCGAATCGCGACTGGTTTCCGCGCTACCAAGGCTATCTGCGCGAGCAGCGGCCGTCCGCGCTGATCCTGTGGGGGCCGCGCGACGGCTTCATGCCCGAAGCGGCAGGCCGGGCGTACCTGCGCGACTTGCCCGACGCCGAGTTGCATCTGTTCGATGATGGGGGGCATTGGCTGCTCGAGACGCATCTCGACGCCCTGACGCCGCTGATCCGCGATTTCCTGGCGCGGACGCTCGGCTAACGAGTCAGCGCCTCGCGCACCTGCTCGCGCCCGGCGATGCGCTGCGCCTTGGCGGCGCGCTTCAACGCCTCGGTCCTGCCCGACGCGGCCAGCACCTGCCCGGTGATCGCCTTGAACCGAGCATGGTCGCCGGCACTGGCGAAGCCGAAATAGCCCGCCGCATTGTGCCAGGTCCGGCGGGCGAGCAGCTCGCATTGCGCACGGCTGGCGCGCGCCAGCTCGATCCGGTTCGCCAGCCGCGCATCCTCGTCGCCGGCGGTCGCCACGATGCGGGCACCCGGCTTGGCCTCGGCGGGAAGCTCGGAACGATCGACGGCGTCGACGAGCTGCGCGGCACGTTCGCGGGCGCGCTTGGCATGGTCCCGCGCCACCTGCTCGAGGCTCGAGATCGACGCGCAATCCGACAGGATCTGCGGCGCCTGCTGGAGCAGATAGGGACTGCTCAGCACGCCGAGGTTGAGCTTGACCAGCGCCTCGTCCCAGGCGCGCTCGTCCTTGTCCGCCGCGCGGATCGCGGCGAGATAGGCGGCCGACGCCGCGCCGCGACCGGCGGCGGCGCCCGGCACGCTCGGCTTGCCGTCGGCGGCGATGTCGAGCTCGGCGAAGGTCCGCGCATCCTCCGCCGAGCGCGCGACATGGATGCGGCCTGCGCCCAGCCCCGCCAGCGCGCCCGCGGCTGGAAGCGCGAGCAGCGCGCCGCCGACCACCAGCCATTGCCGCGTGCGGCTTCCCGCCAGCAGCACCAGCAGCCACAGCGCGAGACCGGCGCCGGCACCGGCCAGCACCAGGGTCGAGAGGTCGAGCCGCGGCAGCAGCGCTGGCGCGAAGGCGCTGGCGAGGATGAGTGCGAGACAGCCCAGCAGTGCGATGAGCAGCGGCCAGCCGAACACCGCGCTGCGGCGCGCGCCCTCGTCCTCGAACGCTTCGGTCATTTTCGTTTCCCCCGGTTTCGCGGAGGATTAGCAAGGACCAGCGGACGCGGCGAGCCTATTCCGGACGCGCGCGCGCCTGGGGATAGGTACCGAGCAGGCGCATCGACTTGGTGTGGAACTTGAGTTCCTCGAGCGCGCGGTCGACCGCCGGGTCGCCGGGGCGGCCGACGATGTCGGCGTAGAATTCGGTTGCCGCGAAGCTGCCGCCGCGCTGGTAGCTCTCGAGCTTGGTCATGTTGACGCCGTTGGTCGCGAAGCCGCCTAGCGCCTTGTACAGCGCGGCGGGGACGTTCTTCACCTCGAAGATGAAGGTCGTCATGTACGGTCCATGGTCGCGCAGCGGCGGCGCGCTGCGCGCCAGCACCACGAAGCGAGTCATATTGTGGTCGGCGTCGGCGACGTCGTTCTCGAAGATGGTGAGGCCGTAGAGCGGCGCGGCGCCCGGCGGGGCGAGCGCGGCGATTGCCGGATCCGTGGTCTCCGCAACCACCGCGGCGGCGCCGGCGGTGTCGGGATAGGAGAGCGGCGCGATGCCCTGCGCCTTGAGCCACAGCCGGCACTGGCCGAGCGCTTGCGGATGGCTCATCGCCTGGCGCACGCCCGAGCGCTCGCCGAGGCCCATCAGCGCGTAGCGGATCGGCAGGAAATGCTCGCCGATGATGGTGAGACCGGATTCGGGCAGCAGGAAATGGATGTCGGCGACGCGGCCATGCAGCGAATTCTCGATCGGGATGATCGCGCAATCGGCCTTGCCCTCGCGCACCGCGTCGATCGCGTCCTCGAAGCTGAAGCAGGGCAAGGGCAGCCCGGTGGGGAACGCCTCGAGCGCGGCCATGTGCGAATTGGCCCCCGGCGCGCCCTGAAAGGCGACGGCGCGTTTGGGCTCGGCAAGCGCTGCTTGCGTCATGCGTGCGACGATCGGACGCGCGGGCGCGGCGAAATTTTCCATTGGCGGGCGCGATTAGCGACGTGAAGGAAGCCGAGCAAGCCCGGGTTGCGGTGCGCAAAAGGCCGCACTAAAGGATCGCGCCAACCGACACGTCATATCAACTCTGGGGCAAACGGGCGCGCAATGGACAATCGCATGAACACGATCGCAGGCTGGGTCCTGTTCGGCTGTGCCTCGGCGCTGGGCCTGTCGATCGCCAGCGGCATGATCTATCATAGCGGCAAGCCCGAAAAGGCCGGCTATCCGGTGGAGAGCGCCGAGGGCGGCGAAGGCGGCGGCGCCGCTGCGGCCGCGCCGATCGCCAATCGCCTCGCCACGGCCGATGTCGCCAAGGGCCAGGCCTCGTTCGCCAAGTGCGCGGCGTGCCACACCATCACCAACGGCGGCGCCAACGGCGTCGGCCCGAATCTCTGGGGCACCGTCGGCAAGCCGCACGGCCATATCGCCGGCTTCGGCTATTCCGACGCGCTCAAGGGCGTGCCGGGCAACTGGACCTTCGAGGCGCTCGACCAGTGGCTCGCCAGCCCGCGCAAATATGCGCCAGGCACCAAGATGACCTTTGCCGGCCTGTCCGACCCGCAGGAGCGCGCCAACGTCATCGCGTACATGAACGCGCAGGGCTCGAACCTGCCGCTTCCGGCGGCCGAGGCGGCGCCGGCCGCTGGCGACGCCGCGGGCAATGCCGCGGCGCCCGACGCCAACTCGACCGAGATGGGCAATGCCGGCACTCCGGCGAGCGGCGCGCCGTCGGTCGATCCGGCGGCTGCGGCCGAAGCGGCGAAGAAGGGCCACTGAGCCCCGTGCGGGGGCCTCAGCCCCCGTTTTTGTCCTCGTAGAATTTCTGGACGATTTCCCAGCCCTCTTCCGCGGTTTCGCAGAAGTGGAACAGGTCGAGATCGCGCGGGGAGATCACCCCTTCCTCGCACAGCGCGTCGAAGTTGACGACGCGGTTCCAGAATTCCTTGCCGTAGAACAGCACCGGGATCGGCGCGATCTTGCCGGTCTGGATCAGCGTCAGCAGCTCGAACGATTCGTCGAACGTGCCGAACCCGCCGGGAAACACCGCCACCGCGCGCGCGTGCAGCAGGAAGTGCATCTTGCGCAGCGCGAAATAGTGGAATTGCATCGACAGCGAGGGCGTCACATATTCGTTGGGCGCCTGCTCGTGCGGCAGCACGATGTTGAGCCCGATCGATTCGCAGCCCTTCTCGGTCGCGCCGCGATTCGCCGCCTCCATGATCGAGGGACCACCGCCCGAGCACACCACGAAGTGGCGCTGCCCGGTCTCGTCGAGCGGATAGCAGCTCGCGAGGCCGGCGAGCTCGCGCGCGACGTCGTAATATTTCGACTTGGCGATCAGCCGCTCGGCGATGCGGCGCGACTGGTCGTCGGTCGCGAGATCGAGCAGCGCCTGCGCCTTGGCCGGCTCGGGGATGCGCGCCGAGCCGTAGATCACCAAAGTCGAGGCGATCTTCGCCTCGTCGAGCAGCAGCTGCGGCTTCAGCAGCTCGAGCTGGAAGCGCACCGGGCGCAGGTCCTCGCGCAGCAGGAAGTCCATATCCTGGAAGGCGAGGCGATAGGCGGGATGCTCGGTCTGCGGGGTCGACACGCCGGTCGCGGCGGTCTCGGCATCCTGGCGTGCGCGCGGAAAGACGCGCGAGGGCACTTTGGTGTCTGTCATCGGCGGCTCTTAATCCAATTCCTCAACGGCAGAAAGGCCCGCGCCCCATGTCGAAATGGAAGTGGTTGTCGTGCGCCGCGTTATAGTCCGGCCCCAGCACGGTGGCGAAGCGGCGGCAGGCCGAGCGGTGGACGATCCGGAGGAAGTCGCGCACCTTCTCGTCGTCCGAGTTCCAGCCCTGCTCGACCGAGATGCGCCGCCCGTCGCGCAGGATGAAGGCGGCGACGTCGACGGCATTGCCGAGGCCGTGCTCGGATACGCGCCCCGCCGCGCGCGTCCCGCCGCCGACGATGCCGCGGCACGAATAGGTGCCGAAGGTCTCGACCCGCACCAGCTCGCCGTCGAGGATCTCGCGCGCCGCCGGCACCGCGGCGTTGCGGACCCAGGCGATGAAGGTGCGCGCGAGCGGGCAGCGCATCGCCTTGAGGCCGGAGACGGGCAGGCCGACATCGATCAGCTGCACCGCGCCGATCACCTGGCAACCGCCGCCATAGTCGCGGTCGGGCAGCGGGCTGAACCGCACCCCTTCGCGCGACAGGTCGGCATAGCATTGCTTGGTCTCGCGGCTGGTCGGCAGGTTGAGCGTCACCGGGCCGCGCGGATCGGGACGAACCCCCGGCCGCTTCGGCGGCTCACGGTCACCGCCGCCGAAACAGGCCGTCAAGAGCAGGGCGGCGAGCAGGACCGACAGGATACGCATCGCGGGGGACTTTAGCGGCTGGTCCGAATCCGCGACAACCGCCAATTCCTCACTCCGGACAGGCAGGTTCAAAAGATACCATTCCGCCGGCCGCTCTTTGCTTGACTTCGCATCGCTTGCCGTTAGGGCCGCCGGCGGGCCACGCGGTCCCAACGCCGCGCGTGCTCTCTGCAAGGAGAGTCTATATGACTGAAGTGACTGCCGCCGACGCCGGACTTGCGTCCATTGCCAAGCCCGCCGCCAAGCCGGCCCGCCCCCATTTCTCTTCGGGTCCCTGCGCCAAGCCTCCGAGCTGGGATGCCTCGAAGCTCGCGGTCGAGGTGCTCGGACGCTCGCACCGCTCGAAGCTCGGCAAGAACCGTCTCGCTTATTGCATCGACCTGATGCGCGAGCTGCTGCGCCTCCCCGACACCCACCGTATCGGCATCGTCCCCGGCTCCGACACCGGCGCGTTCGAGATGGCGATGTGGACGATGCTCGGCGCGCGCGGCGTGACCACGCTCGCCTGGGAAAGCTTCGGCGAGGGCTGGGTTACCGATGCGGTCAAGCAGCTGAAGCTCGATCCCACGGTGATCCGCGCCGATTACGGCCAGCTGCCCGACCTCGGCCAAGTGAACTTCGCCGACGACGTTCTGTTCACCTGGAACGGCACGACCTCGGGCGTGCGCGTGCCCGACGGCGAGTGGATCCCGGCCGACCGCGAGGGCCTGACCTTCGCCGACGCGACCAGCGCGGTGTTCGCCTACGACCTGCCGTGGGACAAGATCGATGTCGCGACCTTCTCGTGGCAGAAGGTGCTGGGCGGCGAAGGCGGCCATGGAGTGCTGATCCTTGGGCCCCGCGCGGTCGAGCGGCTCGAGAGCTACACTCCCGCCTGGCCGCTGCCCAAGGTGTTCCGCCTGGTCAGCAAGGGCAAGCTCGCCGAGGGCGTGTTCAAGGGCGAGACGATCAACACGCCGTCGATGCTCGCAGTCGAGGACGCGATCTTCGCGCTCGAATGGGCGAAGTCGCTCGGCGGGCTCGACGGTCTGATCGCGCGCTCGGACGCCAATGCCGCGGCGCTCGACAAGCTCGTGGCGGAGCGCGACTGGCTCGGCCATCTCGCCGCCGACCCGGCCTCGCGCTCGAAGACCAGCGTGTGCCTCACCGTCGAGGGCGCGGACGCCGACTTCATCAAGAAGTTCGCGTCGCTGCTCGAGAAGGAGGACGCTGCCTATGACGTCGCCGGATATCGCGACGCCCCTGCTGGCTTGCGCATCTGGTGCGGCGCGACGGTCGACACCGCCGATATCGCGGCGCTCGGCCCCTGGCTCGACTGGGCCTACGCGTCGGCGAAGGCCGGTTAACTCCAATCGATCGTCATTCCCGCGAAGGCGGGAACCCATTCACGCAGGTTGTCGAAGGAGCCGCCACGTCAGCGGCAATGGATCCCCGCCTTCGCGGGGATGACGACCTAGGGAACAGGACTAGAGAAATGCCCAAGGTACTCATCAGCGACAAAATGGACCCCAAGGCCGCGCAGATCTTCCGCGAGCGCGGCGTCGAGGTCGACGAGATCACCGGCAAGACGCCGGAAGAGCTCAAGGCGATCATCGGCCAGTATGACGGCCTCGCCATCCGCAGCGCGACCAAGGCGACCAAGGAGATCATCGACGCCGCGACCAACCTCAAGGTCATCGGCCGCGCCGGCATCGGCGTCGACAATGTCGACATCCCCTATGCGAGCAGCAAGGGCGTGGTCGTCATGAACACCCCGTTCGGCAACTCGATCACCACCGCCGAGCACGCCATCGCCCTCATGTTCGCGCTCGCCCGCCAGCTGCCCGAGGCCGACCTTTCGACCCAGCAGGGCAAGTGGGAGAAGAACCGCTTCATGGGCGTCGAGCTGACCGGCAAGACGCTCGGCCTGATCGGCGCCGGCAATATCGGCTCGATCGTCGCCGACCGCGCCCACGGCCTGCGCATGAAGGTCGTCGCCTATGACCCGTTCCTCAGCCCCGAGCGCGCGGTCGAGATGGGCGTCGAGAAGGTGGAGCTCGAGCAGCTGCTCGCCCGCGCCGACTTCATCACACTGCACACCCCGCTGACCGACCAGACGCGCAACATCCTGTCGAAGGAAAACCTCGCCAAGACCAAGAAGGGCGTGCGCATCATCAACTGCGCGCGCGGCGGTCTGATCGACGAGGCGGCGCTCAAGGAGCTGCTCGATTCGGGCCATATCGGCGGCGCCGCGCTCGACGTGTTCGTGACCGAGCCGGCCAAGGAGCACCCGCTGTTCAACACGCCCAACTTCGTCGCCACACCGCATCTCGGCGCGTCGACGAGCGAGGCGCAGGTCAACGTCGCGATCCAGGTCGCCGAGCAGATGGCCGACTATCTCGTCAATGGCGGCGTCACCAACGCGCTCAACATGCCGAGCCTGACCGCCGAGGAAGCGCCGCGCGTCAAGCCGTACATGGAGCTCGCCGAGAAGCTCGGCAGCCTCGTCGGCCAGCTCGCCCATGGCAACATCCCGCGCATCTCGATCCACAGCGAGGGCGCGGCGACCGAGGTCAACCAGAAGCCGATCGTCAGCGCGGTGCTGGCGGGCTTCCTGCGCACCCAGACCGACACGGTGAACATGGTCAACGCGCCCTTCCTCGCCAAGGAGCGCGGGATCGAGGTGCGCGAGGTCAAGACCGAGAAGGAAGGCGACTACCACACCCTCATCCGCGTCTCGGTCAAGACCGATGCCGGCGAGCGTTCGGTCGCCGGGACCTTGTTCGGCAACAAGGCGCCGCGGCTGGTCGAGCTGTTCGGCATCATGGTCGAGGCCGATCTCGACGGCCACATGCTCTACGTCGTCAACGAGGACGCGCCGGGCTTCATCGGTCGCATCGGCACCACGCTGGGCGATGCCGGCGTGAACATCGGCACCTTCCACCTCGGCCGCCGCGAGGCCGGCGGCGAGGCGGTGCTGCTGCTCTCGGTCGACGAGGCGGTGACCCCCGAGCTGATCGCCCAGGTCCGCGCGCTCCCCGGCGTCAAGACCGCGATGGCGCTGAAGTTTTAGTTTCATCCGTCACCCCGGACTTGTTCCGGGGTCCACAGTGCGGCAAGCGCGCGCAAGAGCCTCGAACGGCGACGCCCGAGACTCGGTGGACCCCGGCACGAGGCCGGGGTGACGGGGTTGAACAAATGAACGGACTTCTGCCCGAAGGCTTCCACGACCGCCTGCCCCCGCATGCCGATGCGGCGGCGGCGCTCGAGCGGCGCGTGCTCGATGTCGCGCGGCTCTATGGCTATGAGCGAGTCGATCCGCCGCTCGCCGAGTTCGAGGAGTCGCTCGGCGCGCGGCTCAAGGCGGCGAGCGCCAAGGATGCGGTGCGCTTCACCGATCCCGCCTCGCGCCGCACGCTCGCGATCCGGCCCGACATCACCGCGCAGATCGGTCGCATCGCCGCGACGCGCATGGCGCACCACCCGCGGCCGGTACGCCTCTCCTATGCCGGCACCGTGCTCAAGCTGCGCGCGAGCGAGCTGCGCCCCGAGCGCGCGATGCGCCAGATCGGTTGCGAGCTGATCGGCCGCGACAGCGTGGCGGCGGCACGCGAGATCGTCACCGTCGCGGTCGAGGCGCTGGAGGCGGCGGGGGTCGCCGGTCTCGCGCTCGACTTCACCCTGCCCGACCTGGTCGAGCAGCTCGCCCCCGGCATGGCGCCCGAGCAGCTGACGGCGCTGCGCGACCGGCTCGACGCCAAGGACGCCGCCGGCGTCGCCGCGATCGACCCCGACTTCCTGCCGCTGATCGAGGCCGCCGGCCCGTTCGATGCGGCGGTCGCGCGGCTGCGCGCGCATGACAAGGGCGGCGTGCTCGCCACCCGGCTCGACGGCCTTGGCGCCGTCGCAGAGGCGGTTGCCGGCAAGGTCGCGCTGACGCTCGACCCGACCGAGCGCCATGGCTTCGAATATCAGAGCTGGATCGGCTTCTCGCTGTTCGCGCGCGGCGTGCGGGGCGAGATCGGGCGCGGCGGGAGCTATTCGGTGATCGGCGCGGAGGGGGACGAACCCGCGGTCGGCATGTCGCTGTTCGTCGACCCGATTCTCGACGCGGGGCTCGCCAATGGCGACCGGCGACGGCTGTTCCTGCCCACGGGCACAGACCCGGCGTTAGCCGCGAGGCTGCGCGCCGACGGCTGGGTTGCGGTCGCCGCGCTCGACGCCGATGACAGCGCCGCGGCGCAGCTCTGCACGCACGAGTTGCGTGATGGAGTGCCCCTCGCGATCTGAGCGCCCGACACCCTTATCCCGTCATACTGAACTTGCAGGCGGCCCAGTCGTGGAGAAATGGACCCTGAAGCAAGTTCAGGGTGACGACGGAAGTGGTGAGAATTGCGTATCGCCTCAATCCAGCGGTCTCGCCAGAAGCGCCGCCCATTCGGGATGCTTGCGGATATAGGCCGCGACGAACGGGCATTGCGCGATCACCTTGAGGCCGCGGTCACGGACATCGGTCAGCGCGTGGAGGATCAGCCGGCTGGCGATGCCGCGCCCCCCGAGCGCCTCAGGCACCACGGTGTGGGTGAAGGTGATCACCTCGCCGTCGATCCGGTAGGCGGCGAAGGCGGTGTGCCCCTCAACCTCCAGCTCGAAGCGGCTGCGGTCGCGATTGTCGGTGACGTCAGGGTCCACGGAACCTCCTGCCAATGATGCATGCGCCAGCCTATATGATTCTTCGTCGTCCGGCGCGCATTTCCGGAATACACCGGCTATACGAACCGCAATGAATCCCCGCGACGTCCTCCGCACCACTTTCGGCTTTCCAGATTTCCGCGGCGTCCAGCACGACGTCGTCGATCGCGTCCTCGCGGGACAGCGCACGCTTGCGGTCATGCCGACCGGCGCGGGCAAGTCGCTGACCTACCAGCTGCCCGCGGTGATGCTCGAGGGGACGTGCATCGTCGTCTCGCCGCTGATCGCGCTGATGCACGACCAGCTGCGCGCCGCCGAGGCGGTCGGCATCCGCGCCGCGACGCTGACCAGCGCCGACGACAATCGCGACGAGACGATCGCGCGGTTCCGGCGCGGCGAACTCGACCTGCTCTATGTCGCGCCCGAACGCGCCTCGGGCGAGGGCTTCCGCAATCTGCTCCGCCAAGCGAAGCTCTCGATGTTCGCGATCGACGAGGCGCATTGCGTCAGCGAATGGGGGCATGATTTCCGGCCCGACTATCGCCTGCTGCGCCCGCTGCTCGACGCCTTCCCTGACCTCCCGCGCCTCGCGCTCACCGCGACCGCGGACGCGCACACCCGCGCCGACATCCTCGAGCAGCTCGGCATCCCCGCTGACGGGCTGATCGTCGCCGGGTTCGACCGGCCCAACATCCGCTATGCGATCACCAGCACCGCCTCGAAGGGCTCGGCGATCGCCTCCCTGGTCAAGCGCACGCCGGGCGCCGGGATCGTCTACGCCACCTCGCGCGACCGCACCGAGAAGCTCGCCGCCGCGCTCGCCGGCACCGGCCGCCCCACCCGCTTCTACCATGCCGGGATGCCGCCCGACACGCGCCGCCGCGCCCAGGCCGAGTTCGTCCGTTCGGAGGACATGGTGATGGTCGCAACGATCGCGTTCGGCATGGGCATCGACAAGCCCGACGTGCGCTTCGTCGCGCATGCCGGGCTGCCCAAGTCGATCGAGGGCTATTACCAGGAGAGCGGCCGCGCCGGCCGCGACGGCGATCCGGCGGTGGCGCATCTGTTCTGGGCGCCCGGGGACTTCACCCGCGCGAGGGAGTGGCTGCCGGAGCTGCCGCAGAATCGGCAAGCGGCGGAGCGCGCGCGGCTCGATGCGCTTGCCGGGCTGGTCGAGACCGCCGGATGCCGCCGCGCGGTGCTGCTGCGCTATTTCGGCGAGACCCCGCCCGAACGCTGCGGCAATTGCGACAATTGCCTCAATGCGCCGGGGGTGCGCGACGCGACCGAGACCGCGCGCAAACTGCTCTCCGCCGTCTATCGCACCGGCCAGCGCTTCGGCGTAGGGCATCTCGAGAAAGTGCTGAGCGGCGCGACCGACGAACGCATCGAGAAATGGGGGCATGACCGGCTCACCGTGTTCGGCATCGCCGATGACGAGGACATGGCGCTGGTCAAGCCGGTGGCGCGAGCACTGCAGGCGCGCGGGGTGCTGGTCGCCAACGAGCATGGCGGGCTCGCGCTGGGTGGCGACGCGCGTGCGATCCTGCGCGGCGAGGCCAAGGTCGAGGTCGTGCTCGCCGCCGAGCCCGAGCGCGGCCGCAAGCGGCGTGGCGAGCCGGCCGCGGGCCTCGCGCCCGAAGATGCGCCCTTGTTCGAGGCATTGCGCGCCAAGCGCCGCGAGCTCGCCGAAGCGGCTAGCGTGCCGCCCTATGTCATCTTCCACGATTCGGTGCTGCGCGAGATGGCCGCGCGCCGACCCCGGGATCGCGCCACCCTCGCCACCTTCTCGGGCATCGGCGAGCGCAAGCTCGACGCCTATGGCGACGCCTTCCTCCAGGTGATACGCGACGGGGGTTGAGGAGACTTCACATGGCCAGCATCCGCCGCATCAACGACCGCATCTCGGTCGCCCCCCAGATCGACCCCGCCGACGTCGTCGAGGCCGCACGCGCCGGGTTCGTGGCGATCGTCAACAACCGCCCGGACGACGAGGAAGCCGGCCAGCCCGAGGGCGAATCGATCCGCACCGTCGCGGAGACGCTCGGCCTCGCCTATCACGCCATTCCGATCACGCATGCCGGCTTCTCCGCGACTCAGGTCGAGGCGATGCGCGAGGTGCTCGACCAGGTGGACGGCCCGGTGCTGGCTTATTGCCGCTCGGGCACGCGTTCGACCAACCTCTGGGCTTTGGCCGAGGCGAGCCGCGGCGAGCATCCCGCCGGGCTGATCGAGCAGGCCGCCGGGGCCGGCTACGATCTCAACGGCCTGCGCCCGATGCTCGACGCGCTCTCGGGCAAGGCATGAACTGGTGGCTCGCCGCGGGCTCGCTCGCGGCGGTGCTGGCGCTCGCCGGCATGGCCTGGGCGCTCAAGCTCGGCGGCACGCAACGGTTCGAGAGCGGTACGGACGCGATCCGGCTGGCCGAAGCGTTGAGCTCGGGCTTCGAGGGCAAGGCGTGCGTGGTGTCGACGACCGGTGAACTGGCCGCGGTCGCGGGCGGCCCTAGCGACCTCGTGCTGGTCGAGCCGATGGGCGCACGCCACTGCGCCCGCCGGATCGCTGGGGCGCGGATTGCGACGCTGGACGACGGACCGGACGGCAGCACGATCACGTTGCGACTCTCCGCACGGGAGACGCTCCGCATCACCGTCGCCGACGCCGCAGCGGCGCGCGCCTTCGCCGATACGCTAGGCGGCTGATCGCCCTGTTGCATTCGAGCCCGCGCCCGCCCTATTTACACATGTGTAAGGAGAGCGATGCCCAACCTGCCCGATCCCGTCGATCTGGCCGTTCCCGCCTTCGTCCTGCTGGTCGCGGCGGAGATGGTCGTCGCGCGCCTCAAGGACCGCAGCCGTTATTGCCCGCGCGACACGCTGACCTCGCTGATGCTCGGCTTCGGCAGCACGATCGCGGGGGTGCTGGCGGGCGGGATGGTGTTCGCCCTCGCGACCTGGGTCCACCAGTTCCGGCTCTTCGACATCAGCTACGCCTGGTACTGGTTCGTGCTCGCCTTCGTGCTCGACGACCTCGCTTATTACGTCTTCCACCGCTCGGCGCATCGCGTGCGGTGGTTCTGGGCGAGCCATGTCATCCACCATTCGAGCCAGCATTATAACCTCTCGACCGCGCTCAGGCAGACCTGGACCGGCTTCTTCAGCCTCGGCTTCATCTTCCGCCTGCCGCTGTTCCTGATCGGCTTCCCGCCGGCCATGGTGTTCTTCGTCGCGGGGGTGAACTTGGTCTACCAGTTCTGGATCCACACCGAGGTGATCGGGCGGATGCCGCGCTGGTTCGAGGCGGTGATGAACACGCCCTCGCACCACCGCGTCCACCACGCGACCAATGCGCGCTATCTCGACAAGAACTATGCCGGGGTGTTCATCGTGTGGGACCGGATGTTCGGCACCTTCGAGCCCGAGCGCGACGACGACCGGCCGCGCTACGGCATCGTCCACAACCTGCCCGACTTCAACGTCCTGCGCGCGGCGTTCCATGAGTGGTGGGGAATCGCGAAGGACGTGTGGGCGGCACCGGGGATGAAGGCGCGGCTCGGCTATATGTTCGGCCCGCCCGGATGGAGCCACGACGGCAGCCGCGATACATCCGAAACGATCAAGGCCCGCTGGCTGGCGCGGCAGGAAGCGGGGGAGCAGTGGAAGAAGCCGACATCGTCGTCATCGGCGCGGGATCCGGAGGCAGCGCCGCCGCGGGCCGCCTGAGCGAGGACGGCAAGTACAAGGTCGCGGTGCTCGAGGCGGGCGGGCGCAACAGCGGCTTCCGCACGCTGATGCCCGGCGCGATCGCGATGCAGACGCCCGCAACCAACTGGGCGTACGAGACGGTGCCGCAGCCCGGGCTCAACGGCCGCCGCGGCTATCAGCCGCGCGGTAAGGGCCTCGGCGGATCGAGCGCGATCAACGCCATGCTCTACATCCGCGGACATCCGTGGGATTACGACAATTGGGAGAAGCTCGGCGCCACCGGCTGGAGCTGGGACGACGTGTTCCCGGTGTTCAAGCGCAGCGAGGCGAACGAGCGCGGCGCGGACGACTGGCATGGCGGCGACGGGCCTCTGCACGTCAGCGACCAGAGCTTCGTCCATCCCGGCAGCGAGGCATTCGTCGACGCCGCGGCCGCGCTCCAGATTCCGCGCAACGCCGACTTCAACGGCGCGCGGCAGGAGGGCGCCGGCATCTACCAGGTGACACAGAAGGGCGGCGAGCGCTGGACCGCGGCGCGCGGCTACCTGAGCGAACGGCCCAATCTCGAGATCCTGTGCGACGCGATGGTCGAGCGCGTGCTGTTCGAAGACGGCCGCGCCTGGGGCGTCGCCTATGCGCGCGGCGGGCAGTCCGGGGTGATCCGGGCGCGGCACGCCGTGGTGCTGGCGGGCGGCGTGTTCGGCACCGCGCAATTACTCATGCTCTCCGGCATCGGGCCCGGCGCGCACCTCCAGCAGCTCGGGCTCCCCGTGCGGGTCGAGCGCGGCGAGGTCGGCGGCAACCTGCAGGACCATCTCGATTATGTCGCGGCGTTCGAGACCAGGGGAAGCCTGTTCCTCGGCCGCTCGCTGGTCGGATCGCTCAAGGGGCTGGGCGCGATGTGGCGCTGGTTCCGCACCCGCAGCGGCCCGATGACCTCGCCCTTCGCCGAGGCCGGCGCCTTCCTGCGGACCGATCCGAGTCTGCCCGCGCCCGACATCCAGCTCCATTTCCTGGTGGCGATCGTCGAGGATCACGGGCGGGCCAAGGTCAAGGCGCACGGCTATAGCTGCCACGCCTGCGTGCTGCGCCCCGAAAGCCGCGGGACCGTGCGCCTCGCTTCACCCGACGCGCGCACGGCGCCGCTGATCGACCCGGGATTCCTCACCGACCGCCGCGACGTCGACCTGCTCATCAAGGGCGTGCGGACGATGTACCGCATCCTCGACGCCGAGCCGCTCGCGGCGTTCGGCGGCCGCGACCGCTATCCGATCGACCGCAACGACGATGCCGCGCTCGAACGGCTGATCCGCGCACGCGCGGACACGATCTATCACCCGGTCGGCACGGCGCGGATGGGGTCGGATGCCGAAGCCGTCTGCGATCCGAAGCTGCGGGTGCGCGGCGTGGAGGGGCTCTACGTCTCCGACGCCTCGGTGATGCCGCGGCTGATCGGCGGCAACACCAATGCGCCGAGCATCATGATCGGCGAGCGCTGCGCCGACTTCATCCGCGCCGATCTGGGATGACAAGCGAGGCCGGTGGACATGCCACCGGCCCTGATTTCGTTCAGAAGCCCTTGCGCACCGTCAGGCCGAAGGTACGCGGCTGGCTCACGCTGAAACCCAACCGCGCGCGTCCGCCGCGCTCGCGGTCGAACGCCAGCAGCGCGTTCTCGTCGAGCAGGTTGTTGACGTAGATCGACACGCCGAGATCCCCCGGGAAATTCACCCCGGCGCTGAGATTGACCAGCTCATAGGCCGGCAGCTTGAGATCGACCACCGTGGACGCGCTCGCCGGCGCGCCGCCGAACGGCAGGCCATGGACGAAGGTCCGCGGATTGTTCTCCTGGTCGCCCGGCTGGGTGAAGCGGCTGCCGATATGCTGGAACGACGCGCCCAGATAGGCTTCGGTGTCCGGGCCCACCGGGAAGCCATATTGCGCGTTGGCGGAGATCTGGAACTTGGGCACCGAGGGCAGGCGATTGCCGTCGCGGATCCCCTCGATCACCGTGCCGTTGGGCCGCGCGATCGTCGCGTCGAACTCCGCCTCGACCAAGCTGCCCGAGACCGACAGGTCGAGCCCGGTCACTGGCTCCGCCGCGAACTCGAACTCGAGGCCCATGGTATGCGCCTCGGGCACGTTGAACACGATACGCGACGAGCAGCTGCCGGCGTCGGCAGTGACCTGCAGATTCTTGATCTTGGTATAGAAGCCGGCGACGTTGAAGGTGATGCTGCCGAACTGCGCCTTCATCCCGCCTTCGTAGTTCCACAGCGTCTCATCGTCATAGCGCGGCCGCCCGCCGAAGGTCTGCGCGTCGGGTCCGTTGGGCGCGCCCCCGTCGCAGAGCGGCAGGTTGAGCGGATCGTTGACGCCGCCGAGGCGGAAGCCCTTGGCGATCTGGGCGTTGAGCGTGACGCGCGGCGCGACTTCGTAGCTCAGGATGAAGCGCGGCGAGAAACCCTCGGACGAGGTGCGGTCGCGATTGTTGTCGAGATTGGTGAAGAGGCCGCCCGACTTGAAGGTGCGCTCCTCGTTATAACCGTAATAGCGGCCGCCTGCGGTGGCCGTGAGGCCCTGCGCGAGTTCGTAGCTGAACTCGCCGAACACCGCGAGCTGCTTGAGCTTGTAGGGGATGTCGGCGTTGTAGGGCGAATCGCCGGCAAAGCCGTTCGACACCGCCGCCGACGTGCCCGCGCCCAGCACCGCATCGGTGACCGCATCATAGCCCGGCGTGGGCAGCCGCTGCGCATATTGACGGTCGGTATCCGAATAGAAGCCGCCCACCACCCATTGGAACGGCCCGCTTCCGGTCGAGGCGAAGCGCAGCTCCTGGGTGAACTGCTTGAGCGCGGTGGTGTCGACCAGATTCGAAGGCAGCAGCACGCCGGCGGTGGGGAAACCGAGATCGACCGAGACGCTGCCCGTCAGCGCGCTGGCGTCGCGGCTGACGCGGATGTCGCGGTCGGTATAGCTGGTGACCGAGGTGACCGCGACCGGCCCGTGCGCCCAGTTGATGGTGAGGTCGGCGATCTTGACCTCGTCGGAGAAGCTCTCGTCGACCAGCAGATATTGCTCGCGCTCGCCGAGCTGAATCGCCGGACGCGTGGTGGTGTAAGGGTTGGCATAGAGGTTGTAGACCTCCTGCCGGTTGAACCCGTTGGTGGTGATCTTCTGCCACAGGAAGCGCGGCGTGATGCTGAGCTCGGTGGTCGGCTCGAACAGCAGCGCGATGCGCGCCCCATAGCGTTCGCCGGTATTGACGTTCTCCTGCACGCCGCCGCCTTCGCGCAGCGCGTCGATGAACCCGCCATAGCGCGTGTAATAGCCGACCGCGCGCAACGCGACGTTGCCGCTCAGCGGCAGGTTGATCGCGCCCTTGATGTGCCCGCCCAGGCTGTCGCCGTCGACGAGGTTGACGTTCGCCTCGACCTTGCCTTCGGTCCGGGCGGTGGTGGGCTGGTTGGTGATGTAGCGCAGCGTGCCGCCGACCGAGCCCGAGCCGAACAGCGTGCCCTGCGGCCCGCGCAGCGTTTCGACGCGGTTGAGATCGAACAGGTCGAGATCCGGCGTGAACAGCGACAGCGAAATCACCGATTCATCGAGATAGACGCCGACCTGCTCCTTCACGCCGGGCTGGTCGCGCGCGATCTGGCCGGCCGAGACGCCGCGCACGGCGACCGTGCTCTGCCCCGGCCCGAGATTCTGCACCGCAAGGCCCGCGATGTTGCGCGAGAGGTCCTCGACGGTCGTGGCATTGGCGCGCTCGATCGACTCCTCGGTCTGCGCGTTGATCGAGAAGGGCACGTCCTGCACGGTCGAGGCGCGCTTGGTCGCGGTCACGACGATTTCGTCCGGGGTGTCGGGATCGGTTTCCTGCGCCGATGCCGCCTGGGCGCCGACCGCGATCGCAATGAGCGAAGATGCGGCGAGGCGCGCGCGCACGCGGCGCGCGAAACGAATGCTGGTCATTGTCCTCTCCTGTCACACACGGCTCTGCGGCCGCGTCGCAGGGTATAGGACCGGAGTGGAATCGGGCCAATGCGGCCCGAAATTTTATTTCAAAGCGTGTCTTCCGTGCACCTGACGAGGTGAAAGGCTGCGAAACCAAAAAAGAGGGGCCGGTGGACTTGCCACCGGCCCAGTCGTCCGCAGGAGGAACGAAGTGAGGGGCCGCGCCGGAGCACGGCCCCAATCTCGTCAATAATTGTAGGCGCGCTCGCCGTGCTCGTTGATGTCGAGGCCCTCGGTCTCGACTTCCTTGCTCGGGCGAAGGCCGATCGTGTGCTTGAGCGCGAGGAACAGCACCGCGCTGACCACGCCGGTCCACAGCACGGTGGTGCCGACCGCCCAGAGCTGAGTGGTCACCTGGCCGACCATGTCGTAGGCGCCGGCCTTGGCGACGGGCGCGGTGTAGTCGATCCAGCCCTGACCGCCGAGCGCCGGGTCGGCGACGATGCCGGTGCCGATCGCGCCGACGATGCCGCCGACGGCGTGGATGCCGAACACGTCGAGCGTGTCGTCGTACTTGAGCTTGTTCTTCACCGTGGTGACGAAGAAGAAGCAGATCGCCGAAGCGGCGGCGCCGAGCAGGATCGCGGTGCCGGGATGAGCGAAGCCCGCCGCCGGCGTGATCGCGACGAGGCCGGCGACGACGCCCGAGGCGGCGCCGAGCAGCGACGGCTTCTTGTGGATGATCTGCTCGATCACCGCCCAGGCAACGCCCGCCGCCGCGGTGGCGGTGAAGGTGTTGATGAAGGCGAGCGCACCGAACGCGTTGGCCTCGAGACCCGAGCCGGCGTTGAAGCCGAACCAGCCGATCCACAGCAGCGAGGCGCCGATCATGGTCATGACCAGCGAGTGCGGCGGCATCGGTTCGCTCTTGTAGCCGAGGCGCGGACCGATCACGAGGCAGCCGATCAGGCCGGCGACGCCCGCGTTGATGTGCACCACGGTGCCGCCCGCGAAGTCGAGCGCGCCCCAGCCCCAGAGCAGTCCGCTGTCATCGGGTGCGGCGTGGAGGAAGTCCGGACCGGCCCAGTACCAGACCATGTGCGCGATCGGGAAATAGGCGAGCGTCAGCCACGCGACCACGAAGATGATCAGCGGGGTGAACTTCACGCGCTCAGCAAAAGCGCCGACGATCAGCGCCGGCGTGATGCAGGCGAAGGTCATCTGGAAGATCACGAAGACATATTCGGGGAGGTAGACGCCGTTCGAGAAGGTCGCCGCGAAGGTCGTCGGATCGACGCCGGCGAGGAACATCTTCGAGAAGCCGCCGACGAACTTGTTGAGATCGCCGCCGTTGGTGAAGGCCATCGAATAGCCCCAGCAGAACCAGACCAGCGCCGCGACGCAGACGATGGTCAGCACCTGCATCAGCACCGACAGCATGTTCTTGGTGCGGACCAGGCCGCCATAGAAGAGCGCGAGCGCCGGGACCGACATCATCAGCACGAAGGCCGAGGCGACCAGCATCCAGGCGACGTCGCCCTTGTTCACCATCTCCGCCGTCGGCGTGAACGCCGCGGCCGCGGCCGGCGCCGCTTCGGCGACGTTGCCCGCCGCTTCCTGTGCCCAGGCGGGCAGCGCCGCGAGCAGCGTGGCACCCACGCCTGCGGCCAGTTTCAAGCCATTCTTCATCGAAACCCCCTTCATCAAAGCGCGGTCTGGTCGGTCTCGCCGGTGCGGATGCGCACCGCCTGGCCGACGTCGAGCACGAAGATCTTGCCGTCGCCGATCGCGCCGGTGTTGGCCGCGGCCTGGATCGCCTCGACCACCCGTCCGGCGAGATCCGATGCGCAGACCACCTCGATCTTGATCTTGGGCACCATGTTGGTGCTGTATTCCGCGCCGCGGTAGATCTCGGTCTGGCCCTTTTGCCGGCCGAACCCCTTCACCTCGGTCACGGTCATGCCCGCGACGCCCAACTCGGTGAGCGCTTCGCGGACGTCATCGAGCTTGAACGGCTTGATGATGGCGATGACGAGTTTCATTCCGCCCCCTTTCGCAATTGACCGGGGGACCCTCAGCAAAGCCCGTGCCAGAGTCGGAATTTGCGGATTCGGCGGGAGTCCGGGGCGGGATCGCAGGACACGAAGGTAAAAAATTGTGCAGGAGCGAATGCCTGCCTAATTTTTAGGCTTCGTTAAGCGCTGCCCGCGCAATAAGCAGATCGTCCGCGTCCACCATCACGCGCACCGGGATCAGTGCGGCGATGCTGCCTTCGACGATGCTGGATCCGGCATCGAACGCGATCGCGGGAATGCCCTCGGCCTCGAGCCGGCCGATCACGATATGCGCCTCGGGCGGCGGGAAGCGGCCAAGCTCGACCAGCGCCATCAGCGCGCGTCCGCGAGGCTGGCGCGCAGGCGGGCCAGCAGCGCGGGGCGATCGGGAATGCGGATTCCGAAGTCCCCTTCGATCACCGCGGCGATTTCCTCGGCATCGGTCAGGTCGCGCCGCTCGCTGGGCCCGTCCAGCGCGCGAAGCGCAAGCTCGTTGCCGCGCAGGCTGATCCGCCGTCCGGCAAGCGGGCGAGCGAGCGTCAAGCCGTGGCGGAAGTGCGAGCTGGGATGGGTCGAGGTGTACCAGTTGGCGACCAGGTAATCGATCTCCTGCTGGGGTGAGAGATCGAAACGATAGGTGGTGCGCCATTCGCTCCCGATGCGGATCTGCGCGCGCCACTCCTCGCCATTGCGCACGAAGCGGAAGGGCTCGTGCGGCGTCGGCTGCTCGATATCGGGGATCAGGTCGAGCGCGCCGGTGGGCACCGCGCTGCCGAAGCCGGAATCGATCAGCACCGGCCCGTCGGGCAGGTCGACGCGGAGCACCATGTGCGTGCGCGCGGTGACCGTCTCGGGATCCATGTTCCACACCACGCGACCCGAGAGCGGGGTGACCGCGAAGCCGATCGCCTCGAGTACGCGGCGCAGCAGGCCGTTCTGCTCGAAGCAGTATCCGCCGCGCCCGCCGTGGACGAGCTTGGCCATCAGCGCCTCGGGCGCGAGATCGACGGGGCGGTCGAGATAGGGATCGAGATTCTCGAACGGGATCGCGGCGGGATGGTGCGCGGCGATCGCGTCGAGCGTCGCACGATCCGCCGCGACCGGCCCGGTCCAGCCGATCCGCGCGAAATAGGCGTCGACGTCGGCCGGACCCAGCGTCACGCCGCAGTGCCGCCCACCGTCAGGCCCTCGACCAGCAGGGTCGGCTGGCCGACGCCCGCGGGCACGCTCTGCCCGCCCTTGCCGCACATGCCGATGCCCTCGTCCAGGGCGAAGTCGTTGCCGATCCCGGTCACCTTGGTGAGGCAGGTCGGTCCGTCGCCGATCAGCGTCGCGCCCTTGATCGGGGCGCCGAGCTTGCCGTCCTCGATCCGGTACGCCTCGGTGCACGAGAAGACGAACTTGCCCGACACGATGTCGACCTGCCCGCCCCCGAACGACTTGGCGAAGATGCCCTTCTTGACGCGCGCGAGCAGCTCGGCGGGATCGTCCTTGCCGCCCTTCATGAAGGTGTTGGTCATGCGCGGCATCGGTGCATGCTGGAAGCTCTCGCGGCGGCCGTTGCCGGTGGGTTCGACCCCTACCAGCCGCGCGTTGAGGCGGTCCTGCATATAGCCCTTGAGGATGCCGTCCTCGATCAGCACGGTTTCGCGCGTCGGCGTCCCCTCGTCGTCGATCGAGAGCGAGCCGCGCCGGTCCATGATCGAGCCATCGTCGACCACGGTGACGCCGGGCGCCGCGACGCGCTCGCCGATGCGGCCGGAAAAGGCGCTGGTGCCCTTGCGGTTGAAATCGCCTTCCAGCCCGTGCCCGACCGCCTCGTGCAGCAGCACGCCGGGCCAGCCGGGGCCGAGCAGCACGGTCATCTCGCCCGCCGGGGCATCGACCGCGTCGAGATTGACCAGCGCCTGCGCCAGCGCCTCGTCGATCGCGCGGTTCCAGGTCGCCGGTTCGAACAGCCGGTCATAGAGCGCACGGCCGCCGGTACCGAAGCTTCCGGTCTCGCGGCGGCCATTCGCCTCGACCACGATCGACACGTTGAGCCGCACCAGCGGGCGCACGTCAGTGGCGACGAAGCCGTCCGGCCGGACGATCTCGACCACGCTCCACGAGCCGAGCAGGCTCGCCGAGACCTGCACCACGCGGGGATCGCGGGCACGCGCCGCCGCGTCGATCGCCTGGCACAGGTTCACCTTGTCGGCGAACGGGACGAGGTCGAGCGGATCGGCGTCAGTATAGAGGTGGCGGTTGGTGCGCGCGGGCGGCGCGGCTTGCGGCCCCTTGGCGGGATCGATCAGCGCCATCGTCTCGCCGGCGCGGCGGATCGCGGCTTCGCTGATCTCGTTGGCATGGGCGAACGCGGTGGTCTCGCCGCTCACCGCGCGCAGCCCGAAGCCCGAATCAGTGTTGTACGATGCGGTCTTGAGCCGCCCGTCGTCGAAGCCGAACGCCTCGGACTTGCGATATTGGAGATAGAGCTCGCCATCCTCGGATTTTGCGAGGATCGAAGCCGTCAGGCGCTGGGCGGCGTCGGCGTCGAAGCCGTCGCGATAGAGGAAGCCACGGGGATCGCTGTACATCCCCGGAATATAGGGGCGTCAGACGCTCGCGCCAGCCGGGTGATCGGGAAGTTCCGACTGGTCCGCGCCGTCGGCCGGGCCGCCGGCCAGGACGAAGCGGCGATCGCAATAGCCGCAATCGACATAGCCGTGCTCGTCGATCTCGAGGAACACGCGCGGATGGCCGAGCGCGGCCGGGATGCCGGCATGCGCGCCGTCGCAGGCGACGCGGCGGTGGGTGACGCGAGTGACTTCGGGCGGCGCGATCATGCCCCGCGGTTAGCAAAGGCGCACGGCGGCGGCAATTGCTTCGATGCGCATGAGGCCGCGGGACCGGGAATTAAGGTCCTCACAATAATTTGACCCGTAAAATGCACCGGGACGGACTTTTTCCGGCAGACTGCCGGAACGCACAAGCGAAAGCAGCACCGCATGATCGACGTCGCACGTTGCATTGCGATAGACCATAATCCGTGGCTCGTCCTGGTTGCCGTCGCGATCTGCTGTGCCGGCGCATTCGCGATTGCCCAGACCTTCGAGCGGGCCAATCACACCGAGGGTTCGCAGCGTTTCGGCTGGATCGTGCTCGCCGCGATGGCCGCGGGCGCGACGATCTGGTGCACGCATTTCGTCGCCATGCTCGCCTATCGGGCGAAGGTGCCCGTGACGCTCGACGCGGTGCTGACGATCGTCTCGCTGCTCGTCGCGATCGCGGGCACCGGCATCGGCATCGGCATCGCCACGCGGGCCGGCCGTCTCTGGCCGATCCTGGGCGGCGCGGTGTTCGGTGGTGCGATCACCAGCATGCACTATGTCGGGATGGCCGCCTATCGTATCGAGGGGATCGCCGAATGGCGCTGGGGCTATGTCCTCGCCTCGGTGCTGTGTTCGATCGGCTTCGCCGCGGCGGCGTTCGCGGTCCTGCGCTCGGCGCGATCCGGCCGTTATCGCGCCGCGACCGGCAGCGTCCTGCTGGTCACCGCGATCGCGACGCTCCATTTCATCGCCATGACCGCGCTGCGCGTCACGCCGCTGCGGCTCGACGATACGCCGCTCAGCTCCGATGCGATGGTGGCGCTGGCCCTCGCCACCGGCCTGGTGGGCCTGGTCGTGATCGCGGCCGGCGTGCTCGCCGCCTACATGGATCGCCAGACCCGCACCGACGCGCTGCACAGCCTGCGTCGCATGGCGCTGAGCGATCCGCTCACCGGGCTTCCCAACCGCACCCATTTCCAGCAGTCGCTGGGTGCGCGGCTGGCGCAGGCGCGCAGCGCCGGCACCTCCTTCGCCGCGATCGCGATCGATCTCGAGCGGTTCAAGGAAGTCAACGACATCCACGGTCACAAGGCCGGCGACGAAGTGCTGGTGACGATCGCCGGCCGGATCGAGCGCGCGATCGGGAGCGAGGCGACCGTGGCGCGGCTGGGCGGCGACGAGTTCGTCGTGCTGCGCAACAGCGACGACCGCGTCGAGCTCGTCGCCTTTGTCGAGCAGCTCGAGGCGATCCTGCGCGCCCCGCTCAAGATCGGAGCGTTCGAGACGCGGGTCGGCGCGAGCATCGGCGTCGCGGTCTATCCCGACGATGCCGGCGATGCGGACACGCTCTTCAACAATGCCGACCTTGCCATGTACCGGGCCAAGAGCACGCGGCATCTGGGCCCGTGCTACTATGACGCCGCGCTCGACGAGGCGATCCGGCAACGCCGCGAGCTGGCCAACGACCTGCGCGTCGCGATCGAGAACGACCAGCTCGACGTCCATTATCAGCTGCAGGCGTCGGTCAGCACCGGCGACATCACCGGCTATGAGGCGCTGGTGCGCTGGAACCACCCCCTGCGCGGCGACATCGCGCCCTCGGTCTTCGTGCCGATCGCGGAAGAGAATGGCCTGATCCTGCAGCTCGGCGAATGGGTGCTGCGCCGCGCCTGCACCGACGCGATGCAATGGCCGCACGAATCGCGGGTGGCGGTGAACGTGTCGCCGGTCCAGCTTGCGCATGCCGATCTGCCGCAGCTGTTCCACCGCGTCATGCTGGAGACCGGCCTGCCGCCGCGCCGGCTGGAGATCGAGCTGACCGAGAGCGCGATCATGGCGGACCGCGCGCGCTCGCTGCACGTGCTGCGCCAGATCAAGGCGCTGGGCGTCGGCGTCGCGCTCGACGATTTCGGGACGGGCTATTCGTCGCTCGAGACGCTGCGCGCGTTCCCGTTCGACAAGATCAAGCTCGACCAGTTCTTCGTCGCCGAGATCGAGAGCAGCCCGCAGGCGATCGCGATCATCCGCGCCGTCCTGGCGCTGGGCAAGAGCCTGTCGATCCCGATCCTGGCCGAAGGGATCGAGACCGCCGACCAGCTCAGCGCGCTGCGGCGCGAGGGCTGCGACGAGGTGCAGGGCTTCCTCCTCGGGCGGCCCCTGCCTTCGCCGGTCGGCACGCCGGGCGAGCAGCCGGCGCAGCGCCCGGGGGACTCGCGCGCGGCATAGCCGGTTTCGCTTGCCAAGGCGGCACCGCGGTTCCAAGTCAGCGCGCATGAGCGACGCGGCAATCGAAATCGACGGGCTTTCCAAGGTCTATGCGGGCGGCAAGCAGGCGCTCGACGATGTGAGCTTCACCGTACCGCGCGGGCAGATCTTCGGGCTGCTGGGACCCAATGGCGCGGGCAAGTCGACGCTGATCAACATCCTCGCAGGCCTCGTCAACAAGACCGGCGGGCGCGCCAGCGTATGGGGCTTCGACATCGACCAGCATCCGCGCAACGCCAAGCGCGCGATCGGGATCGTCAACCAGGAGATCCTGTTCGATCCCTTCTTCACGCCCGTGGAGACGCTGGAGATCCAGGCGGGACTCTATGGCGTGCCCAGGGCCGAGCGGCGCTCGCTGGAGCTGCTGCGCGCGGTGCATCTGGAGGACAAGGCCAACGCCTATTCGCGCACGCTGTCGGGGGGCATGAAGCGGCGGCTGATGGTGGCCAAGGCGATGGTGCACGCGCCGCCCGTGCTGGTGCTCGACGAGCCCACCGCCGGCGTCGACATCGAGCTGCGCCAGCAGCTCTGGGCCTATGTCCGCACGCTCAACGAGCGCGGGACGACGGTGGTGCTGACCACGCACTATCTCGAGGAGGCCGAGGAGCTGTGCGACCGCATCGCGATCATCAACCACGGCCGGCTGATCGCCAACGAGCCGACGCGCGAGCTGGTCGGCAAGACGCAGGAGAAGGCGGTCGAGGTGACGGTGGACCGCGACATCGCCGCGGTGCCCGACAATCGCTGCTTCCAGCGAATCGAGGCGAAGGGCGAGCGCACGCTCGTCATCACCTATCGCAAGGACCAGGCGAACGCCGGCGAGGTGCTCGGCGCGGTGCAGGCGGCGGGGTTCGGCATCGTCGACGTGAGCACGCGCGAGGCCGACCTGGAGGATGTCTTCCTGAGCCTGACCCGGGCGGCCAACACGGCCTGACGCGCGGAAGTTGACACTGGCTTGACACTATCGGCGCCGCTTTCGCGCTTCGCGACGGATCGCGAACGATGCCGCTAGATCGAGGAAGGCGCCCGAATCTCGCATCGGACCATCCAGATATGCCGGATGAGGGTCTGTAGGAAAGTTCTAAATGATGCAGGCGCGGCGGGGCGTGAGCGGCCTAGCGCCGATGCCGCGAGAGGAAGCGCCACATCGCGTCATTGTCGGCGGTCCAGACATGGCCGGCGCCACGGGTGACCTGCGCCGCCACCTCGCTGCGCGCGCGGCACGCGGTGTAGAGCTGCTCGTAGCGGTCGGCGGCGAGGTCCCTGCGCAGCGGCCCGGCGCGGCAGTCGTTGAGCTCGCTCCAGCGCGCCAGCGCGGCGTCCATCGGATATTGCCAATAGCCCGCGCCGCCGCCCTGGATCGGATTGGTGCCGTCCCTGTCGCCGGCGAATGCGATCACCGGCATGGGCTTGGCAGGGCGGCAGGTGGCGGGATCGGGGCGCTGGGGATCAGCCGCGAGCGGGTTGCCCGCGCGCAAGCCGACCACCGGCGCGATCGCCGCGAACTTGTCCGCCGCGACGCAGCCGAGCCATGACGTCATCCGCCCGCCGCCCGACAGGCCGGTCGAATAGACGCGCGCCGGGTCTGCGCAGCCCTGCGCGACGAGCCAGCCGATCGCGGCGCGGATGAAGGCGATGTCGTCCGCGTCGCCCGGTCCCGGTACCTTGCCCGTGACCGTCGGCACGCCGGGGATGTTCCACACGAAGCCGCGCTCGACCGGGATCCCGCCATCGGGCGCGGCGAGCAGGAAGCCGTGGCGGTCGCTGGTGGCGACGAGACCCGATTGCGCGAGGATCGCCGCGCCGTCCCCGCCGCTGCCGTGCAGCGCGAACAGCAGCGGCAGGCGCGTGCCGGGACGATAATCTGCCGGCATGTGGACCAGCATCGCGCGGCCGGTGTCGCCCACCGTCACGCGCTTGGTGATGCCGGGCTCGGCGAGCGTGCAGCGCGGGGCCGCGCTCGCGGCGGGGATCAGGGCGGCGAGCGCTACTAGGAGGAGGGCGGGGACGATCGGCAGGCGCATGGCGGCGCTTCTAGAGCAGCGACAAAAGCTTGGCGACCGCGGCGTTTGATTTCACGCGCGTTTGCCGCATAGCGGGTCCCCGCCCGGCGAAAGGAGCGATGCGTGGCCAGTGAATCCCAGCAATCCGATGTGCTGATCGTCGGCTCGGGCGCGGCGGGGCTGACCGCGGCGCTCAACCTCGCCGACCGGTTCAACGTGACGGTGCTGGCCAAGGGGGCGCTCAACGAGGGCTCGACCGCCTGGGCGCAGGGCGGGATCGCCGCGGTGCTCGAGCCCGGCGACACGTTCGAGGCGCACATCGCCGACACGATGATCGCTGGCGCCGGGCTCAACGATCGCGCGACGGTCGAGTTCGTGGTCGAGAACGCGCCCGCGGCGATCGAGCGGCTGGCGCAGCTCGGCGTCCCCTTCAACGTCGATGGCGACGGCGAGGGCTGGCACCTGACGCGCGAGGGCGGACACAGCGCGCGCCGCATCGTCCATGTCGACGACGCCACCGGCTGGGCGGTGCAGGAGGCGCTGATCCGCGCCGCGAGCGCGCATCCCAACATCCGCCTGGTGCCCGACATGGTCGCGATCGATCTCGCCACCAGCCGGCACGAGGAACGCTATTCGGGCGCGGGCAATGTGTGGGGCGTCTACGCCGTCAACCGCGCCACCGGCCATGTCGAGCTGTTCACCGCCCATGCCACGATCCTGGCGACCGGGGGCGCGGGGCGCACCTATCTCTTCTCGACCGCGCCCAAGGGGGCGACCGGCGACGGCATCGCGATGGCGTGGCGCGCGGGCTGCCGCATCTCGAACATGGAGATGATGCAGTTCCACCCGACCTGCCTCTACAATCTCGAGGTCAAGAACTTCCTGATCACCGAGGCGGTGCGCGGCGAAGGCGGGCGGCTGATCAACCCGACCACCGGCAAGCGCTTCATGACCTATTACGACGCCGAGCGCATGGAGCTGGCGCCGCGCGACGTGGTGGCGCGCGCGATCGACGCCGAGATCAAGCGCTACGGCCTCGACTATGTCCATCTCGACATCAGCCACATGCCGGCCGAGTTCGTGAAGGGGCATTTCCCCAACATCTACGAGAAGCTGATCGGCCTCGGCATCGACATGACCACCGGGCCGATCCCGGTGGTGCCGGCACAGCATTATACCTGCGGCGGCATCGTCATCGATCTCGACGGGCGCACCGACCTGCCCGGCCTCTACGCCGCGGGCGAGTGCACCGAGAGCGGGCTGCACGGCGCCAACCGCCTGGCGAGCAACTCGCTGCTCGAATGCTTCGTGTTCGGCGAGGCGGCGGCGAAGCACATCATCGCCAACTGGAGCGACCTTCCCCCGCCGCCCCCGATCCGGCCGTGGGACGAGAGCCGCGTCACCGATTCCGACGAGGAGGTGGTGATCAAGCAGAACTGGACCGAAATCCGCCGCTTCATGTGGAATTACGTCGGAATCGTGCGCACGACCAAGCGGCTCGAGCGCGCTGCGCATCGTATCAAGCTGCTCAACGAGGAGGTTGCCGACTATTACGGCCATTTCCGCGTCACCCCCGACCTGATCGAGCTCAGAAACCTGCTCCAGGCGGCCGAGCTGATCGTGCGGTCGGCGCTCCACCGCCACGAAAGCCGGGGGCTGCACTATACGCTCGACTATCCGGAAACCGCGCCGGACGCCGTCGATACGGTGCTAGTTCCTTGATTCCTCGCCGCTTTGTTCACGCTTTACCGTCATATTAACGGCATTCGTCGCAGCTTGGCATCAATCCCCTTGAACCAGCCCGGTTCATTGAGACATGATCACATTGGGCAAGGGGTGGTGTGAGCGTGTTGGCACTGCAGGATTTCTCGATCGTTCAACGGGCATTGACGCTGGGTGGGCTCGCGCCCGCGCTGCTGATCGGCGCTGGCGTTCATTCGCAGGACGTGCCGCATAACCTGGTGCCGCCGAGCTATCGCGTCACGATGAGCGTCCCCCCGGCGCCGCGGCCGCTGCCGGTCGCGCCCGCGCCGGCCATGCTCCAGTCCAGCATCACCACGCTCACGCGCAATTTCGGCGGCGTCGTCGGCGTGTCCGTGCGCAGCCTCGACCAGGGCTGGCAGATCGACGCCAATGGCGCGCGGCGCATGCCGCAGCAGAGCGTCTCCAAGCTGTGGGTGGCGATGACCGTGCTCGACGCGCGCGACCGCGGCAAGCTGACGCTCGACGATCCGGTCACGCTGACGCGCGAGAATCTCACGGTCTTCCACCAGCCGATCGCCTCGCTGGTGGTGCGGGACGGCGTCTATCGCACCACGGTGCGCGAGCTGCTGCTGCGCGCGATGCAGCAGAGCGACAATACCGCCAACGACCGGCTGCTCCATCTGGTCGGCGGGCCCGAGGCGGTGCGCGCCTTCATCCGCGACAAGGGGCTGGGCGACATCCGCTTCGGCCCGGGCGAGCGGCTGTTGCAGGCCGGCACCGCGGGGCTCGAATGGAAGCCCGAATATTCGATGGGCGGTGCCTTCCAGCAGGCGCGCGCGGCACTTTCGCCGACGGTGCGCCGCGCCGCGTACAACGCCTATGTCGCCGATCCGCCCGACGGCGCGGCGCCTGCGGCGATCGCGCTGGCGCTGGCGCGGCTCAAGGCCGGCGAGATCCTCTCGCCCTCGTCGAGCCGCTGGCTGACGACGGTGATGGAAGCCTCGCGCACCGGCAAGTTCCGGCTGCGCGGCGCGGTGCCGCCGGGCTGGACCTTCGGGCACAAGACCGGCACGGGCCAGAATCTGGGCGGGCGCACCGCGGGCTATAACGATGTCGGCATCCTGACCGCGCCCGACGGCAAATCCTATTCGATCGCGGTGATGATCGGCGACACGCCGCGCCCGATCAAGGAGCGCCAGGAGCTGATGCAGGCGGTGGTCGCCTCGATCGTCGCCAATCACCAGTAGGTTCGGGCACCCGTAAGTCCGGGCACCGACAAGTTCGAACGCAAGCGCCGGGAGGCGTGGCACGCAGCTGCGGCCTAGACGCCGCGGCATGACCTGTACGCCCGCTCGCCACGACTGGCCCGCCATCGAAACCGCACTCGATCAGGAAGGCTGGGCGGTGCTTCCCGGACTGCTCTCGCCCAGCGCCTGCGCCGGCCTCGCCGCCGCCTATGACGAGGATGCGCCGTTCCGCAGCACGGTGACGATGGCACGGCACGGGTTCGGACGCGGCGAATATCGCTATTTCGCCTATCCGCTGCCGCCGCTGGTGTCGGCGCTGCGGACCGCACTCTATCCGCATCTCGCGGCGATCGCGAACCGCTGGCACGCGCGGCTGGGGCTGGATCGGCGCTTTCCCGCGATGCATGACGAGTTCCTCGCCGAATGCCATGCCGGCGGGCAGACGCGCCCGACCCCGCTGCTGCTGCGCTACGGCCCCGGCGACTATAACTGCCTGCATCAGGACCTCTATGGCGAGCATGTCTTCCCGCTCCAGGTCGCGGTGCTGCTGTCGGCGCCGGGCGCGGCGTTCGACGGCGGCGAGCTGGTGCTGACCGAGCAGCGGCCGCGGATGCAGTCGCGGGCGGCGGTGGTGCCGCTCGGCCAGGGCGATGCGGTAGTGTTCGCGGTCAGCCAGCGCCCGGTGCACGGCAGCCGCGGCGACTATCGCGTGACGATGCGCCACGGCGTGAGCGCGATCCGGCGCGGGCGGCGCCACACGCTCGGCATCATCTTCCATGACGCGGCATAAACCAAGGATCGTACCGGCATTGTCACGATTCTGGTGCAGCCAGGTCTTCGCCTACGAACAGGGGAGAAGCGCGATGGATGAGACCACGAACTTCATCAACGATTCCGGCGACAGCGACGCCTCCAAGGTCGTCGTCTTTGCCGAGGACCAGACGGAAGCTGCCGGTTACGCGCCGCAGCAGAGCGGTTACCTGCCGGAGGTGGCGCTCAATTTCATCAACCACTCCAACGACGTGAACAATTCCCAGGTCGTCATCTTCGCAAAGAACATCGCGACCAGCTTCGACGAGCTCGCGGTCGCCTGGCGCGTGATCCAGAATTGCGGGCAGGGCTGGAATCATCCGTTCGTCTACCCGATGGGCCAGACGATCGGCGCGAGCGACAGCTGGGGGAACTTCACGCCGCAGACGGACGCGCCGGCCGGCCAGGCCTTCGCGGTGCAGCGCGCCGCCTCGGGCGACCAGCTGGTCGCGCACGGGCCGGCCACCGCCCCGAACGAGATCCAGCTGCTCAACGCGCTGCCGCAGGGCGCGGTGAGCGCCAATATCTTCAAGGACGGCAAGCTGTTCGCGACCAGGACCGGCATCGCGCCCCAGCAAAAGGCCGTGTTCCAGTTCAAGCCGACGATCTGGATCGGCGTCGTGTCGCAAGTCGAGCAAGGCTCGGTGATGAACGCGGCGATCCTCTCCGACGTCAATACCGAGATCTCGCTGCTGGGCATCGCCAGCGCCGACATCGTGATGACCGGCGGCGGCGCGGGCCCCAATGCCCTTCCGTTCAGCTTCTCGCTGCAGAATGTCGTGATGGCCTGAACCTCGGGCGAGCGGACGGCCGCTTGGGGCTTTGTTCCGCTCGCCCGCTCGGCTATCCCGTCGGCCATGCCCCATCTCTACCTGGTCGACGGCTCCGGCTATATCTTCCGCGCCTATCACCGGCTGCCGCCGCTGACGAACAAGCATGGCGAGCCGGTCGGCGCCGTCTATGGCTATACGACGATGCTGTGGAAGCTCGCCGACGAGCTGCACAAGGCCGACGGCCCGACGCACATGGCGGTGATTCTCGACAAGAGCGAGCACACCTTCCGCAACGAGCTCTACGACCAGTACAAGGCGCACCGCCCGCCCGCGCCCGAGGATCTGGTGCCCCAGTTCCCGATGATCCGCGACGCGACGCGCGCCTTCAGCCTGCCGTGCATCGAGGAACTGGGCTGGGAGGCCGACGACCTGATCGCCTCCTACACCAAGGCGGCGCTGGCGCAGGGCTGGTCGGTGACGATCGTCAGCTCCGACAAGGACCTGATGCAGCTGATGACCGATCCCTCGGTCGACATGCTCGACACGATGAACAACCGCCGGCTGGGGCCCGAGGCGACGTTCGAGAAGTTCGGCGTCTATCCCGACAAGCTGGGCGAGGTGCTGGCGCTGATGGGCGACAGCGTCGACAACGTCCCCGGCGTGCCCGGAATCGGCCCCAAGACCGCGGCCAAGCTGATCACCGAGCATGGCGATGTCGAGGCCGTACTGGCGGCGGCACCGTCGATGAAGCCGGGCAAGCTGCGCGACAATCTGATCGAGCATGCCGAGATGGCGCGGCTGTCGCGCAAGCTGGTCGAGCTGTCGTGCGACGTGCCGCTGCCCGATCCGCTCGAGGAGCTCGAGCTCAAGGGCATTCCCGACGCGCCGCTGCGCGCGTTCCTAGAGCATCACGGGTTCAAGTCGTTGCTCGCGCGGCTGAGCAGCGCCGGCACGACCGTGGCGGATGCGCCGGTCGAGAGTCCCGAGCCGGTGCCGCTGCCCGACGATCCGCCGTGCGACCACGACGGCTATGAGACGGTGGTCGACGAAACCGCGCTCGACCGCTGGATCGTCAACGCACGGCATCAGGGCTGGGTGGCGATCGACACCGAGACCACCGGGGTCGACGCGACTCGCGCCGAGCTGGTCGGGGTCAGCATGGCGCTTCAGCCCAACCTCGCCTGCTACATCCCGGTGGCGCATGGCGGCACCGACATGTTCGCCGAGAAGCCGGCCCAGCTCGACCGCGACCTGGTGATCGCCAAGCTCAAGCCGCTGCTCGAGGACCCGGCGGTGCTCAAGATCGGGCACAACATCAAATACGACCTGATCGTGCTGTCGCGCTGCGGAATCGAGGTCGCGCCCTATGACGACACGATCGTGATGAGCTTCGACCTCGACGCCGGCCTGCACGGGCACGGCATGGACGAGCTCGCCGCGACGCATCTCTCGCACTCGTGCATCGCCTACAAGGAGGTGGTCGGCACGGGCAAGAAGCAGCTCGGCTTCCAGGAAGTCGATCTCAAGGCCGCGACGCGCTATGCCGCCGAGGATGCCGACGTCACGCTGCGGTTGTGGCGGCGCTTCAAGCCGCGCCTGCCGTTCGAGGGCGCGACGCGAGTCTATGAGATGGTCGACCGGCCGCTGGCGCGGGTGATCGCCGGCATGGAGCTGGCCGGGGTCAAGGTCGATGCCGGGGTGCTGGCGAAGCTCTCCGACGACTTCTCCAGGCAGATCGCGGCGCTCGAGGAGGAGATCCACGGGATCGCCGGGTTCAAGTTCACGATCGGCAGCCCCAAGCAGCTCGGCGACGTGCTGTTCGACAAGATGGGGATCAAGGGCGGGCGCAAGGGCAAGTCGGGCGTCTATTCGACCGACGTCAACGAGCTCGAGCGGATCGCCGCGGACAAGGATTCGCCGGGGCGCGAGATGGTGGTCAAGGTGCTCGACTGGCGCCAGCTGACCAAGCTCAAATCGACCTATACCGACGCGCTGCAGGCGCAGATCAACCCGGCGACGGGGCGCGTCCACACCAGCTATTCGCTGACCGGTGCGCAGACCGGGCGGCTGTCCTCGACTGACCCGAACCTCCAGAACATCCCGGTGCGCACCGAGGTCGGGCGGCAGATCCGCGACGCCTTCGTCGCCGAGCCGGGCAACGTCATCCTCTCGGCCGACTATTCGCAGATCGAGCTGCGGCTCGCGGCGCACATCGCCGACGTGCCGCAGCTGCGCGAGGCGTTCGAGCGCGGGGACGATATCCACAACATGACCGCGACCGAGCTGTTCGGCGAGGTCAACCGCGACACCCGCGGGCGCGCCAAGACGATCAACTTCGCGATCCTCTACGGCATCAGCCGCTGGGGACTCGCCGGCCGGCTCGACGTGACGCCCGACGAGGCGCAGGCGATGATCGACCGCTATTTCGAGCGCTTCCCCGGCATCAGCCGCTACATCGCCGACACGCTCAACGACGCCAAGGCGCGCGGCTATACCGAGACGTTGTTCGGGCGGAAGACGCACTTCCCGCGCCTCAAGTCGCCCAACCCCAACGAGCGCGGCGGCAGCGAGCGTGCCGCGATCAACGCCCCGATCCAGGGCACCAGCGCCGACATCATCAAGCGCGCGATGGCGCGGATGGGCCCGGCGCTGCGGGACGCGGGCCTGCACGACGTCAAGATGCTGATGCAGGTGCACGACGAGCTGGTGTTCGAGCTTCCCGAGCGCGACGCGGAAGCGGCGACGCCGATCATCCGCCATGTGATGGAGACCGCGGCGGAGCCGGCGGTGAAGCTCACCGTGCCGCTCGGCGTCGAGATCGGCACCGGGCCGAGCTGGGGCGCAGCGCATTGACGATGGCAATTTCGTTCGTTTCGGGCGAAACCGGCGGGGACATGGGGACCGGAGAGGCTTCTCGACGCCGCCTGCGGCGAACGGTCGAGGCCGGCGCGTGACCGCCGACGCGCGCCCGGCCCCCTCCGACGACATCGCCGCGCTCGCCAAGGGCGGGCGAACCAACTTCTTCGGATTCGTGTTGCGGCTCGCCGCGCGCCTGCCCTTCCTGTTCATCGCCGGGCGCCTCTACGGGCCGGAGATCGTCGGGCGGTTCGCGCTTGCGATCGTGGTGGTCGAGTTGGCGGCGTTGCTTGCGACGCTGGGGCTCAAGCGCGGGCTCGCGCAAGCGCTGGCCTCGACCGATCGCCCGCACGCACATGTCGTGTGGGACGGGATGGTCGTGGCCTTCGTCGTCTCGATGATCGCGAGCGCGGTGCTCTTCACCTTCCCGCAGATCATGTACGCCAACAGCCAGGTCACCGGGCTGGAGGGGCTGCTGCCCGTGATCGTCTTCGCGATCGCCTGGTCCGACGTCAGCCTCGCCGCGCTCGCCTATCGCGGCAATGTGAAGGCGGCGGTGACCGCACGCGCGATCGTCGAGCCGTGGACGATCAGCATCGGCGCCTGGGTGCTCTATTACGCCTCGTCGCGCGACGGCCTCATCATCGCCTATGTCCTGTCGATGGCGGCGGCGCTGGTGGCGAGCCTCGTTCCCTTCATCCGCAGCTACGGCCTGCCGCACGGCTGGTCGCCGCGGGTGACGCCATTGCTTCAGCTCGCGCGGCGCAACGTCCCGCTCGCCGGCGCCGACGCGATCGAATGGGGCACGCGCAACATCGATCGCTTCATCCTCGGCCTGCTGTTCCCGCCGGCGATCGTCGGCATCTATTACATGGCGCAGCAGGTCGCCTCGATCCCGCAGAAGCTCAAGACCAGCTTCGACCCGATCCTGGGCCCGGTGATCGCGCGCAACCTTGCCGCCGGGAACCGCGCGGCGATCGCCGAGCAGGTGAAGCAGGTCGCCTTCTGGATCATCACCGCGCAGGCCGCCTTGCTGCTGATGGGCGGCATCCCGGCAGAGGGCGTGATGGGCGTGGTCGGCCCGCAGTTCGTCGCGGGGGCTGGCGCCTTGTGCTTCCTGCTCGCCGCCGAGGTGCTCGCCTCGCCCGGCGCCGTGTCCGAGGCGGGACTCGTCTACATGGCGCGGCACCGCAACCTGATGGTGTCGATGCTGCTGCTCGGCTTCCAGGCGGCGCTCTCCTTCGCGCTGGTCTTCCTGATGCGCGACTTCGGCTGGGACGTGAATTATCAGGCGGCGGGGCCCGCGGTGGCGCTGGCGGTGACGCTCGCGCTGGGCTCGACGATCAAATGCTGGATGCTGGCGCGGATGACCAAGGCATCGGTGTTCAGCCTGCGCCCCGGCTTCGTCGCGGCGATCGTGGTGGCCGGCACCGTCGGCTGGGCCTTCACCCAGCTGCCCCACCATCTCGAATGGATCGAGCTGTCGGTCGGCGTGCCGGCGATCTTCCTCACCTATTTCGCCGTGATCGGCAAATGGGCGTTCGGCGAGGAGGATCGCAAGCTGTTCAAGAAGCTGCCCAAGGAGGGCAACGCCTAGCTAGTTTAATTCGACTGCGTCGAATGCGCAGGTGGCCGAGTGGGGAGCCGGCCGGTGCCGCTTCAGCGAAGCTGAGAACTAATGCCGGAAGTGGCGCATTCCGGTGAACACCATCGCCAGGCCCGCTTCATCCGCCGCGGCGATCACTTCCTCGTCGCGGATCGAGCCGCCGGGCTGGATCACCGCCGTCGCGCCAGCCTCGACCGCGGCGAGCAGGCCGTCGGCGAAGGGGAAGAAGGCATCCGAGGCGACCGCCGAACCGATCGTGCGCGGCTCGCTCCAGCCGGCCTTGTCGGCGGCATCCTTCGCCTTCCACGCCGCGATGCGGGCGGATTCGAGGCGGTTCATCTGCCCCGCGCCGATGCCGGCGGTGCTGCCGCCCTTGGCATAGACGATCGCGTTCGACTTGACGTGCTTGGCGACGGTCCAGGCGAACAGGCAGTCGGCGAGCTCCTGCGCCGTCGGCGCGCGCTTGGTGACGACCTTGAGGTCGGTCTGCGTGACGCGGCCATTGTCGCGCGACTGGACCAGCGCGCCGCCGGCGATCGTCTTGAGCATCAGCCCCGGCCGCGCCGGATCGGGCAGCGCGTCGCAGACCAGCAGGCGCAGGTTCTTCTTGGCGGCGAAGATCGCCTTCGCCTCGTCGCTCGCGCCCGGCGCGACGACGACTTCGGTGAAGATCTCGCCGATCGCCTTCGCCGTCTCGGCATCGAGCGGGCGATTGAGGGCGATGATCCCGCCGAACGCCGACACCGAGTCACAGGCGAGCGCGGCCCTGTAGGCGTCGACCAGCGTATCGGCGGTGGCCACCCCACAGGGGTTGGCGTGCTTGACGATCACCACCGTCGGCGGGCCGTCGCGGAACTCGCTGACCAGCTCGAGCGCGGCGTCGGCATCGTTGTAATTGTTGTAGCTGAGCGCCTTGCCCTGGAGCTGCTCGGCCTGGGCAATGCCCGACGCAGCCGGGCCGGCCGGGAGGTAGAGCGCGGCCGCCTGGTGCGGATTCTCGCCGTAGCGCAATTCCTCGCCGCGCCGGAACACCAGCGGGAGTGTCGCCGGGAAGCGTTCGCCCTGATCGGCGAAGGCGAACCAGCTCGCGATCGCCGCGTCGTACTGTGCGGTCAGCGCATAGGCCTTGGCAGCGAAGCGGCGGCGATCCTCGAGACTGGTCTCGCCCGCCGCGACCACGTCATAGTCTGCGGGATCGGTGACGATCGCGACATAAGCGTGGTTCTTGGCGGCCGAGCGGACCATCGAGGGACCGCCGATATCGATATTCTCGATGATCTCGTCGCGGCCCGCTCCCTTCGCCACGGTCCGCGCGAAGGGGTAGAGATTGACCACCACCAGGTCGATCATGCCGATCGCATGCTCGCTCGCCGACGCCATGTGCTGGGCATCGTCGCGCACCGCGAGCAGGCCGCCATGGACCACCGGGTGGAGCGTCTTGACGCGGCCGTCCATCATCTCCGGAAAGCCGGTGAGGTCGGAGATGTCGCGCACCTCCAGCCCCGCGTCGCGCAATGCCTTGGCGGTGCCGCCGGTCGAGACGAGCTCGACACCCTTTGCAGCAAGGGCTTGTCCGAGCTCGACGATGCCGGTCTTGTCGGAGACCGAGAGGAGAGCGCGCTTGATGGGGATGCTGGTCATGCGCGCGGCCTTTAGGCAACCCGCCGCTGGCTGCAAACCCCCTATCGGGCGCGGTGGAACAGCCAAGAGACGCTGACGCCGCCTGCGGGAGACTCGCCGGTCAGCACGAGCTGCTGGGTTTCGCGCGGAATCCCGCGCCCGTCGACCCACACGCTTTCCTCGATGCCGAGCGCTGCGCCGCCGGCGCGGAACTGCCATGCCGCGCCCGACGGCGTACGGAGCAGCGCGCCCGCGCCGTCGGCGGTGGGCGAGATCTGCACGCCCGGGTGAAGATGGAAGCGGATCACGAAAGGGATCGGACCCGGCTTGCCCCGGCGGCCGGCCGGGATCAGGCTGTCCTCGCCGCGCACGTCGCGCCCGTCGGCGCCGAGCGCGATGCGACGGCGATGAATGACGCCGTGGCGCCGGACATAGCCATCGTGACTCGCCTCGATCCGGCTGGCCGTTTCGGTTTCCTGACGGCTGAGTTCCATCTCCGCGACGCCGCGGCCGAGCGTGCCGTCGGGATGGATCGCGGTCGAGTTGCTGTCGCGGACGACCAGGGTCGAATGCGCCGCGGTGGTGCGCAACCCCTCGGCGAGGCCAGCGGGCAGGCGCAGGTCCGCACCGCGCGCGCCCCCGCAGCTCACGACGATCCGGTCGGGCCCGTCGGAGAATTCGAAGGCCAGGGTGGAGGCGCAGCCACCCTCCATCACGCGCGCGATCGGCGGCGGGGCGGCATCGACGATCAGCACGGTGCGCTGCTGGGCGAGACGCTGATAGCCCCATTCATGCGCCTGGCGCAGCGGACGGACGCGCACGCCGGTCGCCGCGACGATCTCGCCGATCCGGTCGCCGTCGACCGGCACGCCGCCCTGCCAGCTCGCGAGGCCGCGATCGCCGTGGCAGACGCCAAGCAATGCCGTGACCATGCGGGTGAGCGCGCGGCTCTGTGCTTCCGGCGGAGCGAGCCTGCGCGCGGCATAGGTTTCGCGCAGCAGCGTCAGCAGCATGATCGCGTCGAGCAGAGCAGCCGGCGAGCGGCCGGTGATGCCGCCGTCCTCGCTCACCGATCCCGCCAGCGCGCGCGCGAGACCCGCTTCGCCGAACGCGCGGCGCGGATCGCCGCCAGGGATCATCAGCCCCGCCGCGAGCACGCCGCACCATGCCGCGATGCGCGGCGCGCCGAGCGGCACGCGGTCGGCGGTGCGGTCGAGATGCCGCGCGCCCCGTGCCAGCGCGTGCAGCACCTTCGAGCGGTAGACGAGGTCGGTGCTGGAGAGGATCAACGGCGCATGCGCGGTCCAGAACAGGATGCGGCGGCCCCACAGGTCCGCGCGCCACGCGGGATCGGTGACCTTGTCGGCATGGACGCCGAGCCATTTGCGCATCAGCGCCTCGGCTACCGGCGCGGCCTGCTGGCGAGTCGCCACCGTCGAGAGATCGCGCAGCCAGGCGAAGCTTTGGAAATAGTCGCCGAATGGCTTCGACCAGCCCGGCTTGGCCGGGTCCAGCGTCACCACCGCATGATTTTCGCCGCGGAAGGACAGCTTGCCGTCGAGCAGCGCGTTGCCGCGCCCCGGATCGCCGAGAAACGGATCGTCGGCAACCGCGATCAGCTTGAGCGGGTGGCGGCCCTTGAGCCGCAGGCCGTGGAGCGGGGTGCGCCAGGCGAGGCGATGAAAATGCTCGGACAGGCGATCGGCGAGCGAGAGGCCCTTGTCGCCTCCGGTCCGGATCAGCCGCTTGCCCTGCTCGATCCCGTCGGCCCCCGTCCCCTCGACGGCATTGTCGTCGCCCTGCTCGATCACCCCGCGCGCAACGCCCGGATGTTGTCGGCATAGGCCGAGGGGCCGCCCTTGAACGCCGCGGTACCGGCGACGAGCGCATCGGCGCCCGCGGCGATCACCCGCGCGGCGTTGCCCTGATCGACCCCGCCGTCCACCTCGAGATCGATCTGGCGACCGCTGGTGTCGATCTTCGCGCGCAATGCCGAGATCTTGGAGAGCTGGCTCTCGATGAACTTCTGCCCGCCGAAGCCCGGGTTGACGCTCATCACCAGGATCAGGTCGACCAAGTCCATCACGTGATCGACGACGTCGACCGGGGTCGCCGGGTTGAGCACCACGCCGGCGCGCTTGCCGAGGCCCTTGATCGTCTGGATGGTGCGATGGAGATGCGGGCCGCTCTCAGGGTGGACCGAGAGGCAGTCGGCGCCGGCATCGGCGAAGGCCTGGAGCATCGGGTCGACTGGCGCGATCATCAGATGGACGTCGAACGGCTTGGCGCTGTGCGGGCGCAGCGCCTTCACCACAGCCGGGCCGATGGTGAGGTTGGGCACGAAATGCCCGTCCATCACGTCGATATGGACCCAGTCGGCACCCGCTTCGTCGATCGCGCGCACCTCCTCGCCCAGTCTGGCGAAGTCGGCGGAGAGGATCGAGGGGGCGATGCGGACGGAAGTCATACCGGTCCTTTAACATCTCCCGAATCGCCCGCAACACGCATCAGGCGCGCCATGAAAAACCCGTCGAGCCCGCCTTGTTCCGCGAGCATGCCGGGAAGCGTGCGCAGCCAGCCGCGCGCGTGCGCGACGAGGCCCTCGGGCAACTCGTCGGCGAGCACGCGGTCGATCGCGAACTCGGGATGCTCGGCGAGGAAGCGCTCGATCTGGCGCTCGCCCTCCTCGGGCTCGAGCGAGCAGGTGGCGTAGACCAGCAGCCCGCCGGGGCGGACCCAGCGCGCGGCGCGGGGAAGGAGCCTGGCCTGAAGCTCGGCCATCTCGGCGATCACGCGGGGACGGACGCGGTGGAGGACGTCGGGGTGGCGGCGGAAAATGCCGGTAGCGCTGCACGGCGCGTCAAGCAGCACGGCGTCGGCCTCGAAGCCGGGCTCCCAGGTCAGGAGATCGGCGGTCACGATGTTCGCGCTGAGCCGCGTACGCTCGAGATTCTCCGAAAGTCGCGCCAGACGACTTTCGGAGATGTCGACCGCGGTGACCTCCCAGCCCGACGCGGCGAGCTGGAGCGTCTTGCCGCCCGGCGCCGCGCAGAGATCGAGCGCGCGGCCGGTCCCGCCGCCGATCAGGCGGGCAGGAAGCGAGGCGGCAAGGTCCTGCACCCACCAATGGCCCTCGGCATAGCCGGGAAGATCGGGAACGGACGCATCGCCAGTGACGCGCACGTGATCGGGTAGCAGGCGCTCGCCGAGCAGCTCGGGCATCTCCGTCCGCAGGGTCAGATCGAGCGGCGGGGGGACCGCGATCGCGGCAGCGGCGGCATTGGCGACGCGCTCGCCCCAGTTGCCAGCAATGCGGGCCTGGACTTGCGCCGGGAGCGACGGGCGCTCGGGCAGCGTGGCGCGATTGCGATTGAGCGTGCCGAACACGCCATGGACGAGCTTGCGCGGGCCGCCGTCGGCCAGCGGCAGCACGGTCGAGATCGCGGCGTGGGGCGGCGTGCCGAGGCGAAGCGACTGGGCAAGGGCGATACGGAGGACGAAGCGCGCCTTGGCGTCGTCCGGCAGGCGCTGGCGCGTGGCGCTGTCGATCAGCGCGTCGAGATCGGCGAGCCAGCGCAGCACTTCGGCGGCGATGGCGTGGGCAAGGCCGCGGTCGGGCGGGGCGAGGCCGGCGGTGGACGCATCGAGCGCCTGCTCGATGGCGAGGCCGCGGCGCAGCACTGCGTCGAGCAGGCGCAGCGCGGCCCGGCGTGCGGGGACGCCGGGCGGATCGGAAGGAGGACGCGCCAAGGCCTAGCCGCGCCGGTTGGGGTCGAGCGCGCTCGAGCGGCGCGGCGCTCGTCTGAAGCCGAGCGCCGAGGGTCGGGAAGTTGACATAGTCGACACTTCCGAGGGGTTTCGCGGCTCGGTGTCAATCGCCGCCGCCGGGTGGCCCATCTCCCGCGCGAGCGCTTCCAGCGCCGCGATGCGGTTGCCGGTGTCGGGGTGAGTCGAGAACCAGCTGTCGCCGCCGCGCGCGAGGCCGGGGACGATGTAGAGCTGGGCGGCGGCGGGGACGCGCTCGGCGACCGGGTTGGGCACCGCCGCGGCACCGCGCGCGAGCTTGGCGAGGGCGGAGGCGAGCGCGCGCGGATTGCCCGAAATCTCCGCACCGCCGCGGTCGGCACCGTACTCGCGGGTGCGGCTGATCGCCATCTGCACGATCATCGCTGCGAAGGGCGCGACGATCACCGCGAGGATCGTGGCGAAGATCGCGCTGCGATCATTCCCGCGGAAGAACATGCCGAAATTAGCGAGCATCGAGATCGCGCCGGCGATCGTCGCGACCATCGTCATGATCAGCGTGTCGCGGTTGCGGACATGCGCGAGTTCGTGCGCCATCACCCCCGCGATCTCGTCGCGGGTCAGCATGCCGAGCAGCCCGGTGGTCGCCGCGACCGCCGCATGCTCCGGGTTGCGGCCGGTGGCGAAGGCGTTGGGGTGAGGCGAGTCGATGACATAGACCTTCGGCATCGGCAGGCCAGCGCGCTGGGCGAGGCTCGCCACGAGGCCGTGGAACTCGGGCGCGGTGGCCGCGTCGACCTGCTTCGCGCCATGCATCGACAGCACGATCTTGTCGGCGTTCCAGTAGGTGAAGAGGTTCATCCCCACCGCAACCAGCAGCGCGACGATCATCCCGCCGCGCCCGCCGAGGGTGAACCCCAATGCCATGAACAGCGCGGTCAGCGCCGCGAGCAACATGGCCGTCTTGAAACCGTTCACTTGGATATGCTCCATTCAGTAGCGGTACCGGCCCGCTCCACCCGGCCACCCAACGGCAGTATCATATGGGTGGCCGGTGGCGGAGCGGGCTGGTACCGGTCGGCAAAGCCGACTAACCACGCGCCCCAATGTGGGGGATCGACGCCACCGCCGCAATCAGGACATACCCATGGGCAAGCGCCCCGATCATGTGAAGCCGCCCGCCTATCTCTCGAAGAGCCCGCCGGTGCCCAAGCCCGAGCCGGGCAAGAAGGCCGAAACCGATCCGCTGGGCGAGGATCCCACGCGTTTCGGCGACTGGGAGCGCAAGGGGATCGCGGTCGATTTCTAGAGCGCGTCGCGAATCTTCAGTACCGTGTTCCAGTTGCGCGCGGTGTTGACCGGGTCGAGCCTGGCCTTGCCCATCGCCGGATGGAGGGTCGAACGGCCCTGGCCGTCGGGGAAATCGATATAGAGCTCGCGCCCCACGACGTGCATGCGTTCGGGGCCGTCATGGATTTCCGCGAGGCGCGCCACGGCCGCCTTGTCGACGGGCATACGGTGGAAGGTGACCGTGACGAAGCTCGGGCGCTCGCGGGTAGCCTCGGGGAAGGGGTTGGCATCCGCGACGGCCTTCATCTCCTCCGGCGAGCGCACGAAGATCTCGGACTTGAGCCCGGTCGCCTTGGCCAGCGCGTCGTGGAGCTTCCTCTCCAGCGCCGCGGCATCCTTCTCGTCCGCGGTGAAGACGACATTGCCCGAGGCCAGCAACGTCTTGACGTCAGTGAAGCCAAGGCCCTCGACAGCGGCCTTGAGCTCGGCCGACTTGAGCTGGCGCTTGCCGAGGTTGATGCCTCGCAGCATCGCTGCCCATCTCATGCGTGCTCCTCCCGCAGCGGCCGGCTGAGCAGCGCATCCACGACCTTGCCGACGGGCGTGCCTTCGAGCAGCGCGCAGACCGCTTCGGTCACCGGCATGTCGACGCCGGCGGCCCTGGCGGCCTCGCGCAGCACCGGCGCGGTCGCCGCGCCCTCGGCGACGGTGCGGCGGTCGGCGAGCAGCTCGGCGGCGCTGCGGCCCTGGCCGAGCCCCATGCCGAGCGAGAAGTTGCGCGAATTGGTCGAGGAGCAGGTGAGCACGAGGTCGCCGAGGCCCGACAGCCCCGCCAGCGTCTCGGGGCGGCCGCCGCGCGCGACACCGAACCGGGTCATCTCGGCAAAGCCGCGCGCGATCAGGGCGGCGCGAGCGTTGAGGCCGAGCCCCGCGCCCTCGACGACGCCGCAGGCGATCGCGAGCACGTTCTTGACCGCGCCGCCGATTTCGGCGCCGGTCACATCGGACGAGCCGTACGTGCGGAAGGCGGGGCCGGCAAGGCGTGCGGCGAGGCGCTCGCGCAGGTCATCGTCCTCGCAAGCGAGCGTGACCGCGGTTGGCAGCCCCTTCGCCACCTCATGTGCGAAGGTGGGGCCGGAGAGCACCGCAACCGGCGCGTCCGGATGCAGCTCGCGCGCGACTTCGGCGACAAGCTTCTGCGTGCCCGCCTCGATGCCCTTGGCGCAGAGCACGAGCGGCCGGCCGGCAATGGGCGCGTCGGCGAGGACGGCGCGAAGGAACTGGGCCGGGACGACCACCAGCAGCGCTTCGGCTTGGGCAAGATCGGCGAGGTCGTCGGTGGCGCGAATCCACGGGGAGAGCGGGACGCCGGGGAGAAAGAGCATGTTCTCGTGCGCGGCGTTGACTGACGCGATGACGTCATCCTCGCGCGCCCACAGCGCGACCGGCTCACCGCCGCGTGCCGCGACCTGCGCGAGCGCGGTACCCCAGGCGCCGCCGCCGATGACCGCCAGTCTCATCCCTTCACCCCCGCACCGCGCACCTTCTCGGCATCCGGATCGAGCGGCCAGCGCGGGCGCGCGGGCAGGTCGAGCGGATCGGTGAGGCCGAGCGCGAACCGCTCGGCCCCGGCCCAGGCGATCATGGCGGCATTGTCGGTGCAGAGCCAGAGGGGCGGCGCGATGAAGGGCAGGCCATGCTCGGCAGCGAGCGTGGTGAGCGCGGTGCGGACGGCGGTGTTCGCGGCGACCCCGCCGGCGACGACGAGCGCGGTGGCTTCGGGCGCCTTGCCCAGCGCGATGCGCGTGCGATCGACCAGGCAATCGACCACCGCCTGCTGGAACGAGGCCGCGAGATCTTCGGGAGCGAACTTGCCGACCTTGCGCGCGACGTCGCTCTTGAGGCCGGCGAAGGAGAAATGCGGCTCGCCCGAGCCGACCAGCGGACGCGGCAGCGGCACAGCGCGCGGGTCACCCGTCAGCGCCGCGCGCTCGACCGCGGGGCCGCCGGGAAAGCCGAGGCCGAGCAGCTTGGCGGTCTTGTCGAAGGCTTCGCCCGCGGCGTCGTCGATCGTGGTGGCGAGGCGGCGATAGCGGCCGACGCCCTCGACCAGCAGCAGCTGGCAATGGCCGCCCGAGACGAGCAGCAGCAAATAGGGAAAAGCAAGGTCGGGCTCGGCGAGGCGCGGCGAGAGCGCATGCCCCTCGAGATGGTTGACCGCGACCAGCGGCTTGCTCGCGGCATGCGCCAGCGCCTTGCCGGTGACGAGGCCCACCATGACGCCACCGATCAGCCCGGGACCGGCGGTAGCGGCGATCGCGTCGACATCGGCCAGCGTGACCTTCGCCTCGTCGAGCGCCGCCTCGATCAGCGGGCCGAGCGCCTCGACATGCGCGCGCGCGGCGATCTCGGGCACCACCCCGCCATAGGGGCGGTGCGCCTCGTCCTGCCGGGCGAGGCGGTGGGCGAGGATCTGGCGGTCGCCGGTGACCAGCGCGGCGGCGGTTTCGTCACAGCTCGATTCGAGGCCGAGGATCAGCATCGCCCCGATCTAGGGAGTTGGGGCCGGATTGTCGAAGGCTCAGAGATTCTGACCCTTTCTGGACGCCAAGGCGAGCTTCTCGACGAGCGCATCCGGGATCGGCCGGCTCGGCGAGAAGGTGATGCCGGTCTTGGTCGACTTGAGCCCCGCGGCGGCAATGTCGTCGGCATGCGACGCGATGGCCGAAGGCGCCAGATAGAGCCCGCATTGCCTGCTGAACGCGGCATAGCCCGCGATGATCGATTGTCCGATCCTGAACCCCGGCATCTTATAGGCGATGACTTCCTCCGCGTCGGGCAGCGCGTGCGCGAGTTGCGCGCGCAACCGAAACAGCAGCGGGCGGAGGTCTTCCGGGGCCCCGGCGATATAGGCCTCGTGGTCAGCGGGCATGGCCGGCGCTCAGGACCGGGCGAGCGATGCCGCCACCCTGGCCTCGGATTGCGCGTGGAGCGCCCAGAAATCGCGCACGGGCTCGCCCTTGAGCAGGCCTTCGAGCACGGCGAGATGCGAATGCCAGCCGCCGCCGAAATTGGCCATCGGCGCGGGGCCGGTGATGCCGCTGTGCGTGAGGACGAGGCGGGTCTTGCCGCCGCCCGCGTCGGACAGCTCGAAGCGAGCGATGCCCTCCCTGCCCTCGTCCCAGCTGATTGCGAAGACGCGCGGCGGGTCGAACTCGACCACCGTCTCGCGCCCGACCGCGCCCTTCCACTTGGCGTAGGGCTCGGGATAGGGGACGTCGTCGGCGGAGAGATTGTCATGGTCGAACACCAGTTCGACCGTCTCGCCGACGGCGTGCGCGTCGGTCCCGCCGGAGAACCACTGGTAGCGCAGCTTCGCTTCGGTGAGGTAGCGCCACACCGTCTCGGGCGCGGCATCGAGGATGCGCACCATGCGCAGCGTGTCAGGGGCGAGGACTTCCATGTCGGCGAGCGTGTCGGTCATCGGGGTCACTCCGTGATGCTGGCGAGGCCGTCGAGGATCAAGCTCCAGCCGCGGCGCGTCTGGTCCTCATAGGCCGCCCATTGCGGATCCATTTCGTGGGTGAGGGTGAGCGTGCAGCCGGTTTCGGTGGGCGCGATATCGATGCTGACGCGAGTCCATTCGCCTTCACCGGCCGGATCGGCGGCGAACAGGAAGACCAGGCGGGTGGGGCGTTCGATCACCTCGAACTGCAGCCGGTGGCCGGCATCGCCGCCGGGACGCCGCTCGACAATCAGCGCACGGCCGCCGACGCGGGCGTCGATCTCGACCGTCTGCATCTCGCCGTCGGACGTGGCGAAGAGAAAGCGGCGCGCCTGATCCGGGTCGAGCCAGGCATCGAACACGCGCCCGGGCGGCGCGGCGAAGTCGCGGCGGACGGTGAGGATGACGGGCTCGGTCATTTGAGGTTGAGCTGCCACGAGATGCCGAACCGGTCGCTGACCCAGGCGAAGCGCCTGCTCCAACCGTAATTGTCGGGGGGCATCAGCACGCCGCCGTCTTGGGACAGCGTCTCGAACAGCCGGTCGAACTCGGCTTCATCGGCGCATTCGAGGAAGAACGACCATGAGGGGGTGAAGTCGAAGCCGTGGGTGACGAAGCTGTCGTGCGCCATCACCGCCTGCCCGGCGATCGTCGCATAGCCGCGGAGCACGGTGCCCTCGGGGCCCGGGCCGTCGGCACCGAATTTTTCGAGCGTCCCGATGCGGCTGTCCGGGACATGCTCGGCATAGAAGGTGAGCGCGGCTTCGGCCTTGCCGCCCTGGAACATGAGGAAGGGAGTCGCCTTGGCCATGGATCAGGCTCCCGTCTCGTCGACCACCGGCACGAAGCCCCCATAGATCATGCGCTTGGGATCCATGAGGTTCATCTCCTCCGGCACCTGCTCCATGCGCGGATCGGCGGCGACGGCATCGTTGCCCTTGTCGCGCGCTTCCTTCGACGGCCATTCGATGAACGAGAAGACGACGGTCTCGTCCGGCTTGGCCTGGACCGCGCGGTAGAAGTCGGTGACCTCGCCCCTGGGCACGTCGTCGCCCCAATTCTCGATCACGCGCAGCGCGCCATGATCGACGAAGATCTTCGCGACGCGTTCCGCCATCGCGCGGAAGCGTTCGCGATTCGCGGTGGGCACGGCGAGCACGAAGCCGTCGATATAGGTCATTGCGTCCCTCCCTTCGCGGTGTCGCGGATGAGCGCTTCGAGCGCGTCGAGGCGGATGTTCCAGAACCGCTCCCATTGCCGCAGCCACTGATCGGCTTCGGCGAGCGGCTCCGCCCGGAGCCGGCAGAGCTGGGTACGGCCGGACTTGCGGCGCGTGATCAAGCCGGCGCGCTCGAGCACCTGGACGTGCTTGGACGCGCCGGCGAAGCTCATCGCATAGGGCTGGGCGAGCTCGCCGATCGACTTCTCGCCGAGCGCGAGGCTGGCGAGCATGCCGCGGCGCGTGGGATCGGCAAGCGCGTGGAAAGTCATGTCGAGTCGTTCAACCATTTGGTTGAGTTACGACTCGGCGCGCCAACTGTCAACCAAACGGTTTAGCTTTTGGCGAGCACCGAATCCGCGACGAAGGGGTTGGTGCGGCGTTCCTGCGCGAAGGTGCTGGGCTGGCCGTGGCCGGGAACGAACACCGTGTCGCCGCCAAGCGGCCAGAGCTTGCCGGTGATCGCGTCGATCAGGTCCTGATGATTGCCCATCGGGAAATCGGTGCGGCCGATCGAGCCCTGGAACAGCACGTCGCCGACGATGGCGAGCTTCGAGGGCGCGTGATGGAACACCACATGCCCCGGGGTGTGACCGGGGCAATGATAGACGTCGAGGGTGAGGTTGCCGACGGTCACCGTGTCGCCATTCTCGAGCCAGCGGTCGGGCTCGAAGATGCGGCCGTCGATGCCGTAGTTGCGGCCGTCGTCCTCCAATCGGCTGATCCAGAAGCGGTCGGCCTCGTGCGGGCCCTCGATCGACACGCCCAGTTCCTTCGCCAGCAGCCCCGCCTGGCCGCAATGGTCGATATGGCCGTGGGTGATCAGCAGCTTCTCGATCGTGACGCCATGCTGCCGTGCCGCCGCCTTGAGCCGGTCGAGGTCGCCGCCGGGATCGGTGAAGGCGCCGCGCATCGTCTGCGTGCACCAGATCAGCGTGCTGTTCTGCTGCAGCGGCGTGACCGGCACGATCGCGGCGCGCAGCGGGGGATCGGAAGCGTCGTTCATCGCGGGTGGAGATAGGCGGGCGGGAAGCGTGCAGCAACAGAGGGTTGCGGTGCGGCGTGCGGGGTTGCAATGCGGGCCGATGCTTGGCCCGGCCCCCTTCGTGCTGCTCGACGATGCCCGGCCGGGCGGCGCCGATGCGCGGCTCTACCGCGATCCGGTGCGGATCGTGGCGGCGCATGCGCAGGGCGAGGTGCGGGAGGCGCTGGCGGCGCTCGACGCGGCGCGCGGCGCGGGACTGCATGCGGCAGGCTACCTCGCCTATGAGGCAGGGCATGCGCTGGAGCCCAGGCTCGGCCCGCCCGCCGTGTCGGGGCCGCTGCTGTGGTTCGGGCTGTTCGAGCGCTATGAGACGGTCGCCGCGGCGGACGTGCCGGCGGTGCTGCCCGATCCGGCGGGTGCGTGGATCGGCCGGCCGCGCCCCCGGATCGGCCGCGCCGACTATGACGCAGCCTTCGCCCGGGTGCGCGAGTGGATCGAGGCAGGGGACATCTACCAGGCGAATCTGAGCTTCCGTGCGAGCGTGCGCACGCTCGGCGATCCGCTCGCCGCCTATGCCGCAATCCGGACGCGCGCGGCGGCGGGCTATGGCGGGATCGTGTGGACCGGAGAGGACTGGCTGCTGTCCTTCTCGCCCGAGCTGTTCGTCGCGCTGCGTGACGGCGAACTGATCGCACGGCCGATGAAGGGGACGACGCCGCGCGGGGCGACGCCCGAAGCGGACGAAGCGGCCAGGGCGACGCTGGCGAGCGACCCCAAGCAGCGCGCCGAGAACCTGATGATCGTCGACCTGATGCGCAACGACCTGACGCGCATCGCGCAGCCGGGCAGCGTGAAGGTGCCCGAGCTGTTCAAGGTCGAGACCTATCCGACGCTGCACACGATGGTCTCGACCGTCTCGGCTCGGCTCGCGGACGATACCAGCATCGGCGAAGTGCTGGCGGCGACCTTCCCGTGCGGATCGGTGACCGGTGCACCCAAGATCCGCGCGATGGAGGTGATCGGCGCGGTCGAGCCCGATGCGCGCGGTGCCTATACCGGCTCGATCGGGCGGATCGACGCAAATGGCGACGCGGCGTTCAATGTCGCGATCCGCACGCTTCACTTGCCTGGCGGCAGCGAAACCGCGAGCATCGGCCTCGGATCGGGCGTGGTCGCGGACTCGCGTGCGGGGGAAGAGTGGGACGAATGCCTCGCCAAGGGCGCGTTCCTGACGAGGGGGCAGGGGCAAGTGGATCTGATCGAGACCATGGCGTTCGATCCCGCGCGCGGCATTCCGCTGCTCGAACGCCATCTCGCACGGATGAAGGCGAGCGCCGAGGCGCTGGGCTTCGTCTTCGACCGGCATGCCACGCGCAACGAGCTGCAGGCGGCGACCTTTCGGTTGCGCAAGGCCATGCGCGTGCGGCTGCTGCTGTCGGCGCGGGGCAATGTCGCGATCGGCACCGCGCCGATGCCCGCCGCGCCCGAGGCGCCGGTGGCGGTGGCGATCCGGCCCCGCGAAGTCGCGCCGCGCGACTTCCGGCTCGCGCACAAGACCAGCGACCGGCGCATCTATCCGCGCGTCGACGGCGCGTTCGAGACGCTCTATGTCGATGGCGAGGGCTATCTCACCGAGGGCAGCTTCACCTCGGTGTTCGTCGAGCGGGACGGCAGGCTGCTGACGCCGCCGCTGGCCCGCGGCATCCTGCCCGGCGTGCTGCGCGCGGAGCTGATCGCGAGCGGGCACGCGGTCGAGGCAGAGCTGATCCCGGCCGATCTCGCCCAAGGTTTCTTCATCGGCAACGCGCTGCGGGGACTTGTTGCGGCTGTTACGGTTGCGGAGGAGCGACAAGCGGACCTATAGGGCGCGCGTTCCCTCCAGACAGGCCATCGCCCATGCAGACCTCCGCCGCGCTCAACCGTATCCAGCCCTCCGCCACGCTCGCGATGACGAGCCGCGTGTTCGAGCTGAAACGGGCCGGCATCGACGTGATCGGCCTGGGCGCGGGCGAGCCCGATTTCGACACGCCCGACTTCGTCAAGGAAGCCGCGATCGAGGCGATCCGCAAGGGCGTGACGAAGTACACCAATGTCGACGGCACCCCCGAGCTCAAGGCAGCGATCGTCGGCAAGTTCGCGCGCGACAACGGCCTCACCTATGCCGAGAACCAGATCAGCGTGAACTCGGGCGGCAAGCACACCCTGTTCAACGCCTTCTGCGCGACGATCGACGCGGGCGACGAGGTGATCGTCCCGGCGCCCTATTGGGTGAGCTATCCCGACGTGGTCGAGTTCGCCGGCGGCAAGCCGGTGTTCATCGCCGCGGGCGCCGACCAGAACTACAAGATCAAGCCCGAGCAGCTCGAGGCGGCGATCACCGCGAAGACCAAGTGGGTGGTGCTCAACTCGCCCTCCAACCCGACCGGCGCCGCCTACAGCGCGGCCGAGCTCAAGGCGCTGGGCGAGGTGCTCGAACGGCACCCGCACGTGCTGATCTATGCCGACGACATGTACGAGCACATCCTCTACGACGGCTTCGAGTTCGCGACGATCGCGCAGGTCTGCCCGGCACTCTACGACCGTACGCTGACCGCCAATGGCGTGTCCAAGGCCTATGCCATGACCGGCTGGCGCATCGGCTTCGGCGCCGGCCCGCAATGGCTGATCAAGGCGATGGGCAAGCTCCAGTCGCAATCGACCAGCAACCCGTGCAGCGTATCGCAGGCGGCGTCGGTGGCGGCGCTCAACGGCGACCAGTCGTTCCTCAAGGACCGCGCCGCGGCGTTCCAGAAGCGCCGCGACCTGGTCGTCTCGATGCTCAACCAGATCAACGGCATGAACTGCCCGCGCCCCGAAGGCGCCTTCTACGTCTATCCCGAGTTCAGCGCGCTGATCGGCAAGACCACGCCCAAGGGCCTCGTCATCGACAGCGACGAGACGATGGTGGGTTATCTGCTCGACGATGCCAAGGTCGCGGCGGTGCACGGCGCGGCGTTCGGCTTCTCGCCCGCGCTGCGCATCAGCTATGCGACCAGCGAGGACGTGCTGACCGAGGCGTGCGGGCGCATCCAGGAGGCCTGCGCGGCGCTGCGTTAGTCCAAGCGCCGCTTACGCGGCGCGGTACCGCAACCTGAACGACCAATTACGTTGCGGCCAGCCAACGTTCATCGGCGACAAGTAGAACTTCTCTTGGATTCGCGGGCGGCGACCCCATCTCCGCCCCCAACCAAGACAAAGGGTCTAGTCATGCGTGCGATGTTCAAGTCGCAGTTCCTGCGGCGTTTCCTGGCCGGCTTCTCGCTTGGCGCGATCGGCATGGTCGCGTTCAACATCGAGCAGGTCGCCGCCAGCTCCTTCTTCTGATGCGTGCTGCCGCGCTCGGTATCGCCGGCCTCGCGAGCCTGGGCTTCATGTCCATGGCCGGCCTGGTCCCGCCGCTGACGGCGGCCGCCGCCGAGAAAGCGGTGGCGATTCCCGCCTCCACCACCGATGTCGCGCCCGCACCCGGCAACCAGGTCGCGGTGCTCGCGGGCGGCTGCTTCTGGGGCCTGGAAGCCGTGTTCGAGCAAGTGAAGGGGGTGCGCGACGTCACCAGCGGCTATGCCGGCGGCAGCCGTTCGACCGCCACCTATAATCAGGTATCTACCGAGCGCACCGGCCACGCCGAAGCAGTTCGCATCGTCTACGACCCGCGCCAGGTGAGCTATGCCACGCTGCTGCGCATCTATTTCTCGGTCGCGCACGACCCTACTCAGCTCAATCGTCAGGGCCCCGATACCGGCCCGAGCTATCGTTCGGCGATCTTTCCGCAGAATCCGGGCCAGGCGCGTGTGGCACGGGCCTATATCGAGCAGCTCGGCAAGACCGGCGCCTATGGCAAGCCGATCGTGACCAGGATCGAGCAGGGCCAGTTCCACCTCGCCGAGGCCAGCCACCAGGATTTCGCGCGGCGCAACCCGACCCACCCCTATATCGTGCGCTGGGACAAGCCCAAGGTGGCGGCGTTCCGCGCGGCCTTCCCCTCGCTGGCGCGCTGACGCGTCAGACGATTCCCAGCTCGGCCAGCTTTCCCGCCAGCTCGGGCGGAAGCGACGCCGTGTCGCCGGTGCCGAGATCGGCCGGCGCGTCCCTGTCCTCGAGATAGCGCCAGCCCTGGTGCGCGCGCTTGGGGCGCGGCTGGACCAGGATCAGCTCGGACGTGAGATGGATCGCGACGCGGCCGCCTTCCGCTTCGCCGAAGCTCAGGATCGGCGTGCGCCCGACGAGCTGGTGCTTGATGATCCAGAACAACGAGCCGCCGCTGCCGGTTGCGGGGGCGATCTCCTCGTGGCGCTTGGGCAGGTAGCGCGTCGTCAGGAACGCGGTCGGGCCGTGCGCGGCGCGCAGCGCCAAGCGCTCGCGCAGATAGTCGATGCTGTCGCAGCCATAGGCGACCTTGGTGAGATGAAGCGGCACGCCCTCCATCTGGGCAATGCGCGCGTCCCGATCAAGCCAGTCTAGCCGGTGAGGCCGCTCGCGCTGGCGAGACCGAGGAAGACGAGGAAGCCCATCGAGTCCGTGGTCATGGTGACGAACACCGACGACGCCACCGCGGGGTCGGCGCGAAGGCGCTGCAGCGCGAGCGGCACCAGCACGCCCGCACAACCGGCGATGACGATGTTGGCGAGCATCGCGGTGGCGATGACGCCGCCGAGCAGCGCGTTCTGGAACACGAGCCCGACGCCGCTGCCGAGCACCGCGGCGATCGTCACGCCGTTGAGCAGCGCGACGTTGATCTCGCGGCGGATCGCACGCCAGGTATTGGCCTCGGTCAGCTGGTTGGTGGCGAGCGCGCGGACGGTGACCGCCATCGTCTGCGTCCCGGCATTGCCGCCGACGCCGGCGACGATCGGCATCAGCGCGGCGAGCGTCACCATCTTGGCGATGGTCCCCTCGAACAGCCCGATGATCGTCGCCGCGACCATCGCCGTGCCGAGATTGGCGATCAGCCAGCGCACGCGGACCTTGTAGGAATCGACCACGGGCTCGTTGATGTCGCCCTCGCCCGCGCCCGACAGGAGCAGCGCGTCCTCGCCCGCCTCCTCGGAGATGATGTGGACGACGTCGTCGACCGTGATCATGCCGACCAGGCGCCCGCTGTCGTCGACCACCGCGGCCGAGATCAGCGCGTATTTCTGGAAGATCAGCGCGACTTCTTCCTGGTCCATCGCGACCGGGATCAGCGTCTGCTCGCGCTTCATGACGTCACCCATCGCCACCGCGCGCGGGGTGCGCAGGATCCACGACAGCGCGCAGGTGCCGACCGGCTTGTGTCCGGGGTCGACGACGAAGATCTCCCAGAAATCGGTCGCCAGCTCCTCCTCGCCGCGGAGGTAATCGAGCACGTCGCCGACGGTCCAATGCTCGGGCACCGCGATCAGCTCGCGCTGCATCAGGCGGCCGGCGGATTCCTCGGGATAGGAGAGCGCTTCCTCGATCGCGGCGCGGTCGTCGGGGTCGAGGGCGCGCAGCACGGCGCGCTGGTCCTCTTCCTCCATGTCCTCGATGATCGCGACCGCGTCGTCGGTATCGAGCTCGGCGGCGATGTCGGCGACCTCGTGCGGGTCGAGCGCCTCGATCAGCTCGTCGCGCACCCAGTCATTCATCTCGGCCAGCACGTCGCCGTCGATTAGGCCCGAGATCGCGGCCGCGAGCGCATGGCGCTGGTCGGCGGGGGTCAGCTCGACGAGATCGGCGATGTCGGCGGGATGGAGCGGCTCGACCTTCTCGCGCGCCGCCTCGACCTCGCCGCTCTCGACCAGGTCGAGCACGGTACGGACGAATTCGGGGCTCAGATGGTCGTGCGATTCGCGCGCGGCGGTCTCGGGCACGGTGTGGGTGGTGTCGGTCTCGTCGGTCATCGAGCCTTCCCCTGTCCGGCGCCTGTTCCTCCCTCTAACGCGCTCGAATCGCGCTGCCAATCCGGACTGTTTCGGTTTGGAACGCGCCCGGGCGCATTGGCGGCACCGGCTCGCGTTACCCGATTTGCAACCGGGCGCACACACGCCTAGGTGGCGCGCGACATAATGTGTTTTTGGAGTTGCAGTTCAGATGGCCGACCTCCCCACCCGCCTCGTGATGACCCTCGACACCGGCGACGTGCATATCAAGCTGCGTCCCGATCTCGCGCCCAAGCATGTCGAGCGGATCACCAAGCTCGCCGACAGCGGCTTCTATGACGGCGTCGTGTTCCACCGCGTGATCGACGGGTTCATGGCGCAGGGCGGCGATCCCACGGGCACCGGCATGAGCGGGTCGAAGGAGCCCAACCTCCCCGCCGAATTCAGCCGCGAGCCGCATGTCCGCGGCGTGTGCTCGATGGCGCGCACCAACGATCCCAACAGCGCCAATTCGCAGTTCTTCATCTGCCTCGACGACGCGACCTTCCTCGACGGCCAGTACACGGTGTGGGGCGAGGTGACCGAGGGCATGGAGCATGTCGACGCGCTCCCCAAGGGCGAGCCGCCGCGCAACCCGGGCAAGATCGTCAAGGCGCGCAGCGAAGGCTGACGGTTCACGACGGGTTCAACGCGGAACCCGCAGGGGATCGGATATGTTTGGCAAACCCATGAACATCCGACCCCTGGCGGCTCTGGCCGCCGTCGCTCTTCCGCTCAGCCTGCCCGCCGCCGCGCAGCAGCAGGGCACGCTCGCGCAGGTGCAGCAGCACCTCAAGGCGAGCCAGACGATGACCGCGGCGTTCGCGCAGACCGACCGCGCGGGCAAGACGCTGAGCGGCACGCTCACGCTCAAGAAGCCGGGCAAGGTCCGCTTCCAGTATCAGAAGGGCGTGCCGCTGCTGATCGTCGGCGACGGCAACGCGCTGTGGTTCATCGACTATTCGGTGCGCCAGGTGTCGCGCTGGCCGGTCAAGGACTCGCCGCTCGGGGTGCTGCTCGACCCCAGTCGCGACCTCTCGCGCTATGCCAAGGTCGTTCCGACCGGCAATCCGGACGTGGTGAGCATCGAGGCGCACGATCCCAAGCGGCCCGAATATGGGCGGATCACGATGGTGTTCGCGCGCAACGCGGCCGCGCCCGGCGGGCTCATGCTCCAGGGCTGGGTGGCGCTCGACAGCCAGAACAACCGCACCACGGTGCGGCTGTCGAATCAGCGCTTCAACGTGCCGGTGAGCGACGGAGCGTTCCGCTGGAACGACCCGCGGAGGACCGGCGGCCGCCGCTGACACGCGTATTCATCCTGGCGACAGCTTTCGGCCGCTAACACCGATCGTGCGGACGGGGCTTTCGGGATTTTTCCCCCTGTTGCCCGAACTGGTCCTGTCCCGCCTGCGTGACGAACGCCAGGTCGGCCCTCGCTCCATGCCCCCGGAGCGGGGGCCTTTGGCGTTTTGGGCGCCGCTAGCGCGGTCGGTTCGGCACCAGCCCGCTCCCCCACCCGGCACCCCAGCGGTAGCATCATATGGGTGGCCGGGGGAGCGAGCTGGTGCCGCAAACAACAAAGCGTCTCTCTGGCGTAGCGCGGCTTCCCCGATTACATGCCGGCTCCAATGAAGATCGCATCCTGGAACATCAACTCCGTCCGCTTCCGCATGGAGATCGTCGAGAAATTCCTCCGCGAGGAGGCGCCCGACATATTGTGCCTGCAGGAAACCAAGGTCATCGACGGCGACTTCCCGCACGCGCCGCTGCGCGCGCTGGGCTATGACCACATCATCATCCACGGCCAGCGCATGCATCACGGCGTCGCGATCGTCAGCCGCGTGCCGGTGAGCGAAGACGACCGGCTCGACTGGCAGGCCAATGGCGAGGCGCGCCATGTCGGGGTGCGGCTGCCCAACGGCGTGCGGCTCGAGAATGTCTATGTGCCCGCCGGCGGCGACATCCCCGACCGCGAGGTGAACCCCAAATTCGGGCAGAAGCTCGATTTCGTCGAGCGCATGACGCGCTGGTCCGAAGGGCTCGGCGACCTGCCGGTGATCGTGACCGGCGACTTCAACATCGCCCCGCTCGAATGCGACGTGTGGAGCCACAAGCAGCTGCTCGACGTGGTGAGCCATACCCCGATCGAGGTCGAGGCGCTGGCGCGGCTGCAGGCGGCGAACGACTGGGTCGATCTCGGGCGCCGCTTCATCCCCGCGCCCGAGCGCTGCTTCACCTGGTGGAGCTATCGCGCCAAGGACTGGGCCGCGTCGGATCGCGGGCGGCGGCTCGACCATATGTGGGCCAGCCGCGACGTGGCCGCCAAAGCGACCGCGCACCGTGTGTGCGAGCCGTGCCGCGGCTGGCTCAAGCCGTCGGATCACGTCCCGATCGTCACCGAGTTCGATTTTTGAGCGACGCCGGCCCCTCGGACCCCAGAGCGGCCGCTCGCGCGATCGATGCGCTGCGCCGCGGGTGGCCGATCGTGATCCGCGGGACCGAGGGCACGCTGGCGCTGCTGGCGATCGAGACCGCGGACGCCGCGCGACTCGCCGAGTTCGATCCCGGAGGCACCGCGCCGGTGCTGCTTTCGGCGGGACGCGCCGCGACGCTCAAGCTCGCCAACCAGCGCGATGCCGCGACCCCCGATGCGCCCGTCCTGGTCGGGCGCGCGCCATGGCTCGATTTCGACGGCGCGGTGGCGCTGGCCGATCCGCAGCTCGACCTCGCCACGCCGTTCAAGGGTCCGTTCCGCGCGATCCCCGTGCCCGTGCCCGATGCGGCGGCGGCGGCGCTGCGGCTGGCGCGGATCGCGGGGCTGCTCCCGGCCTTCTTCGCCTATGAAGGCGAAGCCGGCGAGACCATCACCCCCGCCGATATATCGGCGCATGAGCATCCGGCCCGGCTGCGTATCGTCACCCGCGCGCGCTTGCCGGTGGCGGGTGCGGAAGATGCCGAGATCGTCGCCTTCCGCACGCCCGAATCGCCCGACGAGCATGTCGCGCTGCTGATCGGACAGCCGACGGGGGCGCCACCGCTGGTGCGGCTGCACAGCGAGTGCCTGACCGGAGACGTGCTCGGCAGCCTCAAATGCGATTGCGGGCCGCAGCTCCATGCCGCGATCCACGCCATCGCGGACAGCGGCTGGGGCGTCCTGCTCTATCTGCGCCAGGAGGGGCGCGGGATCGGGCTGATCAACAAGCTGCGCGCCTATGCGCTGCAGGACCAGGGGTTCGATACGGTCGATGCCAATACCCGGCTGGGTTTCGCGGTGGATGCGCGCGACTTCGGCGTCGCCGGACGGATGCTGCAGCTGCTGGGGCAGGATCGCATCCGGTTGCTGACCAACAACCCGGCGAAGGTTGCCGGGCTCGAAGCCACCGGGATCGCCGTCGCCGAGCGGGTCCCGCACAGCCTGCCGCCCAACCCGCACAACGAACGCTATCTCGCGACCAAGCGCGACCGCACCGGGCACCAGCTCTAGGCGGCGCGAACGTCAGGCGAGCAGCCGCGCGACCTCGCCGAAATCATGCGCGATGTCGTGGACGCCGATCGCGCGGAGGCGCTCGTCATGCCCGACTCCGCAATGGCTGCCCGCACAAAGGCCGATGACATGCGCGCCCGAAGCCACCGCACCGGTCGCACCCACGGGCGAATCCTCGAGGATCGCGCAGCGGACGATATCGACACCGAGCGCGTCTGCGGCATGGAGATAGACGTCCGGCGCGGGCTTGCCACGCTTCACATGCTCGCGGCCGCTGAAGATCTTGCCGCCGAACGCGTCGCGGATGCCGAGATGGTCGAGATGCGTGGTGATCCAGCGCGTCGAGCTCGACGAGGCGATGGCGCGGGGCAATGACTCGGGCAGCGCGCGGATGAAGGCGACCGCACCGATCACCGCCTCGATGCCTTCTTCGAGCGCACGGCGATCCTCGACCGCCCGGGCCTCATGGAAATCATCGGGAAGTGGCCGGCCGATCCAGCGCTCGATCGCGCCGAGGAAATCATGGCCCGACAACCCCATGAAATGCGTCATCGCGTCTTCGGGCGTGGTCGGATGGCCGATCCCGGTGAGATATTCGGCGACCTGGCGGTTGCCGGCATATTCGCTCTCGAGCAGCACCCCGTCGAAATCGAAGATCAGCGCGTCGAAACGGATCGGGAGGCTCATGCCCGCGCTCCGAACAGGGCCGTGCCGACACGGACATGGGTCGCGCCCAGCGTCACGGCGGTCTCGAAATCGTCCGACATGCCCATGCTGAGCCCGACGACGCCGTTGTCGCGCGCCAGCTTGGCGAGCAGCGCGAAATAGGGCGCGGCCTCGACCCCGAAGGGCGGGACCGCCATCAGGCCGGCGAGCGGAAGCTCCGCGGCGCGCGCTTCGGCAAGCAGCGCGGGAAGATCCACGACCGCGCATCCGCCCTTTTGCGGCTCGTCGCCGATATTGACCTGGACGAAGCAGGGCGGGCGGCGATAGGCCTTGTCCATCGCACGCGCGAGCGCCGCGATCAGCGAGGAACGGTCGACCGCATGGATCGCGTCGAACAGCGCGACCGCATCCTCGGCCTTGTTCGACTGGAGCTGGCCGACGAGATGGAGCGCGATGCCTGGCGTCTCGTCGCGCAGCATGGGCCATTTCGCCGCCGCCTCCTGCACGCGATTCTCGCCGAACACGCGCTGGCCGGCGGCGATCAGGGGCCGGATCGCATCCGCCTCGTGCGTCTTCGAGATGGCGATGAGCGTGACATCGCCGGGCGCCCGGGCGGCGATCCTCGCGGCGCGGGCGATTCGGTCATGGATGGCGGAGAGGCGCGAGTCGGCAGTGTCGGATGACATGCGCGCGGCTATAGGAGGGGCGATGCCTTGCCGCCACCCCTCCCGCAACCGCGAACTGCCGCGCCGCTGGCTGATGACCGATCCGCGCATGGGCGAGGCGCTCTGGGATGCGCTGGCGACATTGCCACACGGGGCCGGCGTCATCCTGCGGCATTACGAATGGCCGAAGTCCAAACGGCGGAAGCTGTTTGTTAAGCTGCGCCGGATTGCCACGCGCCGGGGTCTCGTCCTGGTCGTTGCCGGGCACGAGAGGCTGGGCAGCGGCGCGGCCGGGAGCCATGGCCGGCATCGCGGTGCACTCACCGCACCCGCGCATTCGCGCCGCGAGGCGATTGCCGCGGTTCGCGCCGGCGCGCAGCTGCTGTTCGTCTCGCCAGTCCACTCGACTCGTTCCCATCCCGGCGCGCGCGCCTTGGGGCCGGTGCGGCTCGGGCTGATGACTCGCGATCTCGGCGTGCCGGTGATCGCACTCGGCGGCATGGACGAACGGCGCTGGCGCGCGCTCAGGCCATTAGGCGTTCACGGATGGGCAGGAATCGACGCGTGGGCGCGTCAGAACCGGATCGCGGTGCCGACATAGACCGCCTGGCTGTCGCGCCGGTTGTCGGTCAGTTGCGGCAGGCGGTTCTCTTCGGACTTGTAACGCACGCCCGCGGTGAGATCGAGGTTGCGGGTCAGCGAGTAGGAGCCGCCGACATCGATCGAATAGTTGGGGTCGGCGGCGATCAGGCGCGGCGTCCCCTCGAGCGGACGCTCGGTCGCCGCCTTGATCCGGCCCGAGGCGCGCTTGCCGGTATAGGTGACGCCCAGGTCGAGCGCCTCGCGGCTGCCGGGCTGGCCGGCCAGGTCGAGCTTCGAGAGATCGCCCGAGATGGCGAAGCGCTTCCAGCCCACCGACACGCCGAGATTATAGGCGATCGGCTGGAGCGTGACCGAGGCGGGTGCCGCGGCGCCGCGATCGGCAACCGCCGCGATCGGCCGCGGGTTGCGCGCGCGCACCGCGACGGTGACGCTGCGGCTGGCGGAGCGTGCCGAATCGGCCGGGGTGAAGCGGAAGCCGCTGCCCGACAGCCCGGCGCGGGCAAGCGCCGCGGCGAGCTTGGGATCGGCCGCGGCGGGAGTGAAGGTGCCGATGCTGGCGATCGAAACCGCGCGCTTCTGCGCGACTCGCTGCTGCTGGGGCGCGGTCTGGGCGAGCAGCGCGGGCGCGACGACGAGGCCGGCCGCGCCCAGCGCGCCGATCCCCATGCCAGTCGTGAGTCGCCGAACGCTCATTTCAACCCCTACCGTATCTAGGCGCCTACCATGATTCGGCCGCAATGTTCCACCGGCGGAATCGCTTTTTACTCCGACTGTTGCACAAGGCGCACAGCGGCAACGCTTGCGGCGGACGCATGACCATCTATAGATGCTCGCGACCCATAGAGTTTCCCATAGGAAGATGCCGATGAACCGCCTGTTGCGCACCGCGATCCTGGGCAGTGTTGCCCTGAGCATGACGGCGTCGCTCGCCGCATGCGGCGGCGGCAAGGACCGTCCGCGCGCGGACCTCGCCGCGTCGAAGGTGACGACGATCGGCGTCAATGCCTATCTGTGGCGCGCGTCGCTCGACACCATCTCGTTCATGCCGATCGTGCAGACCGACTCGAACGGCGGCGTGATCGTCACCGACTGGTATGTGAACCCGAACCTGCAGACCGAGCGGATGAAGGTGACGATCGCCATCCTCGACCAGGATCTTCGCGCCGACGCGCTCCGCGTCGCGGCCGTGCGGCAGGTCAACCAGAACGGCCAGTGGGTGGACTCGCCCGTCGAGGCGGCGACCGTGCAGAAGCTCGAGGACATCATCCTCACGCGCGCGCGCGACCTGCGCCGCGCCGCGATCGTCGGGGATTGAGAGTTCCCTTTTAGTTTGGCGGTGCCGGCCCGCTCCCTACCCGGCCACCCAACGCCAGTATATTCTATGGGTGGCCGGGTGGGGGAGCGGGCCGGTGCCGAGACCCAAAGGAAAAGCATGTCGCGGTTCAACGCGCTGAAGGCCGATTCCGCGTGGCAAAAGGTCTGGGAAGATCGCCAGACCTTTGCCGCGGACGACAATTCATCCAAGCCCAAATCCTATGTGCTCGAGATGTTCCCCTATCCCTCGGGGCGCATCCATATGGGGCATGTCCGCAACTACACGATGGGCGACGTGCTCACGCGCTATCGCCGGATGCGCGGCATGGAAGTGCTCCACCCGATGGGCTGGGATGCGTTCGGTATGCCGGCCGAGAATGCGGCGATGGAGAAGAAGGTCCATCCCGGCGCCTGGACGCGCGACAATATCGCGACGATGCGCGCGCAGCTGAAGCGCCTCGGCCTCGCGATCGACTGGACACGCGAGCTGGCGACGTGCGAGCCCGATTATTACGGGCACGAGCAGGCGCTGTTCCTCGACCTGTTCGCGAACGGGCTGGTCTATCGCAAGGAATCGACGGTCAATTGGGACCCGGTCGACATGACCGTGCTCGCCAACGAGCAGGTGATCGACGGCCGCGGCTGGCGTTCGGGCGCGCTGGTCGAGAAGAAGAAGCTCAACCAGTGGTTCCTCAAGATCACCGACTTCGCCGACGAGCTGCTCGACGGTCTCGGCACGCTCGACAAATGGCCCGACAAGGTGCGGCTGATGCAGGAGAACTGGATCGGCAAGTCCGAGGGGCTGCAGTTCCGCTTCGAGCTCAGCGACGGGGGCGAGGTCGAGGTCTTCACCACCCGGCCCGACACGATCTTCGGGTCGAGCTTCGTCGCGATCGCGGCGGATCATCCGATCGCGCGCAAGCTCGCGGAGACGAGCCCGGAAGCCGAGGCGTTCATCGCGCAGTGCAAGCTCGGCGGGACCACCGCGGCGGAGCTGGAGACGCAGGAGAAGCTCGGCTTCGACACCGGCATCCGCGCGATCCATCCCTTTGATCCTGCTTGGGAATTGCCGGTCTATATCGCGAATTTCGTGCTGATGGACTATGGCACCGGCGCGGTGTTCGGGGTGCCGGCGCACGACCAGCGCGACTTCGAATTCGCGACCAAATATGGGCTGCCGATCCGGCGCGTCGTCTCCGACGGCGACAAGACCGCACCCGAATTCACCGATTCCGAGGCGTATAGCGGCCCCGGCACGCTGGTGAATTCGCACTTCCTCGACGGCATGGACGTGCCCGACGCCAAGCGCGAGGTGATCACTCGCGCCGAAGCCGGCGGCTGGGGCACCGGCACCACCGTATGGCGCCTGCGCGACTGGGGCGTGTCGCGCCAGCGCTATTGGGGGACGCCGATCCCGATCATCCATTGCGAAGCCTGCGGCGTGGTCCCCGCCCCCCGCGCGTCGCTGCCGATCGTGCTGCCCGAGGACGTCTCGTTCGACATCCCCGGCAATCCGCTCGACCGCCACCCGACCTGGCGCCAGGTCGACTGCCCGAGCTGCGGCAAGCCGGCGCGACGCGAGACCGACACGCTCGACACCTTCGTCGATTCGAGCTGGTACTTCATCCGCTTCGCCAGCCAGCCCGGCGACAAACCGTTCGACCGCGCTGTCGCCGAGCAGTGGCTGCCGGTGAACCAGTATATCGGCGGGGTCGAGCATGCGATCCTGCACCTGCTCTACGCCCGTTTCTGGACGCGAGCGCTCAAGCGCATCGGCAAGCTCGACGTGGCCGAGCCGTTCGCCGGGCTGTTCACCCAGGGCATGGTCACGCACGAGACCTACAAGGCGGCCGACGGCCGCTGGCTGTCGCCGGGCGAGGTGGTGCGCAAGGGCGAGATCTGGGTCGAGGCATCGAACGACGCACCGGTCACCGCCGGACGCATCGAGAAGATGTCGAAGTCCAAGAAGAACACCGTCGATCCCGAGCCGATCGTCGACCAATATGGCGCGGACGCGGTGCGCTGGTTCGTGCTGTCGGACTCGCCGCCCGAGCGCGACCTCGAATGGACCGAGAACGGCATCGAGGGCGCATGGCGTTTCGTCCAGCGGCTGTGGCGCCTGTTCGACGGGCTGGGTGAGTGGCAGGGCGAGGACAAGGCGCTCGACCGCAAGCTGCACCAGACCATCGCGGGGGTCGCCGCGGACATCGAATCGCTGCAATTCAACAAGGCGGTGGCCAAGCTCTACGAGCTGGTCAACGCGATCGAGAAGGCGCAGCCGAGCGCATCGCGCGCAACCGCGATCCGCACGATCATCCTGCTCGCCGCGCCGATGACGCCTCACCTCGCCGAGGAGGCCTGGGCCGCGATGGGCAACGAGACGCTGATCGCCGACGCGCAATGGCCGCAGGTCGATCCCGCGCTGCTGGTCGAAGACGAAGTGACGATCGCGCTCCAGGTCAACGGCAAGCTGCGCGACACGGTGAAGGCAGCAAAGGGCGAAGCGAAGGACGCGCTGGAGGCAATGGCCTTGGCAAACCCCAATGTGCAGCGCATTCTGGAGGGCGCGTCCCCCAGGAAGGTGATCGTGGTGCCCGATCGTCTGGTGAACATCGTCGCATGAGACTCGCCGCGGCCTTGCTCGCGCTTGGCGCGCTTGCACCCGCGCTGGGCGGCTGCGGGCTGCGGCCGCTCTATGGCGGCGGCGTGGGCGGGCCGGTGCAGACCATGCTGTCGGGGGTCGAGGTCGCGCCGATCGAGGGCGAGGCCGGGTGGCTGGTCGCCAACGCCGTGCGCGACCGGATCGAGGCGACACGCAGCGGCACGCCCGCCTATCGGCTCGAGATCAAGCTCGACGACCGCATCGAGGGCCTGGGGGTGCGTCGCGACGACGTGGTGACGCGCGAGCGCCGCACGCTGCGCGCGCGCTACCAGCTGGTCGAGCTCGCCACCGGCCAGACCGTGCTCGACGCCACCGCGGGGTCGGACGCGGGCATCGACGTCGTCGGATCCGAATATGCGACGATCGCCGCGGAGAAGAGCGCGCTCGAGCGGCTCTCGGGCATCGTCGCCGACCAGATCGTCGCGCGCCTCGCCCGCTACGCGCGCAGCACCGAAACCAAGGGCCAGTGAAGGCCAGCGAAGCGCAGATCCGCGCGCGGCTGGACAAGCCGGGGCCGGATATCCGCCTGTTCCTGCTCTACGGCCCCGACGAGGCCGGCGCCAACGATCTGGCCGCGCGGCTCGGCCGGGCGATGGGCAGCGAGGCGGAGCGGATCGATATCGAGGGATCGACGCTCAAGGCAAATCCGGGCCGGATCGCCGAGGAAGCGGCGTCGCTCTCGCTGTTCGGCGGCGCACGCTATGTCCGGATCAGCGGGATCGACGACGATTCGACCGAAGCGGTGCGGCTTCTGCTCGATGCCGAGGTCGCAGGCAATCCGGTGGTGGCGGTCGGCGGCGCGCTCAAGGGCACCGGGCGCCTGCTCAAGCTCGTGCTGGCGGCGCCTGCGGCGATGGCGCATGCCTGCTACATCCCCGATGCGCGCAGTGCCGCGCAGCTCGCCGCGGGAATCGCGCGCGAGAATGGCCTGCGGCTGGTGGGCGGCGCGGCCGAGCGGCTCGCGGCGCTGTCGGGCGGCGACCGCGCCGTGCTGGCGCGCGAGATCGAAAAGCTGTCGATCTATCTCGACGCCGCGCCGGACCGCCCGCGCGAGGCCGGGATCGCGGCACTCGAGGAGATCGGCGCCGACCTCGGCGAAGCCGAGATGCATGGCGCGATCGAGGCGGTGGTCGAGGGGCGTGCGGCCGAGATCGGCGTCGAGCTCGCCCGGCTCGAACATGCCGGCGTCTCGGCGATCCCGCTGCTGCGCCAGCTCGTGCGCCGCCTGATGAGCCTCGCCGAGATGCGCGCCGATATCGACCGCGGCGCCTCGCCCGACGAAGTGGTCAAGAAATACCGCGTGTTCTTCAAGGAAGAGATGAGCACCAAGATCGCGCTGCGCCGCTGGACGAGCCCCATGCTGGCCCGCGCGGTCGAGCGGGTGCGCGAGGCCGAACGCGGGATGACGCGGGCTGGCGGAAACGCGGGACAAGTGATCGCCGACGAGGCGCTGGCGACGCTGGCACGCGCCGCGGCGCGGGCACGGTGAGCGCGCCTACCCCCAGAATTTCCACCAGGGCTTTCGCGCCACGATCCGCTCGGCATGGCGCGTACCGGCAACGGCGTGCTGATAGACGCCGGCCTGCGGTTCCTTGATGCCGGCAGGCCGCGGGAACGCCCGCGCTTGGCCCAGCAGAAGGTTGGTGATCACGAAACCCAGAAGCTGCACGTGGTAGCCCGGATCCGCATTGTCGAGGACTTCCGAGGAACAGACGGCTTCGCCGACTGCGCATCCCGTGGGCGATGGCTGAAGCGTCACGCGATAAAAGGCCTGCCCCGTCCAGCTCCGATGAAAGTACAGGTTCGGCGCCTCGAAATAGACGAACCACTTGTCTTCCATCGCTTGCGGCACCAGGCCGTGCTGCAGAAGCTCGAACTGCGCCAAGCTGAATTCGGCATCATAAGGGATGGCAGTCACCGCGCCGAAGGGAAGGTGCTTCCAATCGTCCGCCCTAGCCATCGCCATGTTCGCTATTCCCCGCAAACATTCAACTATATGTTTTAATTATATTTTCTCGCCCGTCAGCCGCTGGCAGACCATGTCGAGCTGGTCGAGCGTCGAATAGGCCAGCGTCACCGTGCCGCCCTTCTCGCCATAGCTGATGCGAACGTTGAGACCCAGCACGTCGCCGAGCTGACGCTCCAATGCGGCGATATCGGCATTGGCGCCGAGATCGGAAGTCAAGCTCGCCCTCCCCGCTGGCCTCGGCTTGGCCTCGCGCGCGAGCTTCTCGGTCTCGCGCACCGACAGGTCGCGCTCGATCACGATTCGCGCGAGCTTCTCGGGATCAGGGGCACCGATCAGCGCGCGCGCATGGCCCATCGTCAGTTCGCCCCCGACGACGTGCTGGCGTACGCTCGGCGGCAGATCGAGGAGACGCAGCAAGTTGGCGATGTGGCTGCGCGACTTGTGGACGATCCGCGCGAGCGCCTCCTGGGTGTGACCGAACTGGCCGATCAGCTTGGCATAGGCCTCGGCTTCCTCGATCGCGTTGAGGTCCTCGCGCTGGATGTTCTCGACGATCGCGATTTCGAGCGTCTCGGCCTCGTCGAGGTCGCGGACGATCACCGGCACCTCGTGCAGCCGCGCGCGCTGCGCCGCGCGCCAGCGGCGCTCGCCGGCGACGATCTGATATTCCTTGCCATGCGGCCGCACGACGATCGGCTGGATCAACCCGCGCGCGGCGATCGACTTGGCGAGCTCGTCGAGCGCGTCCTCGTTGAAATGACGGCGCGGCTGTTCGGGATGGGGCTTGAGCGAACTGACCGGAAGCATGCGCACGCCCGCCGAAGGCTCGGCACCGGGGCGGATCGGCTCCTCGCGCTCGACATCGCCGAGCAGCGCGCTGAGCCCGCGGCCGAGACCGGGCTTGGGCTTGCGCAGCGGCGTGACGGAGCCGGTGGTGGATGGGATTTCGTCGGTCATGCAGCCTTCCTCAGCCTGGGCAGGCGATCGATCACTTCGCGGGCAAGCGCGATATAGGCTTCGGATCCGGCGCAGCGATAATCGTAGATCAGCGCGGGCAAGCCATGGCTCGGCGCTTCGGAGAGGCGGACGTTGCGCGGGATGACCGTGTCGAACACGACTCGGCCAAGCACCGCGCGGACATCATCGGCGACCTGGTCGGTCAGGCGATTGCGCCGATCATACATGGTGAGGACCACGCCGAGGATCGACAAGCCAGGGTTAAAGCGGCTGCGGATCCGCTCGACCGTGCTGAGCAGTTGGCTCAACCCTTCGAGCGCGAAGAATTCGCATTGCAGCGGCACCAGCAACGCGTCCGACGCCACCATCGCGTTGATCGTGAGCAGGCCGAGCGAGGGCGGGCAATCGATCAGAACCACGTCCCAGCGCTGCTCGCTGCGGTCGATCGCCGTGTCGAGCCGATGGGTGCGCGCATCGAACTCGATCAGCTCGATCTCCGCGCCCGAGAGGTCGACCGTCGCCGGGACGATATCGAGGCCGGGCACACGCGTGGCGACCACAACCTCCTCCAGCGTGGCGTCGCCGACGAGCAGGTCGTAGGTCGAGCGATCGCGATCGGCACGATTGATGCCGAGGCCAGTCGAGCAATTCCCTTGCGGGTCCAGATCGAGCAGGAGCACGCGTTGCCCCGTCGCGGCGAGCGCGGTGCCGACGTTGATCGCGCTCGTCGTCTTGCCCACCCCACCCTTCTGGTTCGCAATGGCGATACAGATCATCTCGGGCGGACCTCCCTGGCGACGACGATGAGTGAATCGGGAGCCGTGATGCTCGGTTCCACGTGGAACGAACCATGCCAGTTGCGGCGTGCTTCTTCCACCTCCGATTGCGCGTTCCGTCCCTTTGGCAGCACCCAGACTGTGGAAGACGTGGATCGATGCGCGGCGATACGAAACAGCGCGTCCAGCGAGGCGACGGCGCGCGCCGAGATCACCGCGGCAGGCCCAGCTGTGCGCTCGATCCTGGCGGTGTGGATCGCCACATTGGAGAGCTCGAGTTCAGTCGCGGCGCGAGCGAGGAAATCGGTGCGGAGCTTGCGTGGTTCGACCAGTTCGATCGGCTCGTCCCGCAGCATTGCGATCACCATCCCCGGCAACCCCGCGCCGCTGCCGATATCGAGCCATAATCCTTTGTCGGGCGCCGCGCCCAGCAACTGCGCCGAATCGACGATGTGGCGCGTCCAAATCTGCTCCAGCGTGGAAGGGGCGATCAAGTTCTGCCGCCCGGCCTCCTCACGGAGGCGCGACACGAATGCGGCCAACAGCGTTTCACGTGAAACACCATAACGGTCGCGGACCCACGCCCTGGCATCGTCCTCAGTCACGCGGCGCGCCGGATATGGAGCATGATCGCGGTAAGCGCCGCAGGGGTGATTCCGCGGATGCGCGAGGCATCGCCGATCGTCGCGGGGCGCGCCGCCGCAAGCCGCTCGATCATCTCGTTGGAGAGGCCGGGGATCTCGGCATAATCGAGTGACAGGGCGATCGGCGTGCCATCTGCGCGAGACATCGCCGCCTGCTCCGCCGCTTGGCGCTCGAGATAGGGGGCATAGCGGGCATCCTCGATCAGCTCGGCGAGCAGATCGGGATCGGCGTCCCCGAGGCCGATCCGGAGATGCGCGACGCCGACGCCCGGAAAGCGCAACCACTCGAAGGCGCTGCGCCGGGCGCCATCCTGTGACACGGGTGCGCCCGCCCTGCCGAGTTCGTGCGCCGTGCGCGCCACGCCAAAGGCAGCATCGAGCGCGGCACGCGCTGCGCGTCGGCCGTCGAGATGAGCGCGGCGCGCCTCGCCGATACAGCCCGCGGCCTCGCCGATCTCGCCAAGCCGCGTCTCGGCATTGTCCGCCCGCAGCCGCAACCGGTATTCGGCGCGCGCGGTGAGCATGCGATAGGGTTCGGTGACGCCCTGAAGCGTCAAATCGTCGATCATCACGCCGATATAGCTGAGCTCGCGCGGGAGGATCATCGGGGCATGAGCGCGCGACAGGGCCGCCGCGTTCACTCCCGCGACCAGCCCTTGCGCCGCCGCCTCCTCATAGCCGGTGGTCCCGTTGATCTGGCCGGCGCAGAACAGACCGGCCACGTCGCGGCTCTCCAGCGTCGCCGCCAGTGCGCGCGGGTCGACATGATCATATTCGACCGCATAGCCGGGTGTGACGATCGCGGCCCGTTCGAGCCCCGGGATCGACGCGATCATCGCCCGCTGGACGTCGGTCGGTAGCGAGGTCGAGAGGCCGTTGGGATAGACCAGATGGGAGTCGAGACCCTCGGGCTCCAGGAAGACCTGGTGCCCGTCGCGATCGCCGAAACGGAAGATCTTGTCCTCGATCGAAGGGCAGTAGCGCGGCCCACCCGCCTCGATCGCACCACTGAACAGCGGCGACCGGTCGAGCCCGCCACGGATGATCGCGTGCGTCTCGAGCGTCGTGCGCGTGATCGCGCAAGCGAGCTGAGGCAGGCGCGGGGTTCGGGTGAGCGGCGACATGCGCCACGGTTCGGCGTCGGACGGCTGCTCCTCGAGCCGGCCCCAGTCGATGCTGCGTCCGTCCAGGCGCGGCGGCGTCCCGGTCTTGAGACGGGTCACGGGCAGACCCAGCTCGCGGAGCTGCAGCCCGAGCGCAGTCGCCGCGCGTTCGCCGACCCGGCCGCCGGCTTCGCGCTCCTCGCCGCGGAAGATGCGGCCACCGAGGAAGGTGCCGCTGGCGAGCACCACGGCGCCGCACGCGAGCAACTCGCCGCCCTCGAGCTGGATGCCGGCCGCCCTGCCCTGCTCGATGACGAGACCGATTGCCTCACCGGCGACGATGTCCAGGCCGCGCTGCGCCGCAAGCATCTCCTGGATCGCCGCCGCATAACGTTTGCGATCAGCTTGGACGCGCGGTCCCTGCACCGCGGGTCCCTTGGAGCGGTTGAGCAGGCGATAATGGATCGCGGCGCGATCGGCAGCACGCGCGATCAAGCCGTCGAGCGCATCGACTTCGCGCACCAGATGGCCCTTGCCGAGGCCGCCGATCGCCGGATTGCACGACATCGCGCCGAGCGTCGCGGGATCGAACGTGACGAGCGCCGTGCGGGCGCCGCAGCGCGCCGCAGCGGCTGCCGCTTCGGTGCCGGCATGGCCTCCGCCGATCACGATCACATCCCAGGTCCGCATGCTCCGGCCAAATAGCCTCGGCGCTCTCCCGGGTCAAAAGCGTTCCACGTGGAACATCATTTGCCGATGCAGAAGCGGCTGAACAACGTGTCGAGCATCGACTCCACATCCGCCGCACCGGTGATCCGGTCGAAGGTCCGCAGCGTGCGGCGCAGGTCTTCCGCGATCAACAACGTGTCCTCGCCGGCGGCCGCGCTTCTCACGCCTTCAACAGCGATCGCGACGAGGTCGCGCTGGCGGCGGTTGAGCAGAACGGCGTCGTTCGCCGGAAGCAGCTCGCGGGCGATTGCATCGATCGCCTGCCAGAGCGCCGCCACGCCCTCCCCATTCTTCGCCGAGACGGGGAGACGACCGGCGGGCGCATCACCCCGATCCGCGGCATCGGCCCGGGCGTGAAGCAGGAGATGCGGCCGCGTGGCAACCTCTACCGGGGGTGCCTGATCGTCGAGCCACAGGATCAAGTCGGCTTCTGCCAGCGATTGCTGCGCACGGTCGATCCCGATGCGCTCGACAATATCCGCAGGCGCATCGTGAAGGCCGGCGGTGTCGGTCAGCAGATAGGCGATGCCTTCGCGCATCACCGGCGCTTCGATCCGATCGCGCGTGGTTCCCGCCAGCGGCGAGACGATCGCCGCCTCGCGCTCGGCGAGCGCGTTGAGCAAGGTGGACTTGCCCACATTGGGCGATCCCGCGAGTACCACGCGGATGCCATCGTGAAGGCGCTCGACCGCGGGCTGATCGAGCGCGGTCTCCATTTCCCTCGCGAGCGCGCCGGCCTGGCGGCGCACGCGATCGAGCAGCTCGCCTTCCGCGGCGACATCCGCCTCGTCGGCATGGTCGAGCGACGCCTCGATCACGGCCGACAGCTGCAGCGCGCGGGCGGTCCATTCTTCGATCTGTCGACGGATACCGCCTTCCGCGGCGCGCAGCGCGGTGCGGCGCTGTGCTTCGGTCTCCGCGGCAAGCAGATCGGCAAGGCCTTCAGCCTCGGTCAGGTCGATCCGGCCATTGGTGAGCGCGCGGCGGGTAAACTCACCCGGTTCGGCACCGCGCAGCCCGGGTGTCGCGGCGAGTGCAGCCTCGACCGCGCGGACCACCGCGCGACCGCCATGAAGATGAAGCTCGGCCAGATCCTCACCAGTCGCGGTTCGTGGGCCGGGAAAGACCAGGACCAGTGCCTGGTCGAGATGCGCATCCCCATCGCGCAATGTCCGCAGGGAGGCTTGCCGAGGCGCCGGCAGCGCCCCCGCGAGCCGCTGGACCGCGGGAAAGGCATGGGGTCCCGAGATTCGCAGGATCGCGATCGCCGCCGGCGGCTGGCCGCTCGACAGCGCAAAGATGGTGTCGGTCACTCGCCGCCGCTGCGCTTGCCCATATCGAACATGCCGCGCCAGAAGTTCATCCCGGCCTCGCCCATCGGCATCCAGCCCTTCATCATCGTCTCGATCATCTCGGGATTGACCATCCCCTTGTCCATCGATTCGAGCAGCATCTTGATGTAATGCTCATGGACCGGCGTGAAATCGGGCAGCCCCATCGTACGACGCGCTTCCTCCGGGGTGCAATCGATCTCGACATTGATCTTCATCGGCTTTCTTCTCCGCTTGAGCCCGCCTAAGCCCTATTGAGCCCGAACCCTGCCCTGCCCTACGCTGCGACCATGTATGCGCGTGACCGTGCCCCGATCGCAACGCCCATCAGCTCGATCCGGATCAGGGCCGATGGACCGCGCCTTCGCAACGAGCGGCACCATCTTTGACGGAGAGCGACATGACGACGATCACGATCGAAAGTCTCGACGGCAGCGGCAGCTTCCAGGCCTATCGCGCCGATCCTGAAGGCAGCCCGCGCGGCGCGATCGTCGTGATCCAGGAAGTGTTCGGCATCAATCCGGGCATTCGCCGAAAATGCGATGCGCTGGCGGCCAAGGGCTATGCTGCCTTTGCCCCCGACCTGTTCTGGCGGATCGAGCCGGGCATCGAGCTCGATCCCGATATCCCCGAGCAGCTGCAGCGCGGCCTCGACCTGCTCGGCAAGTTCGACCAGGACAAGGGCGTCGCCGATATCGAGGCGACGATCCGCGCCGCCCGCGCCGCGACCGGCGGCAAGGTCGGCGTGGTCGGCTACTGTCTCGGCGGCCGCCTCGCCTATATGACCGCGGCGCGCACCGATTCCGACGCCAGCGTCGGCTATTACGCCGTCGGGATCGACGGGCTGCTCGGCGAGAAGCATGCGATCGCCAACCCGCTGATGCTGCACATCGCCGGCGACGACGGCTTCGTGTCGAAGGACGTACAGAAGGCGATGCACGAAGGGCTGGACGACCATCCCCGAGTGACGCTGCACGACTATCCCGGCGAGGACCATGGCTTCGCAACCGAGATGGGCAAGCGGCGCTCGGAAGCCGCCGCACAGCTGGCCGACAGCCGCACCGAGACGTTCTTCGCGGCGCATATCGGCTGATACGAAAAGGCGGCGCCCGGTTCAGAGCGCCGCCTATTTCGCTTCCGGATCAGAAACTTAGCTGAGCAGCCGCAAGATTCCCACCTGGTGGTCGACGATGCCGTCGTAGATCATCTTGCCGGCGACATAGAGGATCACCAGCAGGCCGATCCACGCGATCCAGCGATAGCGCTCGATATATTTGGCGATGATATTGGCGGCGACGCCCATCAGCGCGACCGCGATGACCAGGCCGACCATAAGGATGCCCGGATGATCGCGCGCCGCGCCCGCGACCGCGAGGACGTTGTCGAGGCTCATCGAGACATCGGCCACGGCGACCGCCCAGGCCGCGCCGGCAAAGCTCTTGGCGGACTTGAGGCCGGAACGTTCGTCGCCCTCGATCTCGGGCGATCCCGCGCTCTCGCCGGCATGAACGATCTCGCGGTACATCTTCCACGCGACCCACAGCAGCAGCACGCCACCGGCGAAAACGAGGCCGATCACCTGGAGAAGCTGAGTCACCACCAGCGCGAACGCGATGCGCAGCACCAGCGCGGCGACGATGCCGATCAGGATCACCTTCTTGCGCTGATCCGGGGTAAGCCCAGCGGCGAGCGCACCGATCACGATCGCATTGTCGCCGGCGAGCACGATGTCGATCAGGATCACCTGACCGAAGGCAAGCCAGGCCGACGCGCTGCCCGAGAACAGTCCCGCAAAATCGTGGACGATATGCCCCCACAGTTCGGACATTGCTTCCCCTTTTCAGCTGGCTGCAGACGCGCGACCAACGCGCCCCGCCGGTATCCGTTCAATCCATGTCCGTCATGGGCAAAGCCCATGACGTCGGCCGAGCGGCATTGCCGCTCGCTGGCCGGGCCGGCGGGGTCCTGAATTAGCTACTCTAATTCAGGCACCGCTCGGTCACTGATTCATGCTGTCGAAGAAGTTCTCGTTGCTCTTTGAGTCCTTCATCTTGTCGAGCAGGAACTCCATCGCGTCGACGGTGCCCATCTGCATGAGGATGCGGCGCAGCACCCACATCTTGCTGAGCGTGCCCTTCTCGACCAGCAGCTCTTCCTTGCGGGTACCCGACTTGCCGACGTCCATCGCCGGGAAGATGCGCTTGTCGGCGACCTTGCGGTCGAGCACGATCTCGGAGTTGCCGGTGCCCTTGAACTCTTCGAAGATCACCTCGTCCATGCGGCTGCCGGTGTCGATCAGCGCGGTGGCGATGATCGAGAGCGAGCCGCCTTCCTCGATGTTGCGCGCCGCGCCGAAGAAGCGCTTCGGCCGCTGAAGGGCATTGGCGTCGACGCCACCGGTAAGCACCTTGCCCGAGCTCGGCACGACGGTGTTGTAGGCGCGGCCGAGGCGGGTGATCGAGTCGAGCAGGATCACGACGTCCTTCTTGTGCTCGACCAGGCGCTTGGCCTTCTCGATCACCATCTCGGCGACCTGGACGTGGCGCGTCGCGGGTTCGTCGAAGGTCGAGGAGACGACTTCGCCCTTCACCGAGCGCTGCATGTCGGTGACTTCCTCAGGCCGCTCGTCGATGAGCAGGACGAGCAGGAACACCTCGGGATGGTTGTCGGTGATCGCCTTGGCGATGTTCTGCAGCATCACCGTCTTGCCGACGCGCGGCGGGGCGACGATCAGCGTGCGCTGACCCTTGCCCTGCGGCGAGACGATGTCGATCACCCGCGCCGACTTGTCCTTCTGGGTCGGGTCGGCCGGGTCGAGCGTGAGCTTCTGCTCAGGATAGAGCGGCGTCAGATTGTCGAAATTGACGCGGTGGCGCACCGCCTCGGGATCGTCGAAATTGACGCTGACCAGCTTGGTCAGGGCGAAATAGCGCTCGCCGTCCTTGGGCGCACGGATCTCGCCTTCGACCGTGTCGCCGGTGCGCAGGCCGAACTTTCGCACCTGGTTGGGCGAGACATAGATGTCGTCGGGGCCGGCGAGATAATTCGCCTGCGGGCTGCGCAGGAAGCCGAATCCGTCCGGCAGCACCTCGATCGTGCCCTCGCCCATGATCTGCTCGCCATTCTCGGCCTGGGCCTTGAGGATGGCGAACATCAGGTCCTGCTTGCGGAGCGTCGAAGCGCTCTCGACACCGAGCTCCTCGGCCATGCTGACCAGTTCGGCGGGCGGGGTTTTCTTCAAATCTTTCAAATGCATGGGGGAAGTCCGTGTGCGATCGCTGAGATGGTTTTCGGGCGTTGGAACGCGCGGCGATGGCTTGAGGAAAAGGAAGGCGCCGGCCGCCGCCAGGACGGCGACGCGACAGGCGCGGCTTAGGATTCGTGCCGATTCAAGTCAAGCGGTCAGAAGGGCCGGACCACCGCAAGGATAACGATCAGCGCGACGAAGATCGCGGGAAGTTCGTTGAGCATGCGCAACCGCCGCGGGCTGAGATTGCCCTGACCGGTTGCCAGCCGCTTGGAGTAACCCACCGCCCAGCTGTGATAGCCCGAGAGCAGAATCACCAGCAGCAGCTTGGCATGGAGCCAGCCGAGGTTCGGAGCACCCTCGAACAGGCCGAGATTGGCTGCCAGCGCAAGGCCGAGGATCCACACCACCGCCATCGAGGGCACCAGGATCACGCGGCGCAACTTGGCCTCGCGATCGGCCCAGGCCTTGGCCTGGACGGGATCGCCGAGCGCTTCCTGGTGATGGACGAGGTAGCGCGGCAGGATGAACAGGCCGGCCATCCAGAAGATGACGAAGATGATGTGAGCGGCCTTCACCCACAACCACGCCGCGCCCAGAAATCCGGTCACTTGGCTGTCCCCCGAACGAATTCGACCAGCTGCTCGACATGGGCGATCGGCGTGTCCGGCAGGATACCGTGCCCGAGATTGAAGATATGGGGGCGATCGGTGAAGGCATCAAGGATACGCCGCGCCGCCGCTTCGAGCTCGGCGCCCCCGGCGATCAGCGCGAGCGGGTCGAGATTGCCTTGCACGGGCAGGCCCTCGGGCAGCTCGCGATGCGCCCACGCCGGATCGACCGTCTCGTCGAGCCCGATCGCATCCACGCCGGTCTCGCGCGCATAGGCGGCGAGCTTGCCCCCCGCGCCCTTGGGGAAGCCGATGATCTTCACCTGCGGGCACCGCGCGCGCAGCCCTGCGACGATCGCGGCGTTGGGCGCGATCACCCAGCGCTCGAACTGAGCCGGCGAGAGCGACCCCGCCCAGCTGTCGAACAGCTGCACCGCCTCGACCCCGGCCTCGACCTGCTTCGCGAGATAGTCGACCGACATGGTGACGATCGCATCGATGATCGCGCCGAACGCGGCGGGATCGCGATAGGCCATGCGGCGCGTCTCGCTCTGGTCGCGGCTGCCCTGTCCCGCGACCATATAGGTCGCGTTGGTCCAAGGGCTCCCTGCAAAGCCCAGGAAGGCGGTCCGAGGCGGCAAGGCGGCTGCGACCCGGCGGACCGTGCCATAGACTGGATTCAGCCGCTCAGGGGCCGCTGTGAGGTACTCCAGCGCATGATCGACGAGCCTGGGGGCAAGCCGCGGGCCTTCGCCGGTCTCGAACCACAGATCCTGACCCAGCGCATACGGCACGACGAGGATGTCGGAGAACAGGATCGCGCCGTCGAAACCGAAACGGCGGATCGGCTGGAGCGTGACTTCCGCTGCCGCTTCGCTGTCGTTGACCAGCTCGAGGAACCCGCCCTTTTCGGCCCGCAGCGCGCGATATTCGGGGAGATAGCGGCCGGCCTGACGCATGAGCCACATCGGCGGCGCATCGACGCGTTTCCCTGACAGCACGTCGAGCAACGGCTTGGATTTCGAGAGGCCGGTCATTCCATCTTTCAGAAGAAGAAAAGAATCTAGGAAGGATGTTGTTGTGTGTTGGTGCGTGGATCGCGGGGCTTAGGCGTTCGTGCCGGTTCTGCCAACAGATTGACGGCGCGGGCGCCCGCGATTCCCCGCAGAGTCGCGCGGGCCGTCCACATCATCCACAGCCTGTTCGTGCATCCGTGCCCATGTGGAACGCGTTGTGGATGACGTGGCCGTCGCGGGGAGCGATCGGCCCGCTTGGCGTGCCCTTTGCGTTGCGCTAGCGATTTTGCGCATGTTTTCCACAGATCCGTCCCGACCGGCGTCCGACCGGTGAGGCTGCACCTCCATCTCCTCTCGGACTCCACCGGCGAGACGCTGGAGAATATCGCCAAGGCGGCGCTCGCGCAGTTCGACGATGTCGAGGTGCTGCGCCATTTCTGGCCGATGGTGCGCAGCGAGACGCATCTCGAGCGCATCCTGGGCGAGATCGCGCAGAATCCGGGGCTGGTGCTGTTCACCCTGGTCAATCCCGAGATCCGCCGCACGCTCGAGGCACGATGCCGCGCGATCGGACTGCCCGCGGTGGCGCCGCTCGATCCGGTCAACCATGCGCTTTCCAGCATGCTCGGGCAGGAGATGAAGGCGCGGCCGGGGCGCCAGCACACGCTCGACGCCGCCTATTTCGCGCGCGTCGACGCGATCCAGTTCACCATCGCGCATGACGACGGGGTCAATTGGGAGAATTGGGAGGAGGCCGACATCGTCCTCGCCGGCGTGTCGCGCACCTCCAAGACACCGACCTCGATCTACCTCGCCAATCGCGGCTACAAGGTCGCGAACATCCCGATCGTGCCCGAATCCCCGCCGCCCGGTTCGCTGTTCGCGCTCAAGCACCCGATGGTGGTCGGGCTCACAACCAGCCCCGAGCGGCTGATCCAGGTGCGACGCAACCGGCTGCTGTCGCTCAACCAGCAGGACGAGACGTCCTATGTCGAGCAGGAGGCGGTGCAGCGCGAGGTCGCCTATGCCCGCCGCATGTTCGCCGACAATGGCTGGCCGGTGATCGACGTGACGCGGCGTTCGATCGAGGAGACGGCCGCGGCGATCATCACCCTGTGCAACGAGCGCGCGAGCGACTCGGGGACTCGCGCCGAATGATCGTGCTCGCTTCCACCAGTGCGTCGCGCCGCGCGATGCTGACCGCGGCAGGCGTGCCGCACGAGGCGCTCGCCGCGCATGTCGACGAGGATGCGGCCAAGGCCGGGCTCGCCGGCGCCGCGCCGCGCGACCTGGCCGATGCGCTCGCCGAGCTCAAGGCGCTCAAGGTGAGCCAGCGCGTGCCCGGCACCCTGGTGCTGGGCTGCGACTCGGTGGTGGCGATCGAGGACGGGACCTTGCTCGACAAGCCGGCCGATCGCGCCGATGCCGAGCGGCATCTGCGGCTGCTGTCGGGCAAGCGCCACGATCTCTACAGCGCCGCGGTGATCGCCGAGAATGGCCGCCCGGTCTGGCGTCACGTCGATCGCGCGCGATTGCTGGTGCGGCCGCTCTCCGACAGGTTCATCGCCGAATATCTCGACGCCGAATGGCCGGCGATCTCGGGCTGCGTCGGCTGCTACCGGGTCGAGGGTCCGGGCGTGCAGCTCTTCTCCCGCATGGAGGGGAGCCACTATACGATCCTCGGCATGCCGCTGCTCAGCATCCTCGATTATCTGCGGACCAGAGGCGTTCTGACGTCATGACGACACCTTATGCCGAAGTGATCGGCGATCCGATCGCCCAGTCCAAGTCGCCGGTGATCCACGGCTTCTGGCTCGACAAGCTCGGGCTCGATGCCGTCTATCGCAAGACCCACGTCACTGCCGCGGAACTGGCCGGTTTCTTCGCCTCGCGCCGCGACGATCCCGCCTGGCGCGGGTGCAACATCACCGCGCCGCACAAGGTGGCGGCGCTCGACCATGTCCCCGATCCGGGCGGCGTGCGCGACACGATCGGCGCGATCAACACCGTGTTCCGCGATGCCGGCGGCGCGCTGATCGGCACCAACACCGACGCCGCCGGCTTCTACGCCCCGATTGCCGAGTTCGACCTCGAAGGCGCACCGGTCGCGGTCGTCGGTGCTGGCGGCGCGGCGCGCGCGATCCTGTTCGCGCTGGCGCGAGCGGGGGTCGAGCGGGTGACGATCCTCAACCGTTCGCCCTTGAAGGCGATGGGACTGCTGTCGCTGTTCGGGCTCAAGGGCGACGCGGTGCCGCTCGACGCGCCGGTGCCGCCGGTCGCGCTGCTGGTCAATGCGAGCTCGCTCGGCATGACCGGCCAGCCGCCGCTCGACCTCGACCTCGGCAACCTGCCCGACGATGCGGTGGTGTACGATGCGGTCTATGCCCCGCTCGAAACCAGGCTGCTCGCCGCGGCGCGGGCGCGGGAGCTGGAGACGGTCGACGGGCTCGAGATGCTGATCGGCCAGGCCGCGCTCGCCTTCGAGCTGTTCTTCGGCAAGCCGGCGCCGCGCGAGCACGATGCGCAATTGCGGGCGCTGCTCACCCCGGGTCGAAGCCCGGGGCAGGCTTCATGACCATCGTCCTCGGCCTCACCGGATCGATCGGCATGGGCAAGTCGACCGTCGCCGCGATGTTCGCCGACGAGGGCGTGCCGGTGTTCGACGCCGATGCCGAGGTCCACAAGCTGCAGGGGCCCGGCGGACGGCTGGTCGCCGCGATCGAGGCGGCGTTTCCCGATACGACCGGCGCCGACGGAGTCGACCGCACCGCCTTGGGCGAAGCGGTGTTCGGCAAGCCGGAAGCGTTCAAGCGGCTGGAGGGAATCGTCCACCCGGCGGTGGCGGAAGAACGGCAGCGATTCCTCGCGGCGAATCGCGACCGGGCGCTGGTCGTGCTCGACGTGCCGCTGCTGTTCGAAGCCGGCGGCTGGCGCGGGGTCGACAAGATCGCCGTGGTCTCCGCGCCGGCGCAGGTGCAGCGCGCGCGCGTCCTCGCGCGGCCGGGCATGACTGCCGCGCGCTTCGAGTCGATCCTGGCCAGGCAGATGCCCGATGCGGAGAAACGCGAGCGCGCCGATTTCGTGATTCCGACGGGCGGTTCGCTGGACGAGACGCGTGAAGTGGTACGCACGGTGATCGCTTGCCTAGCGCGCGCGGAAGGCGGATAATCAGCCGATGCGGGAAATCGTTTTCGATACCGAAACGACCGGGCTCAGCTTCAGCGCAGGGCACCGGCTGGTGGAGATCGGCTGTGTCGAGCTGGTCAATCGCGTGCCGACGGGGCGCAGCTTCCATCGCTATCTCAACCCCGATCGCGACATGCCGGCCGAGGCGTTCGCGGTGCATGGCCTGTCCGCGGCATTCCTCGCCGACAAGCCGCGCTTCCCGGAGGTTTGCGACGAGCTGATCGAGTTCCTCGGCGACTGCCCGCTGATCGCGCACAACGCGATGTTCGATTACGGCTTCATCAACGGCGAGCTCGGCGCATGCGGCAAGCCGCTGCTCCAGGTCGAACGCATCGTCGACACGCTGGCGCTGGCGCGCGCGCGGCATCCGGGCGCAAAGCACACGCTCGACGCGCTGTGCGTGCGCTACGGCATCGACCTCAGCGCGCGCGAGCTGCACGGCGCGCTGCTCGACGCGCAGCTGCTGGCGCAGGTGTTCATCGAGCTCACCGGCGGGCGCCAGATCACGCTCGGCCTCGCGGTCGAGACCGTGGCGAGCGAACGCATCGAGATCGCGGCGGTACGGAGCAATGCCCGGCCGGCGCGCGTTTTCGCACCGAGCGATGAAGAACTGGCCCGCCATTCGGCGTTCATGGCCGGGTTCGAGGAGCCTTTATGGGGCACGCCGGGGTCCGGTTGACGGTCGCCGGGCGCGTTCCTAGGTGCTCCTCATATTGACGGAGGAAGTTATGGATATCCGGGTTTCGGGTCATCGGGTCGATACGGGCAACGCCATCCGGCAGCACGTGGAAGACCGCCTCCAGGGTATCGCCGACAAATATTTCTCCCGCGCAATCTCCGCCCAGGCGACCTTCGGCAAGGGGCCGCACGATTACGGCTTCACCTGCGACATCGTCGCGCATGTGATGCAGGGGCTGGTGCTCAAGGGATCGCATGCCGCGCAGGAAGCGCATCTCGCCTTCGACGGCGCCGCCGACAAGATCGAGAAGCAGCTGCGCCGCTATGTCCGACGGCTCAAGGACCGCAACAACGGCCATGCCCAGGCCGCGCTCGAGGCGGCCTATGACGCCGGATACACCGTCTTCCAGATCGACGACGAGGGAGAGGTCGTCGATGCGCCGCCGGTGATCGCCGAGACCCGGGTCGACGTGCCCGACGCCAGCGTCTCCGACGCGGTGATGATGCTCGACCTGCGCAACACCAATGCGCTGCTGTTCAGGAACACCGGCACCGGCAACTACAACATGGTGTATCGCCGCGCGGACGGCACGATCGGCTGGGTCGAGCCCAACCGGGCCGCCTGATCGACGGACGATGAACGATCTGAGCGATCTGCTGCAACCCGAAGCCGTGCGTTCGGGAACCGCGGCGGGCAGCAAGAAGAAACTCTTCGCGCTGCTCGGCGAGGTCGCCGGCGCGGCCTATGCGCTCGATGCGGCCGCGGTTACCGAACGATTGAGCGAGCGCGAGAAGCTCGGATCGACCGGGTTCGGCGGCGGCATCGCGATTCCGCACGGCAAGATACCGGGCCTTACCGGCGTGCGCGGGCTATTCGTACGGCTCGACAAGCCGCTCGACTTCGCCTCGGTCGACGATCTGCCGGTCGATCTGGTGTTCGCGCTGCTCTCGCCGCCCGACGCCGGGGGCGAGCATCTGAAAGCGCTCGCGCGGGTTTCGCGGCGGCTGCGCGACCGCGTCTTCATCGCCAAGCTGCGCGGCGCGGGGTCGGCCGACGCGCTCTACGCGCTGCTTGCCGGGACGGAGACGCGTGACGCCGCCGCCTGAACCGGCGCCTGAACCGCCGGTAGGGGCGGAGGCGCATTACCGCGCGCTCGAATCGCTTTATGCCGCGGCGCCGATCAATCGCCTCTTCGACTCGCGGCTCGAGATTCCGGCGGGCGGGCAGGCACGGATCCACTTCACGATCGACGAGCGGCATTTCCATGCCGGCGGCGCGGCGCACGGCACCAGCTATTTCAAGATGCTGGACGATGCCGCTTTCTATGCCTGCAACAGCCTGGTCACCGACCGCTTCCTGCTGACCACCGCGTTCAACCTGCTGTTCACCCGGCCGCTCGGTCCGGGGCCGGTGGTCGCCGAAGGGCGCTGGGTGAGCGGGCAGCGCCGCGTGTTCGTCGCGGAGGCGCGGCTGATCGACGCGAGCGGCGAGGAGGCGGCGCGCGGCACCGGCACCTTCATGAAATCGCGCATCCCGCTCGCCGGGCTCCCCGGCTACCGCGGCTGATGGCGCGGCTGGCGAGCGGGCTGGTGGTGAACGCGCTCCTGCGGCGGGTCAATGCCGCGGGCGGCAGCGCGATGGTGCTGGCCAAGGGCGAAGCGGAGGCTGGCGCGATCCTGGTCCTCGCGCTCGAACGCGGCGGCGATCCGCGCTTCTTCGAACGCGGAATCGGGCCCGACGGATTGCCCGCGCTGGTACGCAGCGGTCCTGCCGAAATGGCCGACGAAGCGTCCGTTTCGAGCTATTGGCAGCGTCGCCGGAGCCGCGATCCCGATCTCTGGGTGATCGAACTGGATATCGCGGGGGCGGAACGGTTCGCCGCTGAAACAATGTTCGCTGGTTGACGCAACGCAGCATCGGCGCCAAAGACGCGCGCACATATCAAGAGCGTTGTGCCGTCGGGGTGTGAAGCCGCCGGTTACGCAGTCGGGGGGAAAGCCCGACCGGTCCTCCGAACAAGAGGAATAGGGACCGGATCGCGCGCCAACCGCATAGTATCGAAGTTGAATGTCCTTTTCTGCACGGGCCGCGCTCATCGCGGCTGTGACTCTTGCCTTTGCCGCAGGCATCGGCGCGACCGCCCCGGGTGTGGCCCGGGAAGCCGAGAAAGCGCCGCTTTCGGGGATCAACGATCCGGGACTCCAGCAAGTTCCCACCATGGGCGAAGCGCTCGCCGATCTCGCGACCGAGACGCCGGCCACGCCTGCCCCCAGCGAAAACCCCGTCGATGACGGCGCCGCCGACGCCGATTATGCGACGCTGGCCGCCGCGGTCGCCGCGCAGCCGCTCGGGACTGACGATGCCGAGCTCAACTGCCTCGCCGTCGGCGTCTATTACGAATCCAAGGGCGAGCCGCTCGAAGGCCAGCTCGCGGTCGCCGAGGTGATCCTCAACCGCGCCGAATCGGGCCGCTTCCCGCGCACCGTGTGCGGCGTGCTCACCCAGCGCGGCCAGTTCTCGTTCGTGCGCGGCGGCAAGCTGCCGCAGCCGCCGGAAAGCGCGCGCGCATGGAAGACCGCGCTCGCGGTGGCAAAGGTCGCACGCGGCGACATGTGGGACAGCCGGGTGTCGAAGGCGCTCTATTTCCACGCCCGCCACGTCTCGCCGGGCTGGCGCCGCGCGCGTGTCGGCAGCGTCGGGAATCACGTCTTCTACCGCTGACGCTTTCCATAGTGGCGGCACCGGCCTCCCGCCCAGCGAAGCTACCCTGTGGCTGGCCGGGTGGGGGAGCGGGCCGGTGCCGAACCCAACGTCTTTCGTTCGTTCGTCAAATGTTCTAGGACACGGGGATGGTTTCAGCTGTCCCCGCCGCCGAATCGGACCTCGCGCCCCTGGTCACCGCCGAGGTGACTCGCGGGGTTTGCCGCATGCTGCTGCGCCATGATTGCGTGGCGATGGCGGAAGTGCCGCTGGGCGACGGCCGCCGCGCCGACCTGATGGCGCTCAATGCCCGCGGCGAGATCGTCATCGTCGAGGTCAAGGTGTCGCGCGCCGACCTGCTCGGTGACGGCAAATGGACCGACTATCTCGCGCATTGCGACCGCTTCTTCTGGGCGGTGCCGGCGGGGTTCGACCTCACGCCGCTCGACACGCCGGGATTCCTGCCCGAGCGCGCCGGGGTGATCGTCGCCGACCGCTACGACGCGGCGATCGCGCGCGAGGCGCAGACCGTGCCGCTGGCGAGCGCGACGCGCCGCAAATGCACGCTCGCCTTCGCCCGCCGCGCCGCGCGCCGGGTGATCACGCTGACCGATCCCGATGCCGACGGGCTGGCCTGGGGCGGCTAGAAGCGCATTTTCTAGAAGCTGGGGCCCGAAACCGCGCGCTTCTCGATCTTGGGCGCGTCCTTGAGCATCTGCGCGATCACCGGCGAGCGCTGGTCGCGCGCCGCATAGTCGCGCGCGTTCATGCCCGCCAGGCGGTCGCGCTGGTCGGGATCCGCCTTCGCGTTGAGCAAGGTGCGGACCAGCTCGGTGTCGCGCCGCTGGACCGCGCGGATCAGCGGGGTCTCGCCGCCATTGTTGGCGAGGTTGACGTTCGCGTTCCGGGCCAGCAGCCGCGCCACGCCCTCGGGCCAGTTCGCTTCGACCGCCAGCATCAGCGCCGAATTGCCCGCGCCGTCCTGCAGATTGGGATTGCCGCCGCGCGCGAGAATGAAGTTGAGGTAAGTCATGTCGCGGCGCTTGGCGACGATATGGATCGCCGCCTCGCCCTTCTCGTCGCGGACGTTGACGATCGTCTGGCCGGGTTCGTTGAGGAACTCGGTGACCTTGTTGCCGTCCTGCTCGCGCACGGCTTTGAGGAAATTGTAGCTGTCGGAATATTGCTGAGCGGCAACCGGCAGCGCCAAGGCAAGCAGCGCCGCGGCGAGTACGGGCCGGGACGAACGGAAAGACATGATCGGACAATGCCCCTGATGGATCGGAAACCTTGCAACGCGGCCACTATCAGATCATGGCGGGAAGCGCCATGAACAGGTTGCTCCTCCCCGCGCTCGCCCTCGCCCTCGCCGCTGCCGGTTGCAGCGAGGCCACGCCCGCCAAGAAGTCGCTCGCCGATGCGCCGCTCGCCGGTGCCTCGATCGGTGGTCCGTTCACGCTGGTCGACGGCGACGGCAAGACGGTCAAGGACGGCGATTTCGCCGGCAAGTACCGCATCATGTATTTCGGCTACACCTTCTGCCCCGATGTCTGTCCCGTGGACGTGCAGAATATCGGCGGCGCGATGAAGCTGCTCGACAAGCAGAAGCCCGCGCTCTCCGCTCGGATCGTGCCGATCTTCGTCACCGTCGACCCCGCGCGCGACACGCCCAAGGTGGTCAAGGAATTCACCCAGGCCTTCTATCCCCGCATGGTCGGCCTCACCGGCACCCCGGCGCAGGTCGATGCCGCGGCCAAGGCCTATCGCGTGCCCTATGCCAAGCGCGAGACGCCGAGCGGCTATCTCATGGATCACGGCCGCCAGGCCTACCTCATGGGGCCCAAGGGCGAGCCGATCGCGCTGCTGCCGCAGGACCAGAACCCGCAGGCGATCGTCGCGGAGATCGAACGCTGGATCGGATAAAGCCCTTCTGGGAGCAGCCGCTCTCGACGCTCGACCGCGCGCAGTGGGAGGCACTGTGCGACGGCTGCGGCAAATGCTGCCTGCACAAGATCGAGGACGAGGATACCGGCGAGCTCTACGCCACCAACGTCGCGTGCCGCCTGCTCGACCGGCATGCCGGCATGTGCAGCGACTACAAGCATCGCCATGCCTATGTCGCCGAATGCGTGCGGCTCAACGCGAACAATGTCGACGACATCGCCTGGCTGCCGCAGACCTGCGCCTATCGCCTGCGCGCGGCGGGCGAGAAGCTCCCCGACTGGCACTATCTGATCACCGGCGACCGCGAGAGCGTGCACGCGGCGGGCGAGTCGGTGCGCGGCTGGACGATCTCCGAGGATGTCGCGGGCGATCTCGAGCATCACATGGTCGACAAGGCGCTGTGACTCGGGCGATCGAGGTCGTCCGGCATCCGCGCGCGCGGCGGATGAAGCTCTCGGTCGACAATGCCACCGGCCAGGTCCGGCTCACATTGCCGCCCCGCGCGCCGGTCGGTCCGGCGCTGCGCTGGGCCGAGCAGCAGCAGGAGTGGATCGCGCGCGCGCTCGAGCGCCGCACCCCGCCCGTGCCGTTCGAGCCGGGTGCGGCGATCCTCTATCTGGGCGAGGAAGTCGGCCTCGGCTGGGACAGCGGCTTTCCGCGCACGCCGGTGCTCGACGACGGACAGCTCATCGCCGGGGGCCCGCGCGAAGGCTATGAGCGCCGCATCGAACGCTGGCTGCGCAAGACCGCGCTCGACACGCTGAGCGCCGAGACCGCCGAATATGCCGCGCAGGCCGGAGTCACCGTCAGCCGCGTCGCGATCGGCGATCCGAAGGGACGCTGGGGGAGCTGCGCGGCATCGGGCGTGATCCGTTACAGCTGGCGGCTGATCCTCGCCCCGCCCGCGGTGCGCCGCGCGACCGTGGCGCATGAAGTGGCGCACCGCGTGCACATGAACCACAGTCCCGCTTTCCACGCGGTCGTGCGGCAGCTCTATGGCAAGGATCCGGTCCGCGAGCGCGCGTGGCTGCGTGCCAACGCGCTGCGGCTTCACTCGTTCGGTCGCGAATCCTGAGGCTGGCGCGTGTCGCGCGGGGGCAGGCGTTCACCCGGCTCGCGTGCGGGAGGCGGCGGGTTGCGCTGGCCGCGGCCGGTCATCCGGTCGAGCCAGTCCTGATCGATCGTGCCGTCTTCCTCGCCGACGATGCCCGGGTCTGACTCGGGGTCTTGCTGCGTGCCGGGATTGACTTCGTCGCGCGGGATCGGGTTGCCGTCCTCGTCGACGAACAGGCCGTTGTCGGGCTCGCCATAGACTTCTTCGTCGGGCTCGATCTGCCATTCCGGCAGCGTCACCTCGGTCTCGAACTCCTCGACCGGGCGTCCCGCGACGGCCGGGCGCATGAACGCGGCGAAGGCGCGCGCCGGCGCCGTGCCGCCCTGCAGCCCGCGCACCGCCCTGGCGTCGTCGCGGCCCATCCACACGCCGGTGGTGAGGCCCGAGGAGAAGCCGAGGAACCAGCCGTCCTTGTTCGAGCTGGTGGTGCCGGTCTTGCCCGCGACCGGCCGCCCGATCTGCGCCGCACGGCCCGTGCCGGTGGCGACCGCGGTCTGCAGCAGGTCGGTCATCTGCGCCGCGACATAGGGCGCGACCAGCACGCGCGAGGTATCCACCTCATGCTGGTAGATCACCGCGCCGTTGGCGGTGACGCGGGTGATCGCATAGGGGGTAACCGCGACGCCCTTCTGCCCGACCGAGGCGAAGGCGCGGGTCATGTCGATCAGGCGGACGTTGCTGGTGCCGAGCACCATCGCCGGCTGGGTGTTGATCGGCGTGGTGATGCCGAAGCGGCGCGCCATGTCGGCGACCGTGCCGAAGCCGACTTCCTGGCCGAGCTTGGCGGCGATCGTGTTGATCGAATAGGCGAAGGCCGAGCGCAACGTCATCTCGCCCGAGAAGCGGCCGGAGCTGTTGCGCGGGCTCCACCCGCCGATCGTCACCGGCTCGTCGACCAGCCGGTCGTCGACCTTGTGCCCCGCCTCGAGCGCGGCGAGATAGACGAACAGCTTGAACGCCGAGCCGGGCTGGCGCGTCGCCTGGGTCGCGCGGTTGTAGATCGACGAGACATAATCGCGCCCGCCGACCATCGCGCGCACCGCGCCGTCGCGGTCGAGGCTGACCAGCGCGCCCTGGGTCCCCGCCGGGGTATTGGCCTGGATCGCCTGGGTCGCGGCATTCTGCATCCTGAGGTCGATCGTCGTCCATACGTCGAGCGGGGCGACGGTCTCGTCGATCAGCACCTCGAGCTGGGGCAGCGCCCAGTCGGTGAAATAGCGTACGCTGTTCTGCTTGGGCGGGGCGGCGAGCTTGACCTCGGCCGGGCGCGCGCTCGCGGCCTGTTCGCGGGTCAGCATGCCGGTCTCGACCATCACGTCGAGCACCACGCTGGCGCGGCCGACCGCCGCTTCGGCGTCCGCGGTCGGCGAATAGCGCGACGGCGCCTTGACCAGGCCGGCGATGACCGCGGCCTCCGACAAGGTGAGGTTGGTCGCGGGATGCGCGAAGAAGGTCCGCGAGGCGGCGTCGATGCCATAGGCGCCGCCGCCGAAATAGACCTTGTTGAGGTAGAGCTCGAGGATCTGGTCCTTGGTGAACTTGCGCTCGAGCGCGAGCGCCAGGATCATCTCGCGCACCTTGCGGCCGAGATCGTACTTGTTCGACAGGAAGATCGTGCGCGCGACCTGCTGGGTGATCGTCGATCCGCCCTGCAGGCGGCGGTCGGTGCCGCGGTTGTCGACCGCGAACTTGGCGATGCGCGCCAGCGCCACCGGGTCGACGCCCCAGTGCGAGCGGAAGCGGCGGTCCTCGATCGCGATCATCGCGTCGCGCATCGGCGCCGGGATCTGGCTGTACGGGATCCACTCGCCATAGCTCGGCCCGAGCGAGACGATCACCGTGCCGTCGGCGGCATGGACGCGGATCATCTGGCCGTTGGGCGAGGATTTGAGCTCCTCGAAGCTCGGCAGCGAGGCGCGCGCGGTGTAGACCGCGATGGCGAGCGCGATGAAGCCGGCGAGCGCGAGCGCGACGCCGGTGATCAGCACCCATTTGAGGATGCGGCGGAACTTGCCGGGGCGTGCGGGGGATTTTCTGGGCATCGAAGTGGGCGCGAACCTACCGGCGAACCGCGCGGCTCACAAGCCGATCGTGGGAAGCCTCAGGAGCCGCCGTCGTCGCCGCGCGCGCGAAAGTCGAGCGAAACCGAATTGATGCAATAGCGCAGGCCCGTCGGCGGCGGGCCGTCGGGGAAGACATGGCCCTGATGCCCGTCGCAGCGGGCGCAGCGCACCTCGGTGCGGACCATGCCATGGCTCGAATCGCTGTGCTCGCTCACATGATCGGGCGCGACCGGCCGGGTGAAGCTCGGCCAGCCCGATCCCGAATCATATTTGTCGTCGCTGTCGAACAGCTCGAGCTGGCAGCCCGCGCAGCGATAGATGCCGTCGGCCTTGGTATCGGTGTAGCGGCCCGCAAAGGCGCGCTCGGTGCCGGCTTCGCGGAGCACATGATATTGCTCGGGCGTGAGCCGCTGGCGCCACTCCGACTCAGACAGGTTGAGCTGATCCATCCGCTCGATGTGAGATGCGCGGCGCCCGCCGTCAATCGGCGTCGTCGTCCTTCCACGCCCACCAGAGCTGTGCGGGCGGCACGTTCCACCATTCCATGTCGTGATCGATGCGCGGAAAGTGCGGCGTCAGGAAATTGCGGACACTGGGATTGAACTGATAGACGAGGAACGCCCCGCCCGGGCGCAGCACGCGCTGCGTCGCCTGCGCGATCGTGTCGCCCACGCCCGGCGGCAGGGTCGAGAAGGGTAGGCCGGACAGCACGTAATCGGCTTGCTCCGCGCCGTGATCGGCGACGATCGTGTTGACGTCCGCGGCCGAGCCGTGGATCGCCGAGAAGCGCGGGTCGACGATGCTCTGGCGCAGATAGGCGACGAAATCGGGATTGGTGTCGATCGCGATATATTTCGCGTCCGGGCCGAGCCGGTCGAGCACCGCGCGGCAGAAGGTGCCGACGCCCGGGCCATATTCGACGAAGACCTTGGTGTTCTCCCAATCCACGCGCGACAGCATCTTGCGGATCAGCTTGTTCGACGACGGGATGATCGAGCCGACCATCACCGGATGCTTGAAAAACCCCTGGAGAAACAGCGCCTGCGGCGAGAGAGGACGCGCGGCCTTGCGCTTGCGCCGCGCGATCGTGGTGGAACCGGTCATCAACTTCCCTCTGTCGGTGTCACGTTCCTGTAGGACAGTTGCCATGGCTCTGTCATCAGCGTCCGTTGAAAATGCGCCAAAGCGCATTCCGCGCCGGCGGGCCGGCACCCGCTTTCATACGGACTGCTCCCTTAACGTTCTTTGCATCGCGGCGGTTGCGCTGCCCGACGAAACCTTTCATCGCAAACCCATGAGCTACCCGCGCGCCGGCCAGGTCGCCGTGATCTTCATCTCGCAGCGCACGCGCGAGGATGCGGAGGGCTATGCCGCGGCCGCCGAGGCGATGGGCGCGCTCGCCGCCACGCAGCCGGGCTATGCCGGGATCGAAAGCATCCGCGATTCGGACGGGCTCGGCGTCACGATCAGCTACTGGGCCGACGATGCCAGCGCGGCCGCGTGGCGCGACGATCCCGAGCATGCCCGGATCCGCGAGCTGGGCCGGGCGCTCTGGTACGACTGGTATGTGCTGGAGGTGACGCGCGTCGAGCGCGGCTATCGCTGGTCGCGCCGGTGAGCCCGGCGGCATGAGCATGGCGCGCGATCGCACCTTCGCGATCCTGTTCCTGGTGATGTTCACCATCGCCGCCGGCAATACCGCGCTGCAATCGGTGCTCCCCGCGCTCGGGCGTTCGCTCGGCGTGCCCGACAGCGCGGTCGCCGCTGCCTTTTCGGTCTCGGCCCTGCTGTGGACGCTGGTCGCGCCGTTCTGGGCCAACCGCTCGGACCGGCACGGCCGGCGCCAGATGGTGCTGCTCGGGCTGGTGGGGCTCACCGCCTCGCTGTTCTTCTGCGGACTGTTCCTCGCCGCCGGGATCAACGGCTGGATCGCGCCCGCCACCGCCTTCGCCTTCTTCGTCGGGGCGCGGATGCTCTATGGCGGGTTCGGCTCGGCCGCCCCGCCCGCGGTGCAGGCGATCGTCGCCGCGCGCACCAGCCGCGCGGAGCGTACCAAGGCGCTCACCCTGCTCGGCTCGGCCTTCGGGCTCGGCACCATCCTGGGCCCGGCGATCGCGCCCTATCTCGTGCTCGGCGACCTGTGGCGCGGGGGGCCGACGATCGGCCTCGCCGGCCCGGCGCTGATCTTCAGCGTCGCGGCGCTGGCGATGATGCTTGTCGCCGCGCAGTTGCTGCCGCGCGACGTCGATGCGCCGGCCAGCCACGGCGCGGTGACGAGCTACCCTTCGATCGGCGGGCAGGCGAGCGGCGCCAGCGTCACCGCCGCCACCGCCCCCAAGATCGAGCCGGTCGGCTTTCTCGACCCGCGCGTGCGCGCGTGGATGATCTGCGGCCTGGTCCTGGGGCATGCCCAGGCGATGTCGGGGCAGGTGATCGGCTTCCTGATCATCGACCGGCTGGGAGTCCCGCCGATCGAGGCGATCGAGGCGACGGGCCTCGTGCTGATGATGGGCGCGGGGTCGGCGCTGCTCGCGCAATGGGGGATCATCCCGCTGCTCAACCTCAAGCCGCGCCAGCTCATGCTGATCGGGCTCGCCCTCAGCGCGATCGGCTGTCTCGCGACCGGCAGCGCGACCTCGCTCTACGGCATCGCCACCGCCTATGCGCTGAGCACGCTCGGTTTCGGCTTCTCGCGCCCGGGCTTCACCGCCGGCTCGTCGCTCGCTGTGGGGCAGGCGGCGCAGGGATCGGTGGCGGGCAAGGTCACCTCGATCAACGGCGCGGCATTCATCCTCGGCCCGTCGATCGGCGTCGCCTTCTACGGGCTGTGGCGGCCGCTCCCCTATCTGGTCGCGGCCGCCGCGCTCGCCTTGCTCGTCCTCTACGGCTGGTTCAGCCTTCGCTCTTCCGCCGTCCCTGGAGCATCCCCGGCGCGATGAACCCGATCGGGTTCAGCGCCACCGCATCCTGCTTCATCCGCGCGACGAGCTGGGCATATTCGGCTTCCATCTCGGGCGTGACGGTCGCGCGCGAGTCGGCCAGCGCCGCCTCGAAATGCGCCATCGTCACCTTGGCGTTGTCGCGCGACTCGCGCAGCGCGACCAGGCCCGCCCGGCGCACCACGTCCTCGAGATCGGCGCCCGTGAAGCGTTCGGTCCGCGCCGCGACCGCCGCGAGGTCGACATCCTCCGCCAGCGGCATCTTGGCCGTCTGGATTCTGAGGATCCGCTCGCGCCCGTCGGCGTCGGGCACGCCGACATAGATCAGCTCGTCGAGCCGGCCCGGGCGCATCAGCGCGGGATCGATCAGGTTGGGCCGGTTGGTCGCGCCGATCACCACCACCGACTGCAGCTCCTCGAGCCCGTCCATCTCGGCGAGGATGGTGTTGACCACGCGTTCGGTGACCTGCGGCTCGCCGAGCCCGGCGCCCCGCGCGGGCACCAGCGAATCGAGCTCGTCGATGAAGATCACGCATGGCGCCACCTGCCGCGCGCGGGCGAACAGGCGGGCGATCTGCTGCTCGCTCTCGCCATACCATTTGGAGAGCAGGTCGCTCGACTTGGTGGCGATGAAGTTCGCCTCCGCCTCGCGCGCCACCGCCTTGGCGAGCAAGGTCTTGCCGGTGCCGGGCGGACCATAGAGCAGGAAGCCCTTGGCCGGGCGGATGCCGAGGCGGCGGAACGCGTCGGGATCCTTCATCGGCAGCTCGACGCCTTCCTTGAGGCGCATCTGCGCGTCGTCGAGCCCGCCGACATCCTCCCAATGGACGTTGGGCTTCTGCACCATCACCTCGCGCATCGCGCTCGGCTGGACGCGCTTCAGCGCCTCGACGAAATCCTCGCGTGTGACGGCGAGCGTCTCGAGCACGTCGGAAGGAATTGTTTTTTCCTCGAGGTTGAGCTTGGGCATGATCCGCCGCACCGCCTCGATCGCCGCCTCGCGGGCGAGCGCCGCGATGTCGGCGCCGACGAAGCCGAAGGTGGTGCGCGCCAGCTCGGCCAGGTCGACCTTCTCGCCGAGCGGCATGCCGCGGGTGTGGATGCCCAGGATCTCGCGCCGGCCGCGCTCGTCGGGCACGCCGACCACGATCTCGCGGTCGAACCGGCCCGGCCGGCGCAGCGCCTCGTCGACCGCTTCGGGGCGGTTGGTGGCGGCGATGACGACGACGTTGGAGCGCGCCTCGAGCCCGTCCATCAGCGTCAGCAGCTGCGCGACCAGACGCTTCTCCGCCTCGCCCGACACCTGCCCGCGCTTGGGTGCGATCGAATCGATCTCGTCGATGAACACGATCGAGGGGGCATTCTGGTTCGCTTGCTCGAACACCTCGCGCAGGCGCTTTTCGGACTCGCCATAGGCCGAGCCCATGATCTCGGGCCCGTTGATCAGGAAGAATTGCGCGTCGCTCTCGTTGGCGACCGCGCGCGCGAGCCGCGTCTTGCCGGTGCCGGGCGGGCCGTGGAGCAGCACGCCCTTGGGCGGATCGACGCCGAGGCGCTGGAACAGCTCGGGATAGCGCAGCGGCAATTCGACCATCTCGCGCAGCTGGTCGATCGTCGCGGCCATGCCGCCGATATCGTCATAGGTGACGTCGGCGCGGCGGAATTCCTTGGCTTCCTCGTAATCGGCGCGCAGCTCGATCTCGGTGCCCTCGTCGATATGGACGATGCCGCGCGGCGCCGCCGACACCACGGTCAGCCGGATCTCCTGCAGCGCATAGGCGGGCGCGCGCAGGTGCTGGAGCACGTTGGGCGGCATGTCCGCCACGCGCTGCTGGCCGACGGTCGAGACGGTGTCGCCCTGGCACAGCGGGCGGCCGATGAAGGTGCGCTTGAGCGCGTTGGCCGAGCCTTCGAGGCGCAGGTCCTTGCGCGCCGGGGCGAACACGACGCGCGTCGCGGGGCGCGATTCGGCGCGGCGGATCTCGACGTAATCGCCCGATCCCACCCCGGCATTGGCGCGCTGGAGCCCGTCGATGCGCAGCAGCTCGAGCCCCTCGTCCTCGGGATAGGGGAAGACCGCGCGCGCCGGCGTGTTGCGCTTGCCGACGATCTCGATCACGTCGCCCTGCTGCAGGCCGAGCTCGCCCATCAGCGAGCGCGGAAGATGGGCGAGGCCGCGGCCGCTGTCCTCGGGCCGCGAATTGGCGACCTGGACCTTGCGCGTCGGGGTTTCGATGTCGGCCATGGCTCTCCTTCCCTGCGGACGTTTGCGGGTGAGCGCGCCAGATAGGCACGCGGTTCCCCATGGGCTAGGGAGCTAACCGTTTCGCCGGCGATTCGGGCAAAAAAAAGGGCCGGTCCGTGGACCAGCCCATGAAAGGTTTAGGAGAGGATGCCTGAAAGGCACGCCCTATGTGCAGTGCGGCGTATTTTTGTGCAAGTGCGAAAAGATCGTATGATGATTGCAGATTCTGCAATCTGTAACATTCCCGGTTTACTGCCAATGTAAACGTTGTCAGGCTTTTCACCCTGATAACCAGTTGCAAACGGAAACGCTGCACCACACAAAAAGCATATGCGCAGGCTGCCGCCCCTCACCGCCATCGAGGCGTTCGTCCAGGTCGCGAGGCTGGGATCGGTCAAGGCCGCCGCGGAGGAATTGGCGCTGTCCTCGCCTGCGCTCAGCCGCCGCGTCCAGGCGCTGGAGCGTTTCATCGGCAAGCAGTTGTTCGAACGCCGCCACCAGGCGATGAAGCTCAATGCCGAGGGCGAGCGGCTGCTCGGGCTGATCGCCCCGGCGCTCGATTCGATGAGCGATGCGATCGAGGGGATGACCAGCGGGGTCGAGCTGCTGCGCCTGCGCCTCGGCACGCCGGCCTTGTTCGCGACGCAACGGCTGCTCCCGCATCTCGGCGCGTTGCGCGCGATGCACCCGCAGCTTCATCTCGACATCGACACCGGCGGACATGGCATGTCGCGGCTCGGCGACGGGCTCGACGCGGCGATCGTGCTCGCGCGCGACATCGACACGCTGCTTTACGGCCGCCGCCTCGACCGCAACCGCATCCGCCTGGTCGGGGCGCGGCATCTGGTCGAGGGGCCGAACGCGATCACCCGGCCCGAGCAGCTCGACGGCATGACCGTGATGGTCCATCGCGACATGGCCGACAGCTTCGAGATCTGGCGCGACGCGCTGGGGCTGCAGATCGAGCCGGTGGCGATCGACCTGTTCGATTCGGGATCGCTGTTGCTCGAGGCGGCGGCGCAGGGCGTGGGCATCGCCTTCATGCTCGATTCGCATGTGATCCGGCGCGACGACCCGCGCATCGCGACCCTGTTCGAGCCGGTGGTGAAGAGCCCCTATTCCTACTGGTTCGTGTGCCGTCCCCGCGCGCTCGAGCAGCGCCCGGTCAAGCTGTTCCACGACTGGATGATCGGCACGATCGAGCTCGAGGACTAGGCGGAGATCGGCTCACCGGTCGGCGTGCCCCTTCCCGGCGGGGGCGACAGCATCCGCGGCTTCATTTCACGGAGAACGCGGAGCCGCGGCGAGCGACAAACCATTTTCCTACAGCCCCCGTTTCGCGATATCTGGTCGGTCCCATGCGCAATCGGGACGTCTCCTTCCTCGCCCTGTCGCACCGGCTCGCCGCATGGCGGGCGCGTTCCTGCCGCGTGGGTGCCGCGCCGCAGCGGCGTCGCCGCCGCGTCGACGGCGCGCCGGTGCCGCGCACCTGCCGCGCCGCCGCCGCGCAGGCGCCGCGTCGCGGGCGCGTACCCGGCGCCTCGCCGCCGCATTCGCCGGAAAACAGGCTGATTCCGTCAATTTCGCCAACCGGCGCATCCGGATGCCGCCGGATACCGGACCCGGCCCGGCCGTCAGAGCGGCCGCCCGTCCTGGTCCATCAGCACTTCGCGCCGCCCGACATGGTCGGGCCGCGAGACGAGCCCGTCCTTCTCCATCCGCTCGATGAGGCGCGCGGCGCTGTTGTACCCGACGCGCAGCTGGCGCTGGAGCCACGAGGTCGAGGCCTTCTGGCTCTCCGCGACGAGCTGCACCGCGCGGCGATAGAGCTGCTCCTCGGGCGAATCGTCGCCGGTCGGCGCGCCGTCGAGGGCGAATTCCTCGCCCTCCGGCTCCTCGGTGACGGCGGTGATGTAATCGGGCGCGCCCTGCGCACGCCAGTGGTCGGCGACCGCCTGCACTTCCTCGTCGCTGACGAACGGCCCGTGGACGCGCGCGATCTGCTTGCCGCCGGGCATGTAGAGCATGTCGCCCTTGCCCAGCAGCTGCTCGGCGCCCTGCTCGCCCAGGATGGTGCGCGAATCGATCTTGCTGGTGACGTGGAAGGAGATGCGCGTCGGCAAATTGGCCTTGATCACGCCGGTGATGACGTCGACCGAGGGGCGCTGGGTCGCCATGATCAGGTGGATGCCGGCGGCGCGCGCCTTCTGCGCCAGCCGCTGGATCAGGAATTCGACCTCCTTGCCCGCGGTCATCATCAGGTCGGCGAGCTCGTCGACCACGATCACGATCTGCGGCAGCGGGGTGAGGTCGAGCGTCTCCTCCTCGTACATCGGCTGGCGCGTCTCGGGGTCGTAGCCGACCTGCACCTTGCGCCCGAGCTTCTGCCCCTTGGCGAGCGCCTGGCGCACCTTGTCGTTGAACGAGCCCAGCGAGCGGACGTTGACCGAGGCCATCATCCGGTAGCGCTCCTCCATCTGCTCGACCGCCCATTTGAGCGCGCGTACCGCCTTGGGCGGATCGGTCACCACGTCCGCCAGCAGATGCGGGATATCCTTGTACATGCTGAGTTCCAGCATCTTCGGATCGATCATGATCATGCGGCACTGGTCCGGCGTCAGCCGGTAGAGCAGCGACAGGATCATGCAGTTGAGCCCGACCGACTTGCCCGATCCGGTGGTGCCCGCGACCAGCAGGTGCGGCATCGGCGCGAGGTCCGCGATCACCGGATCGCCGGCGATGTTCTTGCCGAGCACGATCGGCAGCTGCGCGCCCATGTCCTCGAAGCTGTCGCTGCCGATCAGCTCGTGCAGGCTCACCATCTCGCGCTTGGCGTTGGGCAGCTCGATCCCGATCACGCTGCGCCCGGGGATCGTCGCGACGCGCGCCGACACCGCGGACATGTTGCGCGCGATATCGTCGGCGAGCTGGATCACGCGGCTCGCCTTGATCCCGCTCGCCGGCTCGAGCTCGTACATCGTCACGACCGGGCCTGGCCGCACTTCGACGATCTGGCCCTTCACGTGGAAATCGTCGAGCACGCTCTCGAGCAGCCGCGCGTTGCGCTCGAGCGCGGCCTTGTCCACCGCGCCGCTGCCGCTCTTGGGCGCGGCCCTGAGCAGGTCGAGCGGGGGCAGCTTGTAGCTGCCCTTGAAGTCGAGGCTGGTCTGCACCGGCTTGGCCTTGGGCGGGCTCGGCGGCGGCGCGGGATCGGCGATCACCGGGCCGGGGCGCGTATCGGGCAGCGCCATCTTGCGCGGCTTGGGCGTGGCGGCGGGCGTGAACAGGTCGGCGGCATCGTCGATGTCCCCGCCCGCCTCGTCGGCACCGGTCCGCTCGCGCCGCGGCAGGCGCAGCTGCGGCACCTCGAGCTGCACGCTGCGCGCCCAGATCACCACGCCCGCGATCCCCGCGACCAGGCCGAGCACGCGCCCGCCCCACAGCGTCACCGCCGGATCGCCGGCAAGGCCAAGGCCCCAGCGGAACAGGTTGGCGATCGAGAGGCCGACGATCCCGCCCCAGCTGCCGGGAAGGTCGAATTCGAGCGCCGGGCGGCTGGAAACGAACGCCAGCGCCGTTCCGATCAGCGCGACACCGGCGGTCGCGCCGACCAGCATCCGTCCCCAGGCGCCGACCGGATTCCCCTTCCACAGCCGCGTCGCGACGATCAGGCCAACCGGGACGAGCAGCACGACGAACGGCCCGCCTGTCGCCAGCAGCAGGTCGGCAAGCCAGGCGCCGGGCAGGCCGAGCAGGTTCTTCACGGGGCCGCCTGCCGCGGTGTTCAGCGACGGATCGCCGCCGGTATAGGTCCCGATCGCCAGCACCGTGGCCAGGGTGAAGGCATAGAGCGCGATCGCGCCGATCAGCGCGCCGCTGCGTTTCGCCCCCGCCTTCATCGTGTCACGCCACAGCATCGGCTGCACCCGGCTCGCCATCATCGGCCCCTGAAAATGTCTCGAAGTTCCCGCTTCGCCGGAATCATCCACCCTGCGGACTCTGGCGTCAAGGCAGCGGCTGGAGTAACGCGAGTTTGAAGCGCAGCACCAGCCTGTTCCTCCACCCGGCCACCCCGCGGCAGCATCCTATGGGTGGCCGGGCGGGGAGCGGGCCGGTGCCGCTTCGGCGCAGTCGAACAAGGATCATATGAGCCAGGCAGACCTTCTCATCCTCGGCGGCGGACTAGTGGGGAGCGCGCTCGCGGTCGCGCTCGACCGGCACGGCATCTCCAGCATCGTCGTCGATCCAGCGGATCCGCAGGTGATTCTCGACGCAGCGCATGACGGCCGCGCCTCGGCGATCGCCGCCGCGCCGATGCGGATGCTGACGGCGATCGGCGTGACCGACCGGCTCGCGGGCAAGGGCTGCCCGATCCAGAGTATCCGGGTGAGCGACGGGCTCGAGCCGGGCAAGCTTGATTTCGATCCCCGGGAGGGGGAAGGCGCGCTTGGCACGATGTTCGAGAACCGCCATTTGCGCGCGGCGCTGATGGCTGCGGCCGGCGAGGCGCCGCTCGCCGACGTCCGCATGCAGACGCGCGCGCTTGCGGTCGAACGGGATGCCCATGGCGTATCGGCGGCGCTCGGCACCGGCGAGACGGTCAGGGCGCGCCTGCTGATCGGTGCCGAGGGGCGCAACTCGCCGACCCGGGACGCCGCCCATCTCAACGTCGCGCGCTGGACCTACGACCATTCGGCGATCGTCACCTCGCTCCACCACGAGCACAGCCACGAGAACGTTGCGTTCGAGATCTTCTACCCGCAGGGCCCGTTCGCGATCCTGCCCTTGGTCGACGACGATCGCGGGCACCGCTCGGCGATCGTGTGGTCGGTCAAGCGGCACGAGGAAGCGGGGATGATGAAGCTCTCCGAGCGCGGCTTCCTCGCCGAGGCGGAGAAGAAGATGGGCGGCTTCCTCGGCAAGCTCGGCCCGCTCGGGCCCCGCTTCAGCCACCCGCTCGGCTTCCACCATGCGGCCAGGATCACCGCCGAGCGGCTCGCCCTGGTCGGCGACGCCGCGCACGGCATCCACCCGATCGCGGGACAGGGGGTCAATGTCGGCTTCCGCGACGTCGCGGCGCTGGTCGAGGTGCTGGTCGAGGGCAAGCGCCTCGGCCTCGACCTCGGCGACCCGCAGCTGCTCGCACGCTACGAGCGCTGGCGCAGCCTCGACACCTTCATGGTCAGCGTCGCCACCGATGCGCTGACCCATCTGTTCGGGATTCCGGGCAGGACCGCGCATGCCGCGCGCCGCTTCGGCCTGTCGGCGGTCGACAAGCTCCCCGCGCTCAAGGACTGGTTCATGGCCGAGGCGCGCGGCGAATCGGGCGCGACGCCCAGGCTGCTGCACGGGGAAATGGCGTAGGGTTCGAAGGGGGAAGCCGATGTCGATGCTGCTTGGATTGTTGCTCGCTCCGGCCGTTCCGCAGATGCTCTCCGAAAATGCCTGGCTCGTCGAGGTGCGGCCCGGCGCCCGCCGCCATTTCCGTGAACGGGCGACGCTGCGCGCGCGGCCGGGCAAGGCCTATGTCGTCGCGGGCGACAAGCTCGTCGCGGACCGCAGCGTGGGCGCGTTCACCTTCGTCATCTTCGTCTCGCCGAGCGGCAAGGCGACGCGCGGGTGGATCGAGACCGCCGCGCTGCGCCGCGTCGCACCGCCTCCGCCCTCGCCGGCGGGCTGGACCGGCGACTGGAAGTTCGAGGATGCGAGCATCGCGATCACGCCCGGCAAGCGACCGGGTCATCTTCACGCCACCGGCACCGCGACCTGGGGCGGGCACGATCCCGAGCGGGTCGCCCGCGGCGGGGTCAATGTGGGCGATTTCGAAAGCGACCTCGCGCCGCGCGGCGATCGCATGACCTACAGCCAGAACGACGATCCCAACCTGTGCCGGGTCGATATGCGGCTCATCGGCCCCTATCTGCTGGTCGAGGACAATAATCGCTGCGGCGGCATGAACGTGACGTTCAGCGGCACCTATCGCCGCTGACTATTGCAGCGTCCCCTCGTCGCTGTCGTGGCGGCCGAAGAACTGCATCAGCTGGACCGTCAGCTCGGCGCGTTCGCGCAGGCTGCCCGCTTCGAGCAGCGCCTGCTTGGCCGCCGAGTCGAACGGCGCGATCTGGGCGATGCCGTTGACCAGCGCCTCATCGTCGAGCCGCGAGACTGCGTTCCAGTCCACCGCATAGCCCTGCGCATCGGCGAAGCGCCGCGATTCGAGCTCGAGCGCCGCGCGCTCGCCCAGCGCCAGCACCTCGTCCTCGGGATCGGCGATCAGCTCGGCCTCGATCTGGCGGAACAGCGTCGTCACCTCCAGCTCGCGGACGATGCGGAAGCGCGCCAGCCCTTCCAGCACGATGTCGAACCGCCCGTCGTCGAGCGCTTCCACCTCGGCGATCCGGCCAACACAGCCGATCTCGAACAGCGGCACCGGCTCGCCCGGCCCCTCGCGAAACCCGGGCCGCGGCTGGATCATCCCGATCCGCCGGTCACGGGCGAGCGCGTCGGTCACCATGGCGCGATAGCGCGGCTCGAAGATGTGCAGCGGCAGCTGCATCCGGGGAAACAGCAGCGCCCCCGCCAGCGGGAAGATCGAGAGGCGCCCGACCGTTCCCAAGCCGGTCACCCGAACAGGATGGCGGAGAGCTTGCGGCGCTGCGCCGAGACCCACGGGTCCTCGAGCCCGACCGCCTCGAACAGCTTGAGCAGGCGCGCGCGCGCCGCGCCGTCATTCCATGCCCTGTCCTCGGCGATCATCGCCAGCAGCGTCTCCGCCGCGCCCTCGCGGTCGTTCGCCGCCATTTGCGCCCCGGCGAGTTCGTAGCGCGCGTCCATGTCCTGCGGATTGGCGGCGGCGCGCTCGCGGATCGCGGCGAGCTCGTCGTCGGCCGGGGCTTCCCTGGCCAGCGCCAGCGCGGCGCGTGCGCGCTCGACCTCGGGGGTCTTGGCGGCTTCGTCGGGCAGCACGTCGAGCGCCGCCCCGGCCTCGTCTAGCCGGCCGAGCGCGGTCAGCGCCCGGGCACGGCCGGCGGCGACCATCGGATGCTCGGGCGCCATCTCGGCGATCTGGTCGAAGATGATAAGTGCGCGCTCATGCTCGCCGCCCGCCAGCACCTCCTCGCCCATCGCCAGCAGCGGCTCGAGCTCGGCTGCCTGCGCCGCGGCGTCGCTCTCGACCGGGATCTGGCGCAGGATCTGGTCGAGATTGGCGCGCAGCTGGGTCTCGGTGCGGGCATTGGTCAGGTCGGCGACGAGCTGGCCCTGGAACATCGCATAGACGGTCGGGATCGAGCGGACCTGGAACTGTCCGGCGATGAACTGGTTCGCGTCGACGTCGATCTTGGCGAGCATCACGCCCTTGTCGGCATAATCGGCGGCGACCTTCTCCAATATGGGCGCGAGCGTCTTGCACGGCCCGCACCACTCGGCCCAGAAGTCGAGGATGACGAGCTTGGTCATCGACGGCTCGACGATGTCCCGGCGGAACGCGTCGACGGCGTCCTTTTCGGCGGCGGAAAGTCCCAGCGTGGCCACGGCGAATCCCTTGTACGAAAAACCGGCGCCCTATGTGGGCGCTGGCGCCGCGCTGGCCAACCCTTTTCGCGTCCGACGATTCGGGACTTGCGGACCCCGAAACCCGCTGCTAGAGGCCGCCACCTTGCCCCGCCCCCTCCATAGCGAGTGGGCACCAAGGCGCCAGAGAGCGGGCGTAGCTCAGGGGTAGAGCACAACCTTGCCAAGGTTGGGGTCGAGGGTTCGAATCCCTTCGCCCGCTCCAGGCCGCAGTCGCGGCCGCCGGAAATCAATCCTCGATGATAAGGGTCGGCCGTTCGCGGCACGAGCCGTGTCGCTGCCCTATTTCTGAACCCTCCGTTTCGAAAATTGCCCCCTTCCGGCCCTTTTCGTGCCCGAACGTCTTCCTATCTGCCCGGCAATAGGGACGTGCCGGTCGCGTATCGACCGGTTGCCGGGCTGTCCGGCGATGGAACGGAAGGAAAGAGTTCAACCATGCAGGGCAAGGCACAGGTGCGGCGCACTTCGCGCCCGCTTCGCTGGATGGCCGCGCTGGCCGGCGCGATGATGGTCGCTACCCCGATCGCTGCCCAGGCGGGCGCGGGCGGCGGCGGCGCGCTGCCGGTCGCGAGCGAGTGGCGCAACCCCCGCGACACCGTGCGCATCCGCCTCACCCCGTGCGGTCAGGACCGGATGTGCGGCATCGTCACCTGGGCGAGCGACAAGGCCAAGGCCGATGCGCGCCGCGGCGGCACCGAGAAACTCGTCGGCGCGAACCTGTTCCGGGACTTCCGCAGGGTAGGACCCGGCCAGTACAAGGGCCGCGTGTTCGTGCCCGATCTCAACCGCACCTTCTCGGGCCATATGCAGATCAAGGGCGATTCGATGATCGGCAAGGGCTGCGTGCTCGCCGGCCTGATCTGCAAGCAGCAGGTTTGGACGCGCATTTCGTGATGCGTTTTGCCGCGCGGCCGGGCTAGTCTCGACCGCATGGCAAGCAAGCAGACTCGGGCACCCATTCGAATCGGCATCGGCGGCTGGACCTTCGAGCCGTGGCGCGGGACCTTCTATCCCGAAGGGCTCAGCCAGAAGAAGGAGCTGGAGTACGCCAGCCGCCAGCTGACCGCGATCGAGATCAACGGCACCTATTATTCCGGCTTCAAGCCCGCGACCTTTGCCGGCTGGGCGACGACCGTGCCCGACGGTTTCGTCTTCACGGTCAAGGCGTCGCGCTTCTGCACCAACCGGAAAGTGCTCGCGGACGCCGGCGAATCGGTGGCCAAGTTCGTGGGACAGGGGATCGTCGAGCTCGGCGACAAGCTCGGCCCGATCCTGTGGCAGTTCATGGCCACCAAGAAGTTCGACCCGGACGATTTCGGCGCGTTCCTCAAGCTGCTCCCGACGAGCCATGAGGGCGTCAGGCTGCGTCACGCGATCCAGGTGCGGCACGACAGCTTCCACGTGCCCGAGTTCGCCGCGATGTGCCGCGACGCCGGCGCCGCGATCGTCTTCGCCGATTCGCCCGAATATCCTGGACTCGCCGACATCACCGGCGACTTCGTCTATGTCCGGCTCGAGCGGGGTGAGGACGCGAATCCGCTCTGCTATCCCGAAGGGGAGATCGATCGCTGGGCCGATGCCGCGAAGCTATGGGCTTCGGGCGGTCGCCCCGAGGGCCTGCCCTATGTCGAGCGAGAGGCCCCGCCAAGCACGCCGCGCGAGACCTTTGTCTTCTTCATCCACGGCGGCAAGGTCCGCGCACCCGCGGCGGCACAGGCGCTGATCGAACGCACGCGCTGATGATTGCAATGTTGGAATCCGGGCGGCAGCCTGAACGCTGCTCTTTGACATGGCGAAAACCCGGCCTCGCGCGCGTGGCAGTGTGACTTTTGGGACTTTCCGCGCGATCTCTACTCGGCTCCGGCCTTGGGCAGGACATTTGCCTGCCGCGCGAGGGAACGGCCAGCGCCCGCCGTCGAACATCAGCCGGCGCTGGCCGGGTAGATCGCGGATTCGTTATGGCTTCAGGACGGCCGCGCCGGGCTCGGCAGGTCCGAGACCATGCGCTCGCCGTCGATCACGATCGGGCTGGCGACGCCCGGCAGTCCGCCCGCCGCGATCCGCATGCCGCGCGCCATGACCTGCGGGTCGGCGAACACCTCGGCGACGTCGTTGATCGGCCCGGCGGGCACACCCTCGGCTTCGAGCGCGTTGGACAGCGCTTGTTTGGTCCAGCCCGCCACCGCTGCCTGGATCGGTGCGATCAGCCGGGCGCGGTTGCGCACCCGCGCTGGGTTGGTGGCGAAATCGGGGTCGCCGGCGAGATCCAGCCCCAGTATCTTGCAGAGCTTGGCGAACTGCCCGTCATTGCCGACCGCGATGATCAGATCACCGTCGCTCGCGGTGAACGCTTGATAAGGGGCGAGGTTGGCGTGGCCGTTGCCCATGCGGTGCGGTACCTTGCCCGATGCCAACCAGTTGAGCGCCTGGTTGGCGAGCACCGCGACCTGGGTGTCGAGCAGCGCCATGTCGATCTGCGCACCTTCGCCCGTCGCGTCGCGCCGCCGCAGCGCGGCCAGGATTGCCACTGCCGAATAGACGCCGGTGAAGATGTCGGCATAGGCGATCCCCGCCTTTTGCGGCGGGCCGTCGGGCTCGCCCGTCAGCGACATGATCCCGCCCATCCCCTGGATGATGAAGTCATAGCCGGCGCGATGCGCATAGGGGCCGCTCTGGCCGAAGCCGGTGATCGAGCAGGTGATCAGCCGCGGGTTCACATCGAGCAAGCTCGCATGGTCGAGCCCGTATTTGGCGAGCCCGCCGACCTTGTAGTTCTCGATCACGATATCGGCCTCGGCGACCAGCGCACGCACCTGTGCCTGCCCCTCGGGCGTCGCGATGTCGATGAAGCGCGCGGCCTTGCCCCGGTTGGCCGCATGGTAATAGGCAGCGTCGCGGTCATTGCCCTCGGCGTCGTGCAGGAAGGGCGGCCCCCAGTGCCGCGTGTCGTCCCCCGCCCCCGGCCGCTCGACCTTGACCACCTCGGCGCCGAGATCGGCGAGCAGCTGCCCGCACCACGGCCCGGCAAGGATGCGGGCAAGCTCGACGACCTTGATGCCCGCGAGCGGTTTCACGGCCGCCGGATCGCGTACACGACATGATCGGCGAAGACGGTGCCGTCGCCGCGATGATGCCGCCCCTCGATCAGCTCGCCGCCGATCTTCTCCATCGCTCCGCGCGAGCGCAGATTGTCCTGTCCGACGATGAATACCACCGTGCCGACGTAGCGGTGGATATGATCGAGCATCAGCCGCTTGATCTCGCGGTTGTAGATTCCGCCCCAATAAGCGCGCGCGATGAAGGTCCAGCCGATCTCGATCTCGTCCTGATCGGGGACATGGACGTCGTAGCGGCTCGATCCGATAATCGCGCCGGTCGCCTTGTCGAGGATCGCGAGGCCGCCGCCGCAGGCGATCGCATGGTCGAAGAACTTGCGGAACACCGGCTCCTGCCAGCGGTCGTGCGCCGGGTGAATCTCCCAGATCAGCGGGTCGGAGGCGACCGCGAACAGCGCGTCCCAATCATCCGGGCGCAGCGGCCGGATCGTGACCAGCTCGCCTTCCAGCGTGGGCTGCCGATCGAGCTCCATCAGAACGCCGCGATGCCGGTGATCGCCCGGCCGAGGATCAGCCCGTGCACGTCGTGGGTGCCCTCATAGGTATTGACCGTCTCGAGGTTGATCGCGTGGCGCATCACATGGAATTCGGCCGAGATGCCGTTGCCGCCATGCATGTCGCGGGCGATGCGGGCGATGTCGAGCGCCTTGCCGCAATTGTTGCGCTTGATGATCGAGATGGCTTCCGGCGCGAGCATGCCCTCGTCGAACATGCGCCCCGCCCTGAGCGCGGCCTGCAGCCCGAGCGCGATCTCGGTCTCCATGTTGGCGAGCTTGAGCTGAACCAGCTGGGTCGCGGCGAGCGGTCGGCCGAACTGCGCGCGGTCGAGCGTATATTGCCGCGCGGCATGGAAGCACGCCTCGGCCGCGCCCATGCTGCCCCAGGCGATGCCGTAGCGCGCGCGGTTGAGGCAGCCGAACGGTCCCTTGAGCCCTTGCACCTCGGGCAGCAGCGCGTCCTCGCCGACTTCGACCCCGTCCATCACGATCTCGCCGGTGATCGAGGCACGCAAGCTCAGCTTGCCCTCGATCTTGGGCGCCGACAGGCCCTTCATGCCCTTTTCGAGCACGAACCCCTTGATCCCGCCGCCATGCGCCCCGCTCTTCGCCCACACGACGAAGACGTCGGCGATCGGCGAGTTGGTGATCCACATCTTGGAGCCGGTGAGGCGATAGCCGCCATCGATCTTCGCGGCGCGGGTGCGCATCGATCCGGGGTCGGAGCCGGCATCGGGTTCGGTCAGGCCGAAGCAGCCGACCCATTCGCCCGTCGCCAGCCTGGGCAGATACTTCCGCTTCTGTTCTTCGGTGCCATAGGCGTTGATCGGGTGCATCACGAGGCTCGACTGCACGCTCATCGCCGAGCGATAGCCCGAATCCACCATCTCGACCTCGCGTGCGACCAAGCCATAGGCGACATAGCCGAGCCCCGCGCCGCCATAGGTCTCCGGGATGGTCGGGCCGAGCAGGCCGAGCTGGCCCATCTCCGACATGATCTCGCGGTCGAATCGCTCCTCGAGGAATGCGGAGGTGACACGCGGCAGCAGCCGCTCCTGCGCATAGGCGCGCGCCGCATCGCGCACCATGCGCTCCTCGTCGGTCAGCTGCGCGTCGAGCGCAAACGGGTCCTGCCAGTCGAATCGGCCCATGGCGGCCATCTTTCTCTCTCCCAGAATCAATTATTGCGGCGTGGTGGCGGGCGCCGAGGCCGGGTTGGCGGCGGCCGGCTGGGCCTGCCCCTGCATCGCCGCGGCTTCCAGCACCGCCAGCGCGCGGCGTGCCTCGATATAGCGACCCGCCGCCGCCATCCAGCTTTCGGCGCCCTGTGCGCCGGGCAGCCGCGCGACCTCGGCCAGCGCGGCCTCGACATGGCCCTGTCCCAGCATGCGCTTGGCGCGGGTCAGCCGCTCGCGGGGGTGCGGGCTCGGCGCATTGTCCTTGCGGATGATCACCAGCGTCGAAAATTCGCGCTGCAGCCGCTCCCACCAGCCGTCGCCGGGCGCGGCGGAGGAGAGGCGCGGGGCGATCTGGTCGAGCGCGAACCGCAGATCCTCCAGCGTCACCGGTTCGCTCGCGGCGCGGACCACGGTCGCCACCGCCTGCGGATCGCTGGCGTTGAAGCGGCGGCGCAGCTCGCCCTCGATATAGCCGAGCGGCTGACCGCGATCGAGCGCGCGGCGCGCCGACAGGACGAGCATCAGCGCCTCGGCCTTGCCGGCACTGCCCGCGGCGTTGCGCGCGTCGGCGTCGCTCGCCTGCAGCCGAGCGTCGAGCGCATCGAGCCGCGCGGCAAGCGCCTGCTCGCGCGCGGCGAGCGTCGCGACGTCGGTGCCGGCGCGAGGCGCGGGCGCAGCCGCGGCGGGAGGCTGGAATTCGGTCGGCGCGGGGGCCGCGCTCCACCATCCGCCGAAGCGGAACACCGCCGCCATCACCGCGAGCCCGGCGAGGAAGGCGATCAGCGCGGCGACCAGCGCCACGGTCAGCGTGTTGCTGCGGGGCGGACCGGAGGTCGGCATCTCGGTCTGCGTGTCGGAGGTCATGGCGTTCGCTTATTCTCCCGAAGCGGTCAGGGGTCAATCGCGAGCGGGTGCGCCGCGGCGATCAAGGCATCGTCGTCGGGCGCCGCCGCGATGGCGACGGCGTCCCAGCCTGGGCCTGCCGCCTCCGCCGCCCCGGTGCTGATCGCGGCGATCCGCAATTCGGCGCGCGCGATGCCGTGGCGGTCAAGTTGGTGCGCCAGCTGCTCGCCTGCACGCGCCGAGTGGATCAGCGCCACGCTGCCCCGCAGCGCTGCCGCATCCGTCTCGGCGAGCAGGAGCGGATCGCTGCCGTAGACTGGGATCGTCGCGGCCAATGCCGGGTGATCGGTCACGGTGCGGTCCCGTCCGGCGAGCCACAACAAGCGCCGGAACCTCGTCGCATCGTGCAGCAGATCCCTCAGGTCGCTGGTTCCTGTCCGCGCCACCACGAAGCCGGTCGCGCGCGCTGCCTCGGCGGTGGCTGCACCCACTGCGAGCACCGGCAGGCAGCGCAGGTCGAGCAGCCCCGCCCCGCCATGGCGCACCGCATTGGCGCTGGTGAGCAGCAGCCCGTCGAACCGGGCGGAATCGGGCGGCATCCAGTCGAGCGGTCTCACTTCGAACAGCGGCACCGGGATCGGAAGAAGGCCGGCCTTTCGCACCCGGACGACAGTCGCCGCATTGCCCGGTTCGGGGCGAAGGATCGCGAGCGGGCGGCTCAATGCCCGAACATCGCCCGAAGCGCCGGCGACGCTGCGGCGAGCAATTCGCCGGCGATCGCCGCCGTTTCCTGCGGCGTTCCAGCGAGGCCGGGCCGGTCGATGCGGACATGCTCGGCGCCATCCCCGCTCAGGACCTCGGCCCGCATGCGCAAGCCATCACCTTCCGGCGTCGCCAGCGCCGCCACGGCAGAGTGGCAATCGGCGCCCAGCGCCGCGAGCAGCGCGCGTTCGGCCAGGACGCAGCGCTCGGTCGTCCGGTCGCCGATGGCGGCGATCTGGCTCACGATCGCCACGTTTCCCGCGCGAACCTCGATCCCGACCGCCCCCTGCGAGGGGGCGGGCAGAAGCTGATCGAGCGGGATCGGCGCCCCGATGTCGGGCCGCCCCAGCCGCTCGAGGCCGGCGGCGGCGAGCAGGGTGGCATCGGCCTCGCCCGCGCGGACCTTGGCGAGCCGCGTGTCGACATTTCCGCGTAACGGCACGATGGCGAGGTCGGGGCGGATGCGGCGCATCTGCGCGGCTCGGCGCGGCGAGCTGGTGCCGATCCGCGCGCCGTGCGACAGCGCTTCGATCGAGTCCGCGCCGATCAGCCGGTCGCGCACGTCCTCGCGCGGCAGCATCGCGGCGATGGCGATGCTCGCGGGCCGAATCGTCTCGACATCCTTCATCGAATGCACCGCGAAGTCGATCTCCCCGGCGAGCAGCGCGCGGTCGAGCTCCTTGGTCCACAGCGCCTTGCCGCCGATCTCGGCGAGCGGGCGGTCCTGCACCTTGTCGCCGGTGGTGCGGATCGGCACGATCTCGATGGCGCCTGGCGCCCAGCCATGTGCGGCGAGCAGGGCGTCGCGAACAAGATTGGCCTGAACGAGCGCGAGCGGCGATCCGCGAGTGCCGAGACGAAGCATGTGCCGCCTCTAGCGTTCCGGCGCGCGGCTGTCGAACGGCTCAGACAAGCTCGAAAAGGCCCGCCGCGCCCATGCCGCCCGCGGTGCACATCGAGACGACCACCCAGCGCACGCCGCGCCTGCGCCCCTCGATCAGCGCATGGCCCACCAGCCGCGATCCGGTCATCCCGAACGGATGGCCGATCGCGATCGCGCCGCCGTTGACGTTGTATTTTGCCGGATCGATGCCGAGCGTGTCGCGGCAATAAAGGCATTGGCTCGCGAACGCTTCGTTCAACTCCCAGAGCCCGATATCGGCGACCTTGAGACCCGCTCGGTCGAGCAATTTGGGGATCGCGAACACTGGGCCGATACCCATCTCGTCCGGGCCGCAGCCCGCGGCCTGGAAGCCGCGATAGATCCCGAGGATCTCCTTGCCCTCGGCTTGTGCGGTCGCGCGGTCCATCACGATCTGCGCGGCTGCGCCGTCGGACAGCTGGCTGGCATTGCCCGCGGTGATGTGCCGGCCTTCCTTGATGACCTGCCCGTCCTTCCACACGGGCCTGAGGCCCGCGAGCGCCTCGACGGTGGTGCCGGGGCGGATGCCCTCGTCCTGCGTGACCGTCACGGTTTCGCTGCCGGTGCGGTTGCCTTCTTTGTCGAAGATCGCCTTCTCGACCGTTACGGGCACGATCTCCTCGTCGAAGGCGCCGTTCGCAAGACCCGCCGCGGCGCGCTGCTGGCTCATCGCGGCATATTCGTCCTGGGCGGCGCGGGTGACGCCATAGCGCTCGGCGACGATCTCCGCGGTCTCGATCATCGGCATATAGGCATGCGGCGTGTTCGTCAGCACCGACTGGTTGGGGAAGCGCGGCGCGTCCTTGGTCACGGTGAAGCTGATCGACTCCATGCCGCCCGCGAGCGCGACGTCGATGTCCCCGGCGATGATCGATCGCGCCGCCAGCGCCAGCGCGGTCAATCCCGATCCGCACTTGCGGTCCAACGTGAAGGCCGGAACGCTCTCAGGCAGTCCGGCGGCGAATACCGCCATCCGCCCGGCGTTGCTGCCCTGCGTGCCCCACTGATTTCCCACGCCCCAAAAGATGTCGTCGATCCGCGCCGGATCGATTGCGGCACGCTCGATGGCTGCATTCATCACATGGGCCGCGAGCACTGGCGCCTCGGTGGCGTTGAAATAGCCGCGATACGCCTTGCCGATACCGGTCCGGGCGGTGGAAACGATCGCGGCCTCGCGCATTGGCAACCTCTCTTTCGTGTTTTTGGTATGCCATACTGTTAACGGAGGCGCCGTGCGATTGGAAGATTCAGTCGGTAAAGGCAGGCGACCGTTTCTGCATATTCGCCATGACCGCTTCGATCTGGTTCGGCGAGCGGAGCAGCTTCGCCTGCTCCGCGCTTTCGGCGGCGAGAATTCCGGCCGCGCCGTCCTCCGCTGCCAAATTGGCCAGCCGCTTGGCCGCGCGGATCGCCTCGGGATTGCGCCCCGCGATCGCGCGCGCGAGCACGAGCGCGTCGCCATGGGGATCCCGCGACAGGCGCGACACGAAGCCCAGCGCCAGGGCCTCTTCGGCGGAGAACTCGCGCGCGGTGTAGGTAAGCTCGCGCAGCACGTCGTCGCGCACCCGCGTCCGCCACAGCGCGAAGCCCGCCATGTCGGGCACGATCCCCCATTTCATCTCCATGATCGACAGGCGCGTCGCGGGATCGGCAATGCAGATGTCGGCGCCCGACAGGATCTGCAGCCCGCCGCCGAACGCCACGCCGTGCACCGCCGCGATCACCGGCACCGGCAGCGTGCGCCAGCCCCATGCCACCTGCTGGAACAGATTGGTGTCGCCGAAGGTCCGGGCGCCGAGATCGAGGCCCGACCCGCCGCCGGCCATGCTCGCCATGTCGAGCCCCGCGCAAAAGGCACGCCCTTCGCCCGACAGCACCACCGCGCGCACGCCCGTCGTGCTGCCCAGGCGATCGATCGTATCCGCGAGCGCTGCGAACATCGCTGAGTCGAGCGCGTTCATCTTGTCGGCACGGGTCAGGCGTACATCGGCGACCCCATCGGCGAACTCGATCGAAACGCGTTGCTCGGTCATGACAATCCTCCCGCACTGGTCTGCGCACACGCTAAACCGCGTCGAGGCGATAGCCGAGTCCCTTGGTGCTGCGGATCATCGGGCTCGCGAAATCGCGGTCGATCTTGGCGCGCAGCTTGGAGATGTGGACGGCGACGACATTGGTTCCGGGATCGAAGCGCAAGCCCCAGACCTGCTCGAGCAATTCGCTGCGCGAGACGAATTCGCCATGGCGGTCGGCAAGATAGAGCAACAGGGCGAACTCGCGCGCGACGAGCGGGATGTGGCGTCCGGCGCGCGCGACGTCGCGGCGGATGCGGTTGATGGTCAGCTCGCCGATCCGGGTTTCGCCCGGCATGTGGTTACGCACCCGCACGTCGACTCGCGCGGCCAGCTCGAAGGGATCGACGGGATGCGAGACCGCGTCCGCCGCCCCCGCATCCAGCGCGGCGGCGAGCCATGCGGGGCAGCCGGCGACCGCGATCTCGGGCACCCGTGTGCTGCGGATACGGATGCCCGGTCCCCAGGCACGTAGCACCGCCGCGACGTCGCGGCCCGGAGCGGCGGGCGGCTTCCCCAGCACGAGCGCATAGCCGCGCTGCGCGATCGCGTGGTCCAGCAGCGGTATGTCTATTTCGGAGAGAATCTTTTGCTCCACGTTCCAGATATCTAGGTCGGACCGGTCATGAGTCTGCCGGAGAATGATCCAGTTCGGATGGGCCTGCGGACAAGATTTCAAGCTTGCGCCGCGCCGGAACGCGTACGGATTCCACATCGTCGTCCACGGCAAATTCCAGCAGGCGAAGCATTGCATGCGATTCACCACGGGCGGAGGCCATCGCCTGCACCGCCGTCTGGCGCATGCGCGGGTGTGGATGACGGCGCACCAGATGCTCCACCAGCTCCAGTCCGTTGTCTCCGCCGAGATGGGCGGCGAGCGTGACCAGCGCTTCGGCGGGCGCGGTCGTCAGGCCCTCGGCGATCGTGCCGCGCGTGATGTCGAAGCGATACTGGTCTATCCACGGATGGCTGGGATGCTGGCCGAGAATGTTGAGCGAGACCGAGAAGCTGTCGGGCGGCAGCTGCACGTGGACGTCGCGCCGCATGCGATAGAGCATCAGCTTGCCGGGATCGAGCCGGGCGCGTTCGACGAAGCGCAGTCCCGCATTCGATCCGGGCAACCCTTCGGCCGACCATCCGTCATATTCGTAATAATCGCTCCAATAGCCGGGCCCGAGATAGCCGTAGGTCAGGAACGGGAACTATTTATTATCCTGCCTTCCGCCGCAGCGCTTGCGGTGGCGCTTCGCCGGTGGCGAGGCGGAGGGCTTCGTCTATGCGCGGCTCGACCGTGATCAGGGCGCCGCGCCCGGCTGGGTTGGGTGACAGCACAACGCGGTGGATTAGCGCGCGGAATCGGGGGACGGCCTCAAGGCTCGCTTCCGGTGAGGCGAGCGCTTCCTCCAGCGCCGCCATCTCGCGGCGATATTTCTCGCGCACGCCCGGCAAGAGCGGGATCAGCTCGACGGCTTCGATCTGGTCGAGCTGGCGTTCGATATCGGCTCGCTCGGTCCGCAGCGTGGCCAGCAGCGCCACGATCTCTGACACATCGCCGGCGCCGTTCGCGATCGCGTCGGCAAGCCGCTCGATCTTGCGTGTGATCTCGCCGCGCTTCCGCTCCAGCTTCAACTGTTCGCGGCGCTGCGACGACAGCCGCTCCTTTCGTGCTTCGCGATACTCCGCCTCATATTCGTCGAAAGCATCGGGGTGCATCAGGTCGTTGGTCAGTGCATCCAGCAGCGCCGCCATGTAGCGCTTCGTCTCGACCGTGTGCCCGTTGGTGCAGGCACCGCCCTTGCTGCGCTTGGCGCAGGACCATTGGTCGCGGCCCGCGCGTGTATAGGGTGAACTGCATTCGCTGCAGACGCCCAGCCCTGAAAGCCAATGTCTTGGCCGTCGCTGGGCGTGCGCCGGGCCGATCGAGCGCCGCGCGATTTCCGCCTGGACGGCATCCCACACCTCTTGCTCGACGATCCGCAGCTCCGGAACCTGCTTCGTCCGCCATTCTTCCTTCGCGAGCGGCCGATAGCTGACCTTACGCGTTCGTGGGTTCTCCACGCTCACCGTCCGGCCCACCACCAGCTCGCCGATATAGGCGCGGTTGCGAAGGATACCGTTTCCGAATTTCGGGTTGCCGTAGATGGTCGGTGCCATCCAGTAGTTGCCGCGCGGCCCTGCGATACCGTCGAGGTTCAGCCCCTTGGCGATGGCGAATGCGCTTCGGCCCGCTGCGGCTTCACGGAAGATGCGGCGCACCACCTCTGCCTGATCGTCGTCGATCTCGCGCAGGCCGCGAATGACCTCACCGCGCTCGGTCAGGCGGTTCGCCTGCCTGTAGCCATAGGCGATGCCCGCGGGCACGCGGCCCTGATCGACGGAGGTCCGCTGACCGCGCCTGATGTTGTGGGCCAGCGCCCGCCGCTGTTCGGCATCGACGGCGGCTTCGATCGATGCCGTAATGCCTTCGATCACGCCCTTCTGGAGCGTGAACAGGCGACAGCCGACGAACTTCAGGTCCTCGCGTATCTCGATCGAGTCGCGCTCGTTGCGGGCGATGCGGCTGGTCGTGTCGCAAAGCACCTGGTCGATGCCGCCAGCCATGACCCGCTGCATCATGGCGTAGAAGCCGGGGCGGGCTTCCTCGGTTATGCCCTTGTTGCCGCTGATCGCCGCGTCGTGGAACTCGCCGATGATCGTCCAGCCTTCGCGCGCGCAGCGCGCGCGGCAATCCGCGAGCTGGCCTTCGATCGAACGGCTGTCCTGAAATTTACTTGAGTAACGGGCGTAGATGACCGTCTGCACCCACTGGTTCCTTTCCGGGAATCGACCCGCCGCGAAGGGCGGCATAGTCACGCGCCTCGTTGGCGCGTGCAAGGGCTCGCACGAAAGCGAGTGCTTCCGGGCTGGGGGGCGACCGATCGCGAGAGGCGGCGCGGCTGGCCATCAGCCGAGCGGATCGAACCCGATCGCGAGGCGGCGGCGCATGTATTCGGGCCATTCCATGCGGCCGGCTGCGCGATCCTCGTCACGCCAGCGCTGTGTCAGGAAATGCTGGTTGCGAGCGGCTGCGCGGCCCGCCTCGCGATCCTCCGGCTTGCCGCGGGTGCCGTTACGCGTGATGCTGGCGACCATGGACAGCGGTGCGAGGACGCGACCGCGCACGGTCGCCCGGTTGTTCCATGCCGTGTTGTGGGTCGTGGTGCAGAACAGCTGATTGCGCACCTTGGGCTCAAACAGCTTGCCACACTCAGGGCAGGGGCGCGGCGCCCAACCGCCCTCCTGCTGACCGGGCAGGCGATTGTGGCCCTTCCCAGAGCAGCCTTGTAACAAGGGGGGGCTATCGTCGGTCACAGAAGTTTCCCGGCGGGTTGGGCGCCAACGCGCTGGGCACGCGGCGGGAGCGGCGCGGGGGCGGCGTTGGCCTTGGCCTCCCGCTGGCGGTCGAAATGCTGCTCGATATGGAATGCGAACAGGATCGCGGGCATGTGTCCGCCGTGCCGCGCCGGTTCGAACCAGCTGGCGAGCGCGGCGATCTTCAGCGCGCGCTGTTCAAGCGCGGGGTTGTCGCGGTTCGCAAGCGCCTTGGTCCGCGCGTTCTGGAACATGCTCGCCAGATCGGCGCGCACCTCCCACCACCCGGCGCCTTCGGCGCCTTGCGTTTCGAACCAGGTCTTGTCCGCGTCGCCCGGATCGCGCTGCTCGGCGACCGCGCGCATGGTTTCCGCGACGGCGCGAGCGCAGCGTTCGCGCTGGCGCGCCTGATCGGGCGTGAAGTGTCCGCGCTCGACGGCGCGGGCGTCGTTGGCGACCCGGTCCGCAAGCAGCTTCTCCGCAGCGGCGGCGAGTTCGTCGCGCGCATATTCGCGGCGAAGGCCGCGATGGTTGATGATGACCTTTTCGTCGAAGATCGGGTGCGGCGTCACCAGCGCTGGGCCACCGGTGGGCCATGCGGTCAACTCGGTCATGTGCCCACCAGATCGCGAAACAGGATCGGCTGCACCGAACCGTCCTGATAGACGCTGTCGAGCCACGCATCGGCGCTCGGCTCGCTGCCATCCCATTTCTCGGGCCAAGTCTTGTCGGCGATCAATTGGCGGATGCGCGCCTCTTCCTCGCCGTTGAGGATATCGACGCCAGGTCGGCCGAACTGCTCAGCTGCGGCGTTAACCCTTGCCTGGATCGCCAGCACCTTTTCGAGCGCGGCCGATCGCCGTGCCAGTTTGATCGGACCCATTCGCTGGGGGTTCTTCGCGAGGGAACCATCCTTGAGGCGTTCGGGGCCAGCCTTGCGGATGCGCTGAGCGGGCTTGCGCAGCCAGCGATAGAGCGGTTTCAACTCGGCGAGCGGCGCCAGGTGAGACCATCCGGGCATTGCGATGATGGTTTCGAGCGCGGTGTCCTTCTGCGCCAGCGGACAGCCGATGCATCCGGTGCGCGCATTGATCTCCTCCGCGTCGTCGCCGCCATATGCGTCGGCGAGGATCGAGGTTGGCCATCCGCCGAACTCGGGCTGCGGCGCGTAGACCTTCAACCAGTCCCACACGATGCAGACGCGCCAGTGAAGGATCGGGGCAAGGGTTGCCACGCGCCCGCGGATGCCCTTCGCCTCGGGCAGAACCTGCTGATACCAGCCCTGCCCGCATTCGGCGCCATCCTTGGAGCATGACATGGCGATGCGGCCGTCACGCTGGGCGCTCTCGCCTTCCCGCACGCCGGTAATCATCAACGCTGTGCCGGGCAGCGCTGCGATAGCCGCCCCAAGCGCCGCAGCCATCGGCTCGACCTTGATTTGACGGGTGCACCAGCGAAGCGTGTTGTTGTTCGGCGGCGGGACGCCACGGCCGAGCATGTAGACCATGAACCGCTTGTCGAGCGGTGCATGCACGACGATGACCCTGATCCAGTTGCGCTCTCGCAACTTCGCCATGATCAGTTCTGCAGCCGCCTGGATCGGTGGCAGCTCTTGCCTGGTGTCGGCGTAGAAGACGTACAGGCATTCCGGCTGCGGTAAGTGTCCAGCGTCGATCAGATGGATCAGCAGCGTCAGGGTTGCGGTACTGTCCTTCCCGCCCGACCACGCGATGGCCACATGCTGATGCAGCGGCCAGTAGGCGCGGAGCGAGGCGAGGGTGAGATCGACAGCCTCCTCGTGAACCATCCGAACGCCCTGGGCGAAGAGGTTGTCAATCGCGGTCATGCCGCCAGCCTCCGTTCGTCAATGCCGGGCTGGTTGGCGGCGACCAGTGCGCGCGCGACCGGGGGGCAGACGCTGTTGCCGATGGCGCTGATTTGTTCTGCGATGGTGAGCCGCCGCTCGACCCACTTACCGCGCAGGAATTTCCGCACCACGGGATCGAGAATGTAGTCGTCGGGGAAGCCCTGCGCGCGCGCCAGCTCGCGCGGCTTCAGCATGCGCAAGCCGATATCGACGATGACATAGGTGACCGCGTCGATCGTGACGGTGACGACCGCGAAGCGCGCCTTGGTGGTGACGGTGTCGATCGGCCGGTCGACCGGCTGGATTTGCGCGATCTCGCTCTCGCCGTCGGTGCCGTAGTATTTGATCAGGAAGGCTGCGGTGCGGACGGCGCGGGCCATCATGTCCGGCGGGAGCGCGCCTTCTTCGATCAGTGTCGTTTCGACGATCCGCTGTGTGCAGCCCTTGCCGACGATCGTGCTGAGCGGCTTGCGTGGCGTGTGACCGACCATGCCGGTGTTCGCCTGCTCGATATGGGCGGCAACGACGGCGTGATGCTGGCCGCTGGCGCGCGCGGTGCGCAGGGGCTGTTCGGGATCGCCGCCGCTCGCTGCCTTATCGCTCCCGTAGAAGCTGGACAGGAAAGCGGTAACCGCCGCGTGCTTGCACGCGCCGGCGACATTCGTGCCGAGCGGCTTGTCCAAGTGCGGCACGCGCGGCGCCTGGCCGGGACGTTCGCCGTAGCCAGTCTGCACCAGCGTCGCCGCGACGATGCCGTTCGTGTCCTTCTTCGAAGCGGCGACGGTGTGAAGAGGATCGTTGGCGGGGCGGTTGGCGCCGCCGTGCTGGCCATAACTGACGAACGGGGCGAGAGTGACGTCGGACGCCGCCAGCTCGCCACGATGCGCGCCGGTGATCGTGCGGAACGGATCCTCGATATCGTGGACGCGGACGCTGCCCTGATGCGTCAGCGGGACGATGAAAGGCCGCTGCGCAAGGACGACATAGCGCATGACGCCGTGGGCAATGCGGCGCTTGGTCGCCTCGGCAAGTTCGCGGTCGCGATCGAAGATCGAGGGGCAATGGATCGTCCAGTCGATGCACTCGGCCGCGGTGCGATAGGGCAGCAGCTCGCCGCGCATGACGCGGTTGTCGTTGGCGGGGGCGTGCGAGGCCTTGGGCCATACGATCGGCTGCTTGTCGCGGCGCATGACCATGTAGAGGCGCTTGCGCGACGTCGGCGCGCCATAGTCGCAGGCGCGCAGACACTTCCAGTCAACGCGGTAGCCGAGCCGACGAATCTGCCGGACGAACTTCTTGAACTCGCGCCCCTTCTGATCGGGTAGCGGGACGCCGTTGCCGTCGAGCGGGGCGGCGTATTCGAACTCTTCGACGTTCTCGAGGTACGCGACCGCGGGCCGGGTTTCGTCGAGCCACCACACGACTTCCCAGCAAAGCGCACGGATCGAGCGATCCTTGACCGGCCCGCCCTTCGCCTTGCTGTATTCCTTGCAATCGGGCGAGAACCACGCACCTGCGACCTTCTGGCCCCGAGTGGCGTTGCGCGGAAGAAAAGGGAGCCGGATATCGGTGCAGTGATGCTCCGTTGTCGGGTGGTTCGCCTTGTGGATCGCGATCGCTGTCGGGTTGTGGTTGATGGCGATATCGACGTCGCGGCCGATCGCCTGGGCGATGCCGGTGCTGGCGCCGCCGCCGCCGGCGAAGCCGTCGATGAAAAGACCTTCGGCGCGCATCAGCGAACGGCCCTTTCCTGTTCGCCCAGCTGGGCGGCATCGTCGAAATCGGAGCGGTCGCCGGTGAGTGCCGCGATCTGTCGCGCGGTGACTTCGGGCGGGGTGCGCTGGCGCTGGCGTCCGCATGGGAAGCAGCGGTCGGAGCCGGGCATGCGGGCGCGCTTGCAGCCCTTGTTGCCGCATCGGCCGGTGAGAGGGGCGCGGCTCACAGCTCTGTCGCCCAAACGATTACGCCCGCGATGAACAGGCAAAGGATCGCGAGCGAGATCGTGCAGGCGACGGCGATGCTGATCGCGAGGGCGAGCGGCGGCGTGGGACCGCGCGTCACGGGCGCCACCCGAGGGCGATGCAGACCACCGAGGCGATCGTCGCCGCGATCAGGAATTTGCCGCTACGCGATGGCGCGTAGATCAGATCGCGCAGGCGTGGCCCTGCACGTTCCCGATCATTGGCCTCGTGGACTTCGCGCCACCTTGCGCTGATCGGGTCGACGGGCGCGGCTTGCCACACCCGCACGGCGCCGGTGCCGTCGGGATTGTGCATCATCATCGGCTGGAAGCCATAGTCGGTGAGCGCGCGGGCAATACGCCGCTGCAGCATCGGCGTGGCGAGCAGGCCCATGCGGGCGATGATCTGGCCGGTGGTTAGCGGCTCACCGGCGTTGAGCGCAGCCAGCACATGGGGGAACGGGAGAAGCGGATCATCCTCCGGCGGCTCGGCCTGATCCGATGCCGACGCGAGCAACATGCGCGGCCAGCGGCCGAGCGATCCGGTGTGCAGGTTCTGAGGATGAACGCCCATTTCGGCCTCCGAGTGGTTCGGAGGCCGTGGTTAGTGTTGGCGGATGCCAACAGTCAAGAGGAATGTTGGCAAAAGCTGAAAAGCTTCAGAACGCCACGAGTTCGTGCCATGGGATGATGCGGTGAATGTGCTTTACCCGCTCACGCTCGACGCGGAAGCGCGCTGGCGGGTTGAACTGCTCAAGCTCGTAGTGGGTGGCGGTCACCTTGTTGAGGCGCTTCGCGAGCACGACGTGCACACGCTCGCCTTCGGTCTCGTCAGGGCGCCGCAGCTGGACTACGACGTAGCTGCCGACAGATGGTGCGCGGCGCGGATCGACGTAAGCGATCTCGCCAGCCTCGTACCTTGGCTCCAGCGATCCGCCGACGAAATAGATCGCATAGATATCGCGGCGGTTGTCCAATGAGGCGGGACGCCGGACATAGTCGACCACCTCCCCCATATCCATTTCCATCGTCTCTATCGCTACAGGCTCGCCGTCGGTCGTAAACTCGATATCTGCACACTGCGCGGTGCCGACGACGGGAATGTCACGAGGCCGATCCTGCCCGCGAAACGCCTGATACGGCGCGCGCACAGCATCGGTCGAAGGCTCCTTCTCGGTCTGCCGCGCGCCAGCTTCGAACTCTGCCTGCGTGACGCCGATTGCGTCTAGAAGCTTCTGGATGGTGTCCCATGAGGCATTCCCGCGGCGCTTGATATCCTGCAATGCGCTGCGGCTCAGCCCGGCGCGAACCGTCCAGGCATTCACGGACAGGCTCACCGGCTTCACGGCCATGAGCCTATCGAAGAGGGAAAGCGGGTCGCTCATCAGTTGTAGGCAATAGCTGACAGGCACTGATTTTGCGCTGTTAGCCTTTGCCAACATTTTTCGCTTGCATTGTTGGCGGACGCCAACATATCAAGCCGATCCATGGACATTCCAACGCCCGAAGAGCTTGTCGCGAAGATCGAGGCATTCATCGCCCGCCACGATATGGCGGAGACGAGGTTCGGCCGAGACGCGGTGAGCGACCCGAATCTGCTTTCCGATCTCCGCGCCGGAAAGCGCCTTCCCGGCCTGAACAAACTCAATCGCATCGCGGACTTCATCCGCACGAAGGATGCTGACGCTGGTTTCATTGGTGATGTTCCCCTTGCCGGTGGCGCTGATAGCGATGGGGCAAGTGACCAGTCGCCCGATATTTCCGCCGATCGTATCGGATCGGCAACAAGCCGGGTGGCGGCATGACCGAGGCGCGAGAGATTTCGCTGTCGGTTCCTGACCAAGGGCTGAAGAAAGCCAGTGCCGCACTGATCCGCGCATTCGGCGGGCAGGTTGCGGTCGGAGAGACCTTCGGGCGGGCACAGTCGCGCTACAGCGATGCGGGCTCGCGCAGCACCGGCGTGTTTCTGACGGTGCGGGAAGTTGCGGAGCTGGAGGATCAGACCGCCGGCGCCGCCGGACACCCGATCGTTACGCGCACGCTCGCGAAGCGACAGGGCTTCGAATTGGTGAGCCTGCCTGACGCCCTGCCCGCCGCGGGAGACCTGCTGCAACTCGCCGCCAAGGTCGCAAAAGAGGGTGGCGACGTGATCAGCGGGATCGGGGCGGCGTTGGCGGACGGCGCTTTCTGCGGACGCGACGCCGCTGCGATTGTCGGTGAGGCCGATCAACTCATTCACGCCGCGGTGACGCTGCGCGCCATCGCGCTCGCCCGCCTCGAGGGAGACATTTGATGGACAGGCTGCACCTGCCCGCGCGCGTACCGAGTGCCGGTGCGCATCGCCTGTTGTGGTGGCTGCTCGGTTCCAAGAAACCGGCGGTGCGAGCGCGGCGCCTTGCGGACGCCGCCGCCGCGCTCGGCCCGAACAAGGTCGAGCGCTTGCTGGCCGGTGACCTGGAGCCGGGCTGGGACATGGGCGCGACGCTGCGCAATGTGACCGGCGGGTATGTGACGCCCGAGGATTTCCAGCGCCGCCGCGCGCGCCGCTGGTGGTTCGACAAGCCCTTCGACTTCAGCCGGGTGAACTGACATGGCCGGGGGGGCACTTTCCCTAGCCGTGGACGCCGAGGCGCTGGACGAGTGGGCGGCGACCGCCCGACCGCGCGAGAAGGTGATCTACGCGAGCGGGCCGGAGTTTCCGCGGGGCCATCCCGCGGTGGCACTGGCGCGGCGGCTGTGTGACGCGGGCGTGATCACGCTGACCAGCGAGAGCTATCCCGGCGGACGCAACTACATCGCCATTCGCTGCGCGATCGACGTCGCGGCGCCGTCGACCGAGCGCCATGCGGCACCGGTACAGGAAGACGAGCTGGCTGATCGTGTGCTGCGCAGGCTGAAGCGTGCGGCGAACCTCGGCCTGGTCTGTCCGACCAATGCAGAGCTGGCGCGCGACTGCGGCCTGAAGGACGCGGACGCCGCCAGCTACCGGATGCGCAAGCTGATCGGAAACAAGCTGATCCGGGTCGAGGATCAGGGGCCGTTCGCGCGCCGCATCGTCACCATCATCGAAAACGGTCGAAGCACCGTAGCGGGAGCGCTGTAATGGAGAGGCGTCCACTCATTCCCCGCCGAGCGGCGGTGCATCGCGTCCCGGGTAGCTGGGAGCCGCCGGTTCCCGCCTATGTTCCGCCGCCACGGGAGACCTGTTTCCTGTGTGGCGCGACCAGCATGCATGGGTGCCAGCACCTTCGCGCGCGCGGGGTCGCCGCATGAAACGGCGCACGTTCACCGATATCGATGCGCATGCCCGCGCCCATGAACGGGTCAGCTTCAAGCGGTATGTCGACGTTCATATCCGGCGCCTGCAGGCGGCGGTGAAGCGCGGGGCGATCAGCGAGGAAGCGGCGGACGCCGCCGAGCGCCAGCTGCGCATGTTCGGCGACGACGCGCTGACCGGATTGCACATCGACGATCACAGCAACCCGAAGATCCGCGGGATCGTGCGCATGATGCTGGCGCAGGGCGGGCAGCATGGCTGACCTGGCCGACCTCGCCCAGCGCAACAGCGAAGTCTTTACCGAGGCCGCGATCCTTGCGGCGCGCGTGCCCGTCGCCGTCGGCGTGGCCGGAATCTGCAGCGACTGCGGTGATCAGACGCTGCGGCTGATCGATGGCAAGTGCGCACCGTGCCGCGAGCCGGTGCGCCTCCCAAGGAGGTATTGATGGTGCAGCTACTCAGCGAGCTGCGGGAGCCTCCCGTCGTTGGCCGGTTCTACATGGTGCCATTGGTCGAACAGTTCCCTTGGGGGAACAAGGTGCATGACTGGCCGGTTCTCGGCCCGATGCACGAGGATGCGGAGTTCTTCAACTTTCCGCGTCCGCACTACCACGTCGATGTTCGCTTCATCGGTGCCCGACTGTCGCGATGGGCGGTGAGGCAGCTTCCCTGGACGCGAGCTTCTGGAGACCTTGAATACGACTTGGCAATGACCGCCAGTGCGATGCCGCTAAATCGCACGGATATGCCATTGCCGAGCGGTCGGCCAAGGCTGCAGAAACGCCGATGCTTTCGGACCGCATATGCGTCGCCGATAGGCGACGAACTGCCAGGCCCGGTCCTCGCGATGTGCAAGAAGTACGGGGCACCCGCGCGCGCGATCTGCCTGCGCGATGGCCGGAGGCTGTGTCCTCACCGGAAGGTAGACCTTAGTCAGTTCCCGGCGGATGAGAACGGGATCGTCGTCTGTCCGATCCATGGCCTGCCCGTGCAGGTGGAGAGCCGGGCATGAGGGCGCTGTCGCTCTGGCAGCCTTGGGCGTCAGCGATCGCGCTCGGTCTGAAGGCGATCGAGACGCGGCACTGGTCGACGGGCGTCCGCGGGTTGATCGCCATCCACGCGGCGAAGCGCTGGACACCGGACGAGCGCGAGGATGCGGCCATGTTCGCCGAGCGCTTTGACGAACGTCTGCGCAACCCGCCGCTCGGGTTCATCATCGCGACCGCCGAAATTGTCGCGTGCAAGCGGACCGAAGACCTGATCGGTAAGATCAGCGCGACGGAGGAAGCCTTCGGGAACTATGGGCCGAAGCGCTTCGGCTTCATCCTCGACGATGTTCGGCCGCTTGCGGTGGCGGTGCCCTGGAGGGGCGCGCAGGGCTTCTTCGAAGTCGATGCTGACACCGTGTTCGCCGCGCAGCCGTCGCTCCCGGGTAGCTCGGTGACGCCGCCGCAGCCCGTGCAAGGATTGCTTCTATGAGGCACGCCGGCGCCCTGAAAGCGACGACGGCTGCGCAGCCGCTCGACTATCTCGACTTCGTTCGCGCGAAGATCATCACCTTGCCGCCGCTCGGCGTGCCGGTGGCGGCGAACCATGTTCATCCGGTGCTGAAGCCGCATCAGGCGGCGATCGTGCGCTGGGCGGTGGAGGGCGGGCGACGCGCGATCTTTGCCGCGTTCGGTCTGGGCAAGAGCCTGATCCAGCTGGAGATCATGCGCCAGCTCGCGCGCCAGCTGGGCGGGCGTCAGCTGATCGTCGTGCCGCTGACGGTGGTGACCGAGTTCATGCGCGATGCACAGCTGCTGGGCATGGCGCCGGTGTTCGTGCGGACATCGGCCGAGATCGCGGCACAGGGCGAGACCGGGCTGTTCCTGACCAACTATGAATCTGTCCGCGAGGGCAAGGTCGACCTGTCGCTGTTCAACGCCGCGTCGCTGGACGAGGCGAGCTGCCTGCGCGGGTTCGGCGGTACGAAGACCTTCCGCGAGTTCATGCGCCTGTTCGACGGGATGAAGTACAAGTTCGTGGCCACGGCGACGCCGAGCCCGAACGAGTATGTCGAGCTGCTGGCCTATGCCGCGTTCCTTGAGATCATGGACGTGGGACAGGCGAAGACGCGGTTCTTCAAGCGCAACAGCGAGCAGGCCGACGACCTGACCATCCATCCGCACAAGGTGGACGAGTGGTGGCTGTGGGTAAACAGCTGGGCGGCGTTCGTGCAGCGGCCGAGCGATCTGGGGTTTTCCGACGAAGGTTATGAGCTGCCCGATCTGGATGTGCGCTGGCACGAAGTGCCGAGCGATCACGCCGCCGCCGGCGAGGAAAAGGGTGGGCAAGGCCTGCTGCTCAAGAAGGAAGCGATCGGCCTGGTCGACGCGTCGCGCGAGAAGCGGGAGAGCCTGGACGCGCGCATCGCGAAGATGATGGCGCTGCGCGCCGAGGATCCGGGTGCGCACCGGCTGATCTGGCACGATCTGGAGAAAGAGCGCGAGGCGATCGAGCGCGCGGTGCCGAACGTCGTGTCGATCTATGGCGCGCAGGATTTGGGCGAGCGCGCGCGCAAGATCATCGCGTTCAGCGATGGCGAGGTGCAGGAGCTGGCGGCGAAGCCGGTGCTGGCGGGCAGCGGCTGCAATTTCCAGCGGCATTGCAGCTGGGCGATCTTCCTCGGCATCGGGTTCAAGTTCAACGATTTCATTCAGGCCATTCACCGCATCCAGCGATTCCTGCAGACGAAGCAGGTTCGCATCGACCTGATCTATTCGGAGGCCGAGCGCGCGGTGCGACGGACGCTCGAGGAAAAGTGGGCGCGGCACAAGGAAATGACCGCGCGGATGAGCGAGATCATCCGGCAATATGGGCTCGGCCTCGCCGGCGCGGCCGATGTGCTGGAGCGGACCGTGCAGGCCGATCTGGGCGAGGTTGAAGCTACTACTGCGGCGCATTGTGCCCGCGGGAGCGACGGGGAATACATCCCGGACTGGGTGGCCTATCGCGGCGATACCGTGCTGCGCACTCGCCACATGGCGAGCGACAGCGTCGGGTTGATCGTCACCAGCGTGCCGTTCGGGTCGCAGTACGAGTATTCGCCGAGCTACAACGACTTCGGCCACACCGACGATCTCGACCATTTCTTCGCGCAGATGGACTTCCTGACGCCGGAGCTGTTGCGGGTGCTGGAGCCGGGGCGGCGGCTGGCCGTGCATGTGAAGGACCGCGTCGTGCCCAGCGGCATGACGGGGCTTGGCTTCCGGACCATCGAACCCTTCCACGCGCGCTGCATCGATCATTATCGTGCGCACGGCTTCGCCTATCTCGGCATGATCACGATCGTCACCGACGTGGTGCGCGAGAATGCGGGCACCTATCGTCTCGGCTGGTCGGAGCAATGCAAGGATGCGTCCGGCATGGGCGTCGGCTTGCCCGAATATCTGCTTCTGTTCCGCAAGCCGCCGAGCGACCGGAGCAACGGCTATGCCGACGATCCCGTCGTCAAGGGAAAGCCGATGGTCGAGCTGGAAAGCGGCGAGATCGTCGAATGGGATGATCCGCGTGCGAAAGCGGCGGGCAAGTCGCGCACCTGCCACCTGGTGCCGGACAGCGGTTATTCGCGGTCGCGCTGGCAAATCGACGCGTGCAGCCTGTATCGCAGCTCCGGCAACCGCGCGCTGACCGCGGCCGATCTGGAGGGGATCGACCACAAGTCGATCTATCGCCGGTTCCGCGCGCTCAACTATGCCGCGGTCTACGACCATGAAGCGCACGTCGCGCTGACCGAGAGCGTCGAGGCGCGGCACGCGCTGCCCACCGAGTTCGCGCTGTTGCCGCCGCATAGCTGGCATCCCGATGTGTGGACCGATGTCGCCCGGATGCGGGGCGCGAACACGATGCAGAGCGAGAAGGGACGCGAGCAGCATCTGTGCCCGCTGCCCTTTGATATCGTCGATCGCGCGATCAAGAACTGGAGCAACCCCGGCGACCTGGTGTTCGACCCGTTCGGCGGGTTGATGACGGTGCCGCTGCGGGCGGTGAAGCATGGGCGCCGCGGCGCCGCGGTGGAGCTGAACCCCGACTATTTCCGGGACGGTGTCTCGCTGCTGCGCGAGCAGGATGCGGGCCGCGCGACGCCGAGCCTGTTCGATCTGCTGGATATGGAGGCGGCGGCGTGAGCGGCGATGTCATTCGGGCATTGGCCATCGCGTTGTCCGCCCGCGCTACAGCGCTGCAGGAAGAGGACGGCGAGTGGACATGGGTCGATATCGCTCGCTGTGCCTTCGATCAGCTCGTGAACACCCCCGAGACGTCAGAATGGCTTGCGGGAGTGATGATGGAAGCGGCCCACCAGCGCGCGCGTTGGGTTGCCGACCACGACGCGGGAAAGACGCCCTTCGATTGGTTCTGGCTAATCGGATACCTGTCCCAAAAGGCTGCAGGTAGTGCCGTCGCGGGCGACATCGAAAAGGCGCAGCACCACACGATCAGCACCGCTGCGGCGCTGGCGAATTGGCACCGCGCCTTGGCTGGCGTCGATCACTCCATGCGGCCCGGAATCGATCCCCCGCCCGAATAGTCGGGGAGAGCGGGCCGACATTCCCCGCTCCCAGCGCGCCCGGCGGGCCGCGTCTCCCACAAGCCCGCCAACCTGTTTCGCTTAACCCGCACTTTCCGGGGGGATTTCGTGCCGCCTTCGTCCGCCAGTTCTATCTCACCAATGGGTCAGGCGGCGCTGCAGCTGGTCCGGCGCGGCTGGCCGGTGTTCCCGTGCCGCGAGCGTGACGAGACGATCGTCAATGCCGCGAAGAAGGAAATCCACCTCAAGGCGAAGGCTCCCTACACCGGTAGCGGGCTGAAGGATGCGACGCGCGACGAACGCCGTGTCGAGGCCTGGTGGCGCCAGCATCCCGACGCGCTGATCGGCGTGCCTATGGGGGCGAACGGGTGCTTCGCGCTCGATTTCGATCCGCGCGTGGAGGATATCGTCGATCCTGAGACCGGTGAGGTCACCGGGACGCGCGAGTATACGCTCGAGGAGCTAAAGGCCGAGCTGGAACAGCAGATTGGCGTGCCGCTGCCCCCGTCGCTAACCTCACTGACCCAATCGGGCGGCGTGCATGTGTGGTATCGTCAGCCCGCCGATGGCGGCGAGCCGATCCGGAATCGGGGCAACCTGCCCGATCACGTCGATGTGCGCGGCCTGGGCGGCTATGTCATCGCGCCGCCGAGCATCACGCGCGATACAGAGGGCAACGAGATCGGCCGGTACCAGTGGTACGGCAAGCGTGGCGATTGGCGCGACGAAGCATCGGTCAAGGACGCGCCGCCGGAGCTGATCGAGATCCTGCGCGCGCCGAAACGGAAGGCTGGGCCGGAAGGCGGGAGCGATCGCGCGCCTGCGTCGCGCGCGCCGGGACCGTCGTCGGCGGCGATATCGGCCGAGGTCGACGCGGATGTTCGCAAGTACGCGCTGTCGGCGCTCGACAGCGAATGCCGCTCAATCCGCGAGGCCGGGAGCGGGCGGCGCAACGCCCAGCTGAACGCCAGCGCCTTCAATATCGCGACATTGGTCGCGGCGGGCGCACTCGACGCCGGCGTTGCGCGCGCGTCGATCGAGGCGGCGGCGCGCGACAATCCCGGCCGGGATGACTCGGCGCAGTTGGAAGCGACGATCAACAGCGGCTGGACAGCCGGAGCCGATAACCCTCGCGATCTCGCAGAGATCGCGGCCGCTTCGCGCTCCCGCAGGGAGCGCCGCCCGTCCGGCGCCAGGTCCGCCGCGCCCGCCGCGCGCCCCGCGCCGCCGCCGGCCGAAAAAAACGAACCCTTCCGGGCCGGAAGGCTGGAATGCTTGTCAGAGCAGCCGGAGGGCGTGGGCGAGCGGCTGCGCAAGCAATCGGCGGCGTGGCTGGCGCGGCGATGCGAGCATGTCGACCGCGAGAAGGACGCCGTGCTGCGCCTCGCCTTCAGCATCGGGCGGCGCGTCTCGGCCGGGCTGCTCGACGAGAATGCGGCGAAGGAGGCGCTGTGGGCGCTCTATGAAGACATCGCCGACGTGCAGCATGCCGATATCGATCGGGCGATCGACGACGGGTGCAACCGGGGCTTTGACCTGACCCCGATGCTGACGACGATGAAGTGCGCCGGCTATCCCCTGACCGATTTCGGCATCGGCGAGCGGTTCCGCGACCGCTTCGGCGAGGATTTCCGCTTCACCACGGCGAAGGGCTGGTTGGGCTGGGACAAGCGGCGGTGGCGCGTCCTCGACCAGGATGAAAAGTCGCCGCCCGCCGAGCTGATCGCCGCGGTGATGGAGACGGTGCGCGCGATACAGGATGAGGCCGCGTTCGTGCGCGATACCGGGGTGCGCTGGGAGCTGGTGAAGCAGGGGAAGGATGCCCAGCTCGACCTTGAGACGAATGACAATCCGCACGGGATGGACCGGTGGATACCCAAGGGGAAGTCGTTCGAACTGCTGTCGACGAAGATCGCGATCTTCGGCCGTCAATCGGAGACCGCGGGCAAGCCCGGCGCGATCGCGGCGCTGGCGCGGCGATGGCTGACGCTGCCGATCGAGGATTTCGACCGCGATCCGCTCGCGATCAACGTCCTCAACGGCACGCTGCGTTTTACCCGCGAGACGCAGCCCGACGGGTCCCGCGCCGCCGGCGTGACGCTGGAGCCGCATCGCCGCGACGATCTGAACACGAAGCTGGCGCCGGTCGATTATGATCCCGAGGCGGTCAGCCCGATCTATGACGGGTTCTTCGCATGGGCGCAGCCTGACGAGCCGATGCGGCGATATCTGCACCAGGTCGCGGGCTATGCCGCAAGTGGCGATACGAGCGAGCAGAAGCTGTGGTTCTGGTACGGCCTCGGCGCCAACGGCAAGTCGACCGCGATCGACCTGTGGGCGCACGTCGTCGGCGACTATAGCGGCACGATCGGGATCGAGACCTTCCTCGACCAGGGGATCAAGAAACGGGGCGAGCAGGCCTCGCCCGACCTCGCGCGCCTTGGCGGCGTTCGCCTGCTTCGCGCTTCCGAACCGGAACGGGGATCGAAGCTCAACGAGGCGCTGATCAAGGCCGCGACGGGCGGTGAGCCGATGGCGGTGCGCGCGCTGCATCGCGGGTTCTTCGACCTGCAGCCGCTGTTCAAGCTGATCATCGGGGGCAATTACAAGCCGGATATTCCGGGCACCGATGAAGGCATCTGGCGCCGCATGAAGCTGGTGCCGTGGAATGCGCATGTCGAGGACAAGGATCGCGACGAGACCCTCCCGGCCAAGCTGCGGAGCGAGGCTGCGGGCGTGTTCAACCATATCGTGCGCGGCCTGATCGATTGGCTGGCCAACGGTCTTGTCGAGCCGCAGGCGGTGAAGGAGGCGACCGCGCAGTATCGCGAGGACAGCGATCCGCTCGCCCGCTTCCTGAAGCTGTGCACCGAGATGGACCCGGAGAGCCGCATCCAATCGTCGAAGCTGCATGAGGTGTTCGTGGCCTGGTGCAAGGCCGCGGGCGAACGCGAGTGGAGCCAGAAGGGCTTCACCAAGGCGATGCTCGACAAGGGGTTCGTCAAGAAGGCGAGCGACGGGATGCAGTGGATCGGCATGCGCCTGACCAAGCAGGTGAGCGACTTCGTCGATGCCGACGGCAGGGTTCGCGATTGGGGCTCCGGTGACACCGGGGATGCGCGTGCGCCGCCGCCGACCGCTGGCGCGCCCGATGATGACTTCGATTGGGCGCCGCCGCTTTGATCGCAAATCCTTCCGGGTGGAAGGGTGGCGGAAGGATCAACGGAAGGGAGAAAGGGCGGATTTCTGCGCCCTCGGAAGGGTCGGAAGGATTTGCACGATGTTCGGCGGGTGTGCGGGCGCAGGCGCGCATGCGCGAAGCGAAATAGGCGTGGATGCTTCCAATCCTTCCAAACCTTCCATCATGGTTCCAAAATCATAGGTGTTTCAATGAGTTCTGACTTTTCAAATGCCGGAAGGGTTCGGTTCGAAGGTTCCGGCGGCGGAAGCTTCCTTACATATGACGACGTCGAGGCGCGATTGGTCGAGGCGGTGCGGTTTCATTGGCGCACGGAGAGCGGGGGCTGGCCGTTCGCGAGCGATGGGCCGTGGCATCTGATCCGCAAGGAGATGTTCGTTGACCACGATGCGGGCCGTGAGGCTGCACGGATGCCGCGGGTTCCGCTCGGCAAGGGGGAGATGGCGCGCATGCGCGAAGCGTTCGGGTGGCTGTTGCTTGTGCCCGACGACTATGACCGGCGTCTGATCGTCGAAGGTGTGAAGCTGCTCGCGAAGGGCCATAAGCGCGTGCCTTGGGCGCGGCTGTCGAAGCGCGGCATGGGGGATGCCGCCCCGGATGCGCTGCGGATGGCATATCGGCGGGCGATGGGGGCGCTCACGCAACGGGTCAATGCGAAGCGGGCTGGCTGAAACCCGCAGAAATCCGCACCCGGAACCGGGTCAAGGCGTAGAATGTCTCCGGACCCCAAATATAGTTGTTCGGCTCCGGACCTCTGATCGGCTATTGGCCTGTATGTTGAGCGCTGGCGTGTGACGCGGGTTGTTCGACGGCCTTTCAGGCATCCTCTCCTAACCCTCGCGACGGGCGGTGCGGCTTCGGTCTCGCCGCCCGTCGCGCGTTGTGGGCCATGTCGACCAAGCCTCGCACCCTACGCCCAGCAGGCCAGCCCAGTGGTGGCGCCTATGAGCGCGCGCGGGGTAGTGCGGCTGCTCGGGGCTATGACCGGCGGTGGCAGGCGGCGCGATCATCGCATCTCGCGGTGCATCCGCTGTGTGCATATTGCGAGATGGAAGGGCGAGTGACTGAGGCGACGCTGGTTGATCACCTATATCCGCATCGGCGCTATGCTGGTGTGTTCTGGCTGCGCCAGTGGTGGGTGTCGAGCTGCGCCGATTGCCATGATGGGTTCAAGCAGCGGGTCGAGCATGCGGGACGAGCGGCCATTGATGCCCTCGCCCAACGCCTTGGCCTGCCCCTATTGGGGGAGGGGGGCGTCGAAAGTTCAGAGCCGCGCGGCTGAAGACCGGCGTTCAAGTCCGTCTTTTTCGGCGCGGAATTCCCCAGAAGTTTTTTTGTTGGAGGTCAAAATGCGAGGTCGGAAACCCGACGCGCCCGGCCTCCAGCAGGCGAAGGGCAACCCCGGTCGTCGCAAGACGGCGGTGCAGAAGCGGATGGAAGAGGCCGAGCGGATCGCGGCGATGCTCGCGCAGTCGCCGGCGCAAGGCGATCCGCTCGCCCCGCCCGCGATCATCGAGCAGGGCGCCGCCGCGGCGGTCGCCGTGTGGCGCGACCTGGCGCCGCGCCTGCGCTCGACGCAACGTCTGCAGCCGCAGCATCGGCCGATGTTCGCGATGTTCTGTGTCTACTTCGCCGAGTGGACGATCGCGAACGAGGATATCAAGGCGAAGGGGCTGACCCAGCGGGTCAAGACCGTCGCCGGCGGCTTCATGGAACGGACGCGCCCAATCGTCGCGATCCGCGACCGCGCATTCGACATGGTGATGAAGCTGTCGGAGCGGTTCGGTCTGACGCCGTCGGACGAATACTCGCTGTTCCGCGAGCAGGCGGTGGCCTTTGCGGCGAACCCCGGACTGTTCGATCGCGATCATCAGGCCGCACCCGCGCCAAGCGGCGCGGAAGCCGCCCCGGCTGAAGAACAGCCGGGCTTGATCGGGGCCATGACCCGCATGGATTCGACGCCGCCGACGCTCAACTGAGATGGCTGCAACGACCGGGTCGATCGACGGCCTGCCCGAGTGGCTGGCCCGGCACGCAGATGAAGAAATCTACGAGTGGGCGCGGCTCGCTTGGAAGCGTGCGGCCGAGGTCGAGGGCGCGTGGTTCGATCATGCCAAGGCCGACCAGGTGGTCGCGCTCTGGCCCAAGGTCTTCCGGCTTACGGAGGATCGCTTCGCTGGCAAGCCGTTCAGGCTCGTGGCCTGGCAGGAGATTATCGTCCGGCTGCTGGTAGGGTGGAAGGTGCCCGTCGAGGTGCTGGACCCGGACACCGGCGCGCCGCAGATTCTGCATGTCCGGCTCTTTCGGCGGCTGCTGCTCTGGGTTCCGCGCAAGAACGGTAAGTCGGAATTCCTAGCGGCTCTGGCGCTGCTGTTCTGGGCGATCGAAGGCGTCGTCGGCGGGCAGGGGTTCGTCTTCGCCCGCGACGAGAAGCAGGCGTTCACCGTCTTCAACAAGATGAAGGCGATGGTCGCGCTCGAGCCCGAGCTGGCGCGCGAAGTGCAGACGCATAAGCGTTCGATCTATCTCAAGCCCTGCGCAGCACTGTTCGAACTGCTGTCGGGCGCAGAGGAAGGGAAGCACGGAAAGTCGCCGACCGTCATCGTCGGCGACGAAATGCACGAGTGGCGCAGCCGCACCGTCGAGACGACGCTGCGACAGGGCACCGGCGCACGATTGCAGCCGATCGAACTCTATGCCTCAACAGCGGGCCTGAAGACGAACGTCACCGGCGTGTCGCTGTGGGACGAAAGTCTCGGGATCCTTGAGGGCCGCATTTCGGACCCGACCTCGCTGGTCGTCGTGTTCGCCGCGGACGCCGAGGCGAGTTGGGACGATGAAGCGGTGTGGGCGGTGGCGAACCCGTCGCTAGGCCTCTCGCCGACCTTGCAATTCCTGCGGCGCGAGGCCGCGATCGCGAAGGACAACCCGCGCGCGCAGGCGCACTTCAAGTGTTACCATCTCAACCAGTGGGTCGACGTTGTCGTTCGCTGGCTGAACATGAAATTCTACGACGCCTGCTCGGCCGACAAGAAGGGCTGGCAGACCGCGTGGGACCGGATGAAGGGCCGGCGCTGCTATGCGGCGACGGACGTTTCGTCGACGCAGGACGTCACCGTTCTGATCCTCCTGTTTCCGCCTGAAGGCGAGGAAACGAAGTGGACGGTGGTTTGCCGGTTCTGGGTGCCCGAGGACACCATGGCTGAGCGGGTCAAGAATGACCGCGTCCCCTACGACCGATGGGTCGCCCAGGGCGCGATGGAAACCACGCCGGGCAACTTCGTCGATCAGAACTTCGTGAAGAAGGCGCTGATCGACGCGATCGAAGATTTCGAGCTGCTCGGTTGGGGCTTTGACCCGTGGAACGCTACCAAGCTCGCCACGGATCTCCAGTCCGATGGCATGGACGCCGATCTGCAGCTGGTGGTGCGGCAAGGCATCCCCTCGCTCGGCGAGCCGACAAAAGAGTTGGAGCGCATGATCTATGCCGGCGTGTTCGATCATGGCTGGCATCCGGTGTTGCGCTGGATGGCGAAAAACACCGTCGTTCGCTTCGATGAGAATCTGAACTTCGCGCCCGCAAAGAAGCGCAGCGCGGAGAAGATAGACGGGATCGCCGCAACGGTGACGGCGCTCGCGACAATGCTTTCGACCGTGGAGGAAGGTCCTTCCGTCTACGAGGGACGCGGAATTTTGGAGGTTGAAATCTGATGAAGTGGCTGACGAACTTGCTGGGGCGGTTCGGGCCATCGGACAGCCTCAACTCGCCAGGTGGCTGGCTGGTCCGCATGATCGGCGGCAAGTCGTCGAGCGGCATCACCGTCAGCGAGCATAGCGCGCTCTATCTTCCAATCGTCTACGCCTGCATTAACCGGATCGCCAATCCGATCGCGAGCTTCCCGACGCGCATATACCAGAACAAGAATGGCAAGCGGGTCGAGGTGACGGAGCATCCGATGTCGGAGCGGCTTCGACTGCGCCCCAACGACTATATGTCTGCGCGGACACTGGCGAAGGTGAACATGCTTCACTCGCTCAGCTGGGGCAACGGCTATCAGGAGATCGAGCGCAACCGGAACGGTGAAGCCGTAGGTCTCTGGCCTCTGCTCCCGGATCGCACGCGCCCGAAGAAGGTTGACGACCGGATCCTGATCGACACCACGATCGACGGTTCGAACCATAGGATCGACCACGGCAACGTTCTGCATATCATGGATCAGAGCCAGTGCGGCTATGTCGGCTTGTCGCAAGTGGCCTTGGCTCGGGAAGCGATGGCGCTGGCGCTCGCCATGGAGAAGTTCGGAGGGTCGTTCTTCGCCAACGAGGCGAAGAGCGGCGGCTTCCTGATGCACCCCGGTCGGCTCGGTCCGAACGCTGTCAACAATCTGCGGGGTCAGGACGGGAAGCCGAAGGCTGGCGAGAACCCCGCGGCGCGCCTCGAAAAGCAGGGTGGGCTCGACAACGCGCACCGCGTCAAGGTGCTCGAGGAAGGGATGAAGTTCATCTCGACCACGATCCCGCCGGAAGACGCCCAGTTCCTCGGTAGCCGGGAATTCCAGATCGCCGAAATCGCGCGCATCTACGACGTGCCGCTGATCCTCGTGCAGAGCCACGAGAAGTCGACGAGCTGGGGCACCGGTATCGAGCAGTTGATGATCGGATTTGTTCGTCAAACGATCGCGCCCTGGATCGAGGCGCGCGAGCAGGAGATGAACTGGAAGCTGTTCACGCAGAAGGAGCGCGAACAAGGGCTTTATGTGAAGTCGAGCATGCAAGCGCTTCTTCGCGGCGACATGACCGCGCGTGCTGCTTTCTACAAATCGCTGTTCGAGGTGGGCGCCCTGTCGCCCGATGAGATCGCCGAGCTGGAAGAGATGGAAGGCGTTGGCGGCAATGGGGCGAAGCGCTTCGTGCCGGTCAACTTCGTGCCCATCGACCAAGCCGGGCAGGCGCCAACGGGCGCGGGAGGAACGATCGAATGAAGTACCTTCGCATCCTGTCGGAGATGTCCACCAGCGTGTGGGCGATCGAACCCGAGAAATTCGCCGTGATGGCCGCGCTGATGGCGCGCCAGGCGAAGGGCGAGAAGTTCGACGATGCCGAGATCGAAGCGCGTATTGCTCCCGGCAAGGTCAATGCGACCGCGCGCAAGGCCGGAGCCGTCGCGGTGCTGCCCGTGCGCGGTGTGATCTCGGCGCGAATGTCGATGATGAACGACATCTCGGGCGGCACCAGCGCAGAGCAGCTGGATCGCCAGCTCGCCGCGCTGGTGAACGATGACGCCGTAAAGGCGATCATTCTCGACGTAGATTCTCCCGGTGGTTCCGTGGGCCTGATCGATGAATTTGCCGCCTCCATCATCGCGGCGCGCGGCATCAAGCCGATCATCGCGCAGGTCAACCCGACCTCTGCCAGCGCCGCGTACTGGATCGCGAGCTGCGCCGAGGAAGTGGTAGTGACGCCTTCCGGCTCCGTCGGCTCGATCGGCGTCTTCGCGGTGCACGAGGACATCAGCAAGGCGCTTGAGATGGAAGGTATCACACCGACCCTGATCCGCGCTGGCACGCACAAGGCCGAAGAACTGGACCTCTTTCCGCTCACGCCGGAAGCAAAGGAGGCCATTCAGGCGCGCGTCGACGCCAGCTACGCTTCCTTCGTCAATCGCGTCGCGGAAGGGCGCGGACGTTCAACCGCTGAGGTTCGCGAGGGTTTCGGGCAAGGCCGCATGGTGCTGGCAAAGGATGCGGTGAAGCTTGGAATGGCGGATCGCGTGGGAACGCTGGCCGAAACGCTTGAGCGCTTCGGTGTGGGCCGCGAGCCCTCTGCGCGTGGCGAAACGACGACGCGCCCCTTTGCGATGGAGCGCGAAAAGCGGCGCCTGGCGCTGCTCAGCTGATCAGATCGCAGCGTTGAAATTCGCCCCGTTCGAGCGCCGGCTCGAGCGGGGTTTGATCGTGTCCGGCGCAACCATGACCGAACAGGCCTGATGGCCGGGAGATAAACGATATGAGCAAGCGCTTTCTGGTGGGCGCCGCACTGGCGGCGCTCGGCCCCATGTCCGCCCTCGAGCGTCAGCAGGGCCGATATCTGCGTGGTCCCGACGGACACGGCACCCCTTCGCCGACACTCGCCGCGCTGGGAAGCCAGCGTTCGACGCTGGTCGGCGAGATGCAGGCGATTCTGGACGCGGCCGAAAAGGAAGATCGCGACCTGACCGAGGAAGAGGCCAAGACCTACGACGAGAAGAAGGATGTTCTCGCCGGCCTCGACAAGCGCATCGCGCGCCTGCAGGAAGTCGGTGCCGCGCGCGCCGCTGGCGAGCAGGTTATTCCTGCGGCGAGCCGTGGCGCGGGTCCGACCCCGCCCCCGCCGGGTCCGGGTGCAAAGCGCGAGTTCGAGAACTTCGGCGAGTTCATGGCCGCAGTTCGCTTCAACCCGAACGATCAGCGCCTCAACTTCGTCGAAGGTGTCGGCGCGGCCGAAGGCGGTCCCGAACTGCGCGGCGAGATGCGCATGGACAATGACACGCAGGGCGGCTTCATGGTTCCCGACCAGTTCCGCAGCACCATCATGCGCGTCGAGCCGCAGGATGCGCTCGTGCGACCGCGCGCGCAGGTCATTCCGGCGGGCTCGCCGCCGGATGCGGCAATCACCATTCCCGCGCTGGATCAGACCGGGACGGACGCCAACATCTATGGCGGCGTCGAAGTGGCGTGGATCGGGGAAGGCGAAGAGAAGCCGGAAACCGATGCCACGCTGCGTTCGATCAAGCTCGAGCCTCACGAGGTCGCAGGCTTCGTGACGGTGACGGACAAGCTGCTGCGCAACTGGAGCGCGGCCAGCACCTTCATCGAGAGCCTTCTGCGCGGCGCGGTGACCTCGGCCGAGGAGTATGCCTATCTGCGCGGCGATGGCGTTCACAAGCCGCTCGGCATCCTGAACGCGGGCGCGACCAAGTTCATCAACCGCACCACGGCCAACCAGGTGAAGTATCTCGACTTGGTCAACATGGTCGCCCGCATCCTGATGCGGGGTGGCGCGCCGGTGTGGTCGATGCCGCAGAGCGTCCTTCCGCAGATCGCAACGCTGAAAGACGATGCGAACAACCTGATCTGGCAGGCCAATGCCCGCGACGGTTTCGCCGGCACGCTGCTCGGCTATCCGGTGCGGTGGGACAACCGGGCACCGGCGCTCGGTTCGAAGGGCGATGTCCTTCTCGCCGACTGGTCGCACTACCTGATCAAGGACGGCTCGGGACCGTTCGTCGCGGCGAGCGAGCACGTCAAGTTCACCTCCAACAAGACGGTCATCAAGATCTTCTGGAACGTGGACGGCGCGCCGTGGCTCACCGCCCCGATCGCCGAGGAGAACGGCTACGAGGTGTCCCCGTTCGTCGGCCTCGACGTTCCCGCCTGATCTCACCTGACCTCAATCGACTGACCCCTCCCGCGGCGCGGGAGGGGCAAGAGAAGGAACTGCGCAATGCGTGACCTCGCCAATCATCTGCACGTCAAGCGCGTGCTGGCACCCGCCGCGGCGATCGCGGACAACACTGCCCAAGTCGGGCAAATCGTCGACCACGCTGGCTTCAATTCTGCCTGCTACATCATTCAGGCCGGCGCGATCGCCGACGCCGACGCGACGGTGACCGTCCTGCTGGAGCATGGCGATGACCCTGCCCTGGGCGACGCAACGGCGGTCCCCGACAGCCAGCTGACCGGGACCGAAGCACTCGCCGGGCTGACCTTTGCCGACGACAATGAACCGCGCAAGCTGGGCTATGTCGGTAGCAAGCGGTTTACCCGCATGACGCTGACCCCGGTCAACAACGCCGGCAACCTCTTCCTGTCGGCGTCGTGTGTCCTGTCGGACGCCCGCTACGCTCCGACGGCGAACCCGCCGGCGTAATCGTCCCCCGCCGGGGGCTGATCGCCCCCGGCAAGCTGGAGGCTCCCATGAGCAAGAAGAAGTATCCGGTTATTGCCGAGATGATCGATGCCCGGGATGGCAAGCGCTACTTCCCGGGACAGGCTTTCGAAACCGAGGACGCGAAGCAGGCGAAGCGCCTGACTGATGCAGGTTGCCTCGGCGAGCCCGGCGAGGCGCTGACGTTCGACTATGAGCGCGACAAGCTGGGCGAACTCGACCTGACCAACGCGCAGCCCGGCGCTCTGCTGGCGATCGCGAAGCACGAGGGCGCCGAGCTGAAGAAGGGCGACAAGACCACGCCCGCCGACCTGGTGAAGGCCATCGTCGCGCGCCGTGCCATCGTGTCGCCCGACTATGATCGCGACAAGCTCGGCGAACTCGAGCTGACCCAGGCGAACCGCGCGCAGCTCGACGTCATCGTCGCCCGCGAGGGCGTGGAGGGCATCGTTGCCGAGACTTCGGACGCCGACGTGATCAAGGCGATCGAAGCCAAGCGCAAGCCGCAGGAGTGATCCGATGAAGGTTCGTGCAAAGATCGCACTGTGCACGCCCACCGGCACCATGCCGCGCGGGACGGTGTTCGACGCGTCGGATGAGCAGGCCGCGCGCTGGATCGACCAGGGCAAGGCCGAGCCCGCCGCGGATGACGAGGCTGACGAAGCGGCGGCGCCCGCAAAGCCGAAGGCGCCGAAGCGCGCGAAGTCGCGCAAGCCCAAGGTGCCGGTTGCTGCGACGCCGCCCGCTCCGTCGCCGGCTCAACCCGGCGAGCGCGCCGACGTCGAGTGATGCGCGTCGTCGTCGTCGCACCGCCCGCGCCCGTCGTGGCGTGGGCGGATGCCGACGCGCATCTGAAGCTGGACGGTGCCGACGACCAGAAAGCCGAGGTCGAGGCGATGATAGCCGCTGCGACCGAGCATCTTGACGGGCCTCTCGGGTGGCTGGGCCGTGCGCTCGGCGTGCAGACGCTGGAGGCGCGCTTCGACAGCTTCGACGCCAACGGCATGATGCTCCCGCTTCCCCCGGTGATCGAACTTGTGTCCGTCGCTTATCGCGACCGGGACAATATCGATCGAAACCTCGACCTGGCCGAATGCGAGCTGTTAGATCGCGAACTAGTGCCGGCGCATGGCAAGCGCTGGCCGCGCGCGCTGGATCGTCAGGAATCTGTTCGCGTCCGCTATCGTGCCGGTTCAGAGAGCGTGCCCGCGCCGGTGCGCGCCGCGATCCTGCTGATGGTCGGCGACCTCTATCGGAACCGTGAGACGGTCTCCGACCGGCAGGCCGTGGCCATCCCGATGTCAACCACCGTGATCAACCTGCTCACACCCTATCGAGTGTGGGCCTGATCCTATTGGAGAAGTTTCATGGCCGATTTGAACATCACGGCGGCAAACGTCGTCTCGGGCGCTGGCGCCGGCATCTCGCACCGCACCGCGGGCGCCGTCGTCACGGCGGGGCAGATCGTGTATCGCGATCCCGCCGACGGCATGAAATGCAAGCTCGCCGACAACAACTCGGCGACGCCGGCGGTTCGCGCTCCGAAGGGTATCGCGCTCAACGGTGCTGCGAACGGGCAGCCGCTCGCGGTGCACGAGAAGGGACCAATTACGATCGGCGCGGTGCTGGCGCCGGGCACCGTCTACTATCTCAGCGATACGCCCGGCGGTATCTGCCCGGTCGCGGACCTCGCCGCTGGCGAATATGTCACGATCATCGGCATCGCGATCTCGGCGTCGGTGCTGGACGTGAACATCCAGCAGTCGGGCGCCGCGCTCTAACGATGCGCATTGCCGCCGGTGAGCTTGATCGGCGCGTCGAAATCTGGCGATCCGTGCCCGTCGATAATGGCACAGCGACCGTGCCCGGCGAGCCGGGGAAGATCGCGACCAGGTGGGCGCGCAAGCTCGACGTCAGCGATGTCGAGCGCGTGCGCGCGGCCGAGCAGGGGCAGGAGGTCGCGACGCGCTTTCTGATGCGCGCCGGGCCGTTGACGAGGTCGATCACCGGCAAGGACCAGCTCCGGCACGGTGGGCGCTTCTATGAAGTCACCGGCGTGAAAGACAGTCCGGATCGCGAGGACGGGGTGGAGATCACCACCGTGGCTCGCCCCGACGAAACGCCAGCGCCATGATGAAGCCGACGATACGCATTCACGTCGATGCCCGGATCGACCGCCGCCTTGAGGCAATGGCGAACGCGCTGACCGAGAAGGCGCTGGTCGGGATCATGACGAAGCGGCTCGAGCCGATGGCGGACGCGATGCGGAACCGGGTCGACGTGCGTAGCGGGGAGCTGCGCGACAGCATCCATGTCGGGCGTGAGCTTTCGCCAGCTCAGGCGGCAACGCATGTCCCGATCGCCAAGGTTGAAGTGCACGCCGGCGCAGGCCCGCTGGTGCAGGCTGTGCAAGAAGAGTTCGGCAATTTTCGACAAGCGCCAGACCCGTTCGTGGCGCCAGCGTTCGAAGAACATGGCGAGCCCGCAGCGCGCAACATCGCGGCCGACGGCCTGGAGCTGATCGAACGCGCCGCGAAGAGGGGGTGAGCCGTGGAAGAGGAACTGCGCGCCATGCTGCTCGGCATGGCGGACCTCGGCGTGCGCGTCGGTACCAGGGTCGATTGGGACAAGCGATCGCAGGGCGATGCGCTGCCTGCGATCGCGCTGCACCTGAAAGCCAGTGTCCGCCCGATGAACCTCGCGGGTCCAGGGGTATGGGCGCGCGGCCTTGTGCAGATGGATTGCTGGGGGCGCCAGCACAAGGACGCGCGCGATCTCGCCGAGATGATCGCGCGGCCCGTCGCGGCGGGCGGCATTCATGGGTTCCGGGGCACCCGGTCCGGCATCCGCTTGCGGGTGTGGGCGCTCTCGATCGCGAACGACACGGACACGGATGCCAAGGGCGTGGTTCACCGCGCGCGCCTTGATTGTCGAGTTTGGTGGAGCTGAGGAGACTTTACGATGGCTGCGACCGCAGAAGATACCGATATCGGTTACGGGACGCTCTTCCAGAAGAAGACGGCGCCCGATACGTACACCACCCTTGCCGAAGTGGTGGAATTCGAACCGCCGGAGTTCGCGCGCGACAGCGTCGAATTCACGCACATGACCTCGCCCGAGCGCTGGCGCGAGTTCAAGCCGGGCCTGAAGGATCCCGGCGAGGCCTCGCTGACCTATAACCTGATCCCCGGCGAGGCCGATGACGACGTCATCACCGACCATATCGAGAGCGATGGGGTCGATGAGTGGCGCGTCGTCTATCCCAACGGCGCGACGCTCGATTTCAAGGGCTTCGCAACCAGCCACAAGCATGCGACGCCGCTGGACGACAAGATGACCGGCGCCGCGACGTTCAAGCTGTCGGGCAAGCCGACGCTGACGCCGGCGCCCTGATATGGCGAACGGTCTCAAGGGCGAGGTCCCCTTCAAGGCCTGCGAAGCGGACTGGACGCTGGTGCTGGATTTCAACGCGCTCTGCGCGATGGAAACCGAGCTCGGTATCACCGCCGATATGGTGGGCGAACGCCTCGCTGGCAGCGCCGCGACGATCCGCTCCGTCTTCCGGATCGGCCTCGCCGCCAAGCACGGCGAGATGACCGACCTGGAGGCTGGGCGCCTGATCGGCGATATCGGCATCAAGGAAGCGGCCGAGCTGCTGGCCAAGGCGCTGAAGCTGGCCTTTCCCGAGGCCGCGAAGAGTGCGGGGGGAAAGGATCCGGCGACCCCTCGCCGTGGGAAGTAGAGCGGGCGTTCGGGATATGGATCGAGCTTGATCTCGGTTCCGATCTCGACGCCTTTCTACGGCTGACGCCGCGCCTGTTCGACCTGGCCGTGAAGGCCAAGGTGCAGGCGCGGCGCACCGACGACGAACGGGCCATCACCGCAGCGTGGAACACGGCGGCGCTCGGTCGCATGAAGCGGATGCCCCCTCTGGCGAAACTGCTGAAGCCGCAGGAGCCGCAGGTCGCACGCAAGGCCCGGCACTGGACGAAGCAGCTGGCGGCGTGGCAGCGGGTGCTGTCTCGCCCTAACCGATCCGGCTGACCAGTTCGCGGTGAAGCTCGCCGAACACATCATTTTGCTGCCCCTGAAAATGGAGCGTCTCGCTACCGTCGGGTAGTTTAAGCTTCATGGACCCCTGCAGAACCATGCCGGCGGGATAGAAGTCGACCGCCTTGATCGACGACAAGGGTATCGTCTTCGTGGACAGATACCCGCCCTTCGGCCCCTTATCGTGCACGGTCAGGACGTCATCCTGCAGGATCGCCGTCTTTCCGTTTCCCGACGCAATCATCCACCGACCTCCACCGCTAGGCTCGACCGAGTCTAGCTGATCCCCGGCCTTATTGAAACGAGGTGCAGCATGGCTTCGACCGCGATCGGCGCTGCGCGCGTCGACTTCGGCGCTGACACGTCCGAATTCAAGGAAGCCGCGCAGGAGGTCCGCGGTGTTCTGCGCCAGCTGGTCGATCAGTTCCGCGCCGTAGAGGCCGACATCCGCAAGGTGGGCGCGGGTCTGACGGTGGGCATTACGCTGCCCTTCGCGGCAATGGTGCGCGCCGTCGACAAGGGCGCGGGATCGTTCGAAGCGCAGATGAAGCGCGTCTCGTCCGCGTTGCCGACCGCGACCCGCAAGCAGCTCGAGGAACTGGCCGACACTGCCCGCGCGCTCGGCCCCGCCGTGGGCAAGGGCGCTACCGAGGCAGCTTCCGGGATCGACGAACTCGGCCGTGCCGGTATGGAAGTGAGCGAAATCCTCGGCGGTGGCCTGAAGGCGACGCTCGACCTTGCCGCGGCGGGGCAGGTCGATGTCAGCAAGTCGGCTGCGCTGGTCACCGATGCGCTCGGCCAGTTCAAGCTTCAGGCATCGGACCTGCCAGCGGTGGTGCGCGACATCGTCGGTGCGGTCGATGGGTCGAAGTTCAGCCTCGAGGATTTCCAGCTCGCGATCTCGCAGGGCGGCGGCGTCGCCGCGGCGGCGGGCGTCGACTTCACCGACTTCGCGACGGCGATCGCGGCGACCAGCGTGATGTTCAGCAGCGGTTCGGACGCGGGCACGTCCTTCAAGACCTATATTCAAACGCTGGTCGGCAAGTCGAAAGAGGCGAAGGCGGCGATGGCCGCGCTCGGCATCCAATTCTTCGACGCGAACGGCAAAATGAAATCGCTGGCCGAGCAGTCGCAAATCCTACTCGAAGCTCTGTCGGGCCTTTCCGATCAGGATCGGACCGAGGCGCTGGAAACGATCTTCGGTGCGGACGCGGCGCGCACCGCGATCGGCCTGATGTCGCAGGGCTATGACCAGTTCATGCGCCTCAAGGGCGTGGTCGAGAAAGGCGACGTCAGCGCCAAGATCGCCAAGACGCTGGAGGGATCAGAGGCCGCGGGGCGGCGCATCTCGACGGCGTGGGAATCTCTCAAGGTGACGCTCGGCATCGATGTCGGCATCCTGGCGGTGACCACGGCGATTAAGAACGCGTTCGCAGCCGTGCTTGAGGTTATCTCTCGATTGCACCCTGTCGTGCTGGGCATCGGCGTCGCATTCGGCGCGCTCACGGCTTTGCTCGGCCCGCTGATGGTCATTCTCGGCAGCGTCGGCACCGCGCTCGTTGCGCATTTCGTGCGGGGCTTTGGCATGCTCGGCACCGCGATCGGCCTGATCATCTCGCCGATCACGACTATTCTGACGCTGCTCGGCGAGATGGGCCTGATGCGCGTCCTGACGATGCTGGGGGGCCGGTTGCTTGCCGCCTTCGGCCCTCTTGGTTGGGCCGCAGCCGCGATCATTGCTTTCAAGGATCACATCGCAACGGCGCTTTCGATCATCTGGGCGCGAATGTCGGAGACGCTCGGCCCGCCGTTGCAGGCGTTGTTCGCCAAGGTGACGGCGATCTTCGACCGGATCGGCAACGGGCCAATCGGCGCGGCGCTGTCGGCGCTGGTCTCGCTGCTCGGCCAGGTCGCGGACGTGATCGGCACCTTGCTGGGCGTGACGCTGGTGGTGTTCGGCGAAGTGCTGATCAAGGTGATCGAAGTGGCGATCGCGCTGCTCGGCGGGCTGGCCGATGCGGTCGGTGGCGTTGTGGACACGATCTCTGCGCTGCTGACTGGTGACTTCGCCGGCGCGTGGGACGCGGCGCTCGGCGTCGTAGATTCGATCATCTCGGCGATCATCGACGTGCTGGCGGTATTTGCGCCCGAGGTCGATACGCAGCTGCGGCTTGTCTATGAGGCGGCGAAGGCCTGGCTGGGCGACGCTTTCGCCAGCGTGTGTGAATTCTTCGCCAACCTGGTGCGCGGCGCGGTCGCGGTCGTGGATGCATTCTTCCCTGGCATCGTGGCGGCTGCGAAGAGCGTCTACGAGGGCGTGAAGGCCTGGCTGGTCGATCGGTTCGGATGGATCGTCGATTGGGTCAAGAGCGCCGCTCGCGCGATCGGCGCCGAATATCAGGCGCTCAAGGAGAAGCTGGGCTTCGGCAAGGCGACCGCGACCGCAGAGGTGAAGGTCGCGGCGCCGAAGGAGCCGTCGTGGATCGACAAGCTCAAGCGCGACTTCACCATGCCCGGCAAGCCGAAGAAGGCCGGTGGCGGGGGCAGCGGGCGCAGATCTAGCGGGGCAGGCTCCGGCAAGTCCGCCGCCGAGCTCGCGGCCGATCGCGAAGAGCTGCGCATTCGCGCCGAGATCGAGGCGGCGCGCGAGCGGGGCGATCATGCGACGGCGCAACGGCTTCAGGACCAGCTGGAGCTGCAGCGCCAGATCGAAGCCTATCAGCGCACGGGATTGTCGCTCACCGCCGCGCGCGCCGCGGCCGAGGCCGATTACGAGCTGATCCTCGCCGCCCGCCGCGACGGGATGAAGCGCGAGGCGGACGAGCGCGCGCGCATGGTCGCTATCGACGTTGCCCGGATGGAGGGCAACGACGCTCTGGCGATGCAGAAGCAGCGTGAGCAGGAAATTGCCGAGCGGATCGAATATTTCGAGCGCCAGCTGGTCGATATCGCCGACGCGCGGCTGCGCAAGGAAATGGCGATCGCGCAGGCGATGGCCGAACAGGCGAAGTACGACGCCGCGCGCGCCGCACAGCAGCAGCGCTGGCTCGACGATCACGAGCTGCGTCGCCAGATCGACGTTGCGCGCGCGCGGGGGGACAGCGAAGAGACGATCCGCCAGCTCGAGCGTCAGTTGCGCATCCAGCGCGAGATCGAGGATCTCGTGTCGCGCGCCGGGATGTCGCCGGAGGACGCGCGCAAGAAGGCCGAAGCGAGCGAAGAAGAATATGAGCGCGCACGCCAGCAGGGGCAGTGGCGCGACACCTTCCGCGGCGCGCTGCGCGCCGCGCTCGACGGCAACCTGGGCGATTTCGTCAAGAACTGGTGGAAAGAGCGAATCGCCAAGGGGCTGGAAAGCGCGCTTAATACGGTTTCGGACGCGCTGTTCAGCGTCTTCAACCGCCTGCTCGGGGGCGGTAAGTCAGGCGGGGCAGGCATATTCGACCTTGGGGCGGCGTTCGACAAGATCATCAAGTCGTTTCCCGGCTTTAAGGATGGCGGATCCTTTCGGGTCGCCGGGATGTCCGGCATCGACCGAAACCTGGTTTCGTTTCGCGCAAGCAAGGGCGAGATCGTCGATATCCGCAAGCCGGGCAACGACAATGGGGGCGTGGGCGGTATCGGCACAATGCGCGTCGAGATCGTCGATACGACGGGTCTGTTCGAAACCCGCGTCAACGACATTTCGGGCAACAACGTGCGTCAGGGTCTCTCCGCCTATGACCGGGTCGTCGGCGATCGCGTCAAAGAACATCTGGCGAGGCGCGACTGATGCCCTTCGAATGGCCCGCCAACCTAGTGCCCGTGAATATCGAGGTGCGCCCGCCGCGCAAGACGGTCGGGCTGAACCGAAGCCTTTCCGAATTCACGCAAGCGATCCCGTCGATCCGGCCTCCCTTCGGCCTGTCGATGGAGTTCTCCAACCTGTCGGGCAACGAGGTGCTGGCTTATCGCGCGCTGCTCGGCTCGTTCGAAGGCCGCGCGAACACCGTGCGCGTGCCCCTGTTCGACCTGTGGGCAGCGGGAACGATGGCGCAGCTGGGCGTCGGCGGATCGCCGCATTCGGACGGCTCCACCTTCTCCGACGGCGCGCTCTACCTGGTCGACGACCTGTCGGGTGTAGTGGTGACCGGGGTGCAGGGCGACCGCATGATCACGGCGGACTTCGGCGACTATGGCCCGCTGTTGCAGGGCGGGCACTATTTCGGGCTCGGCGACCATCCCTATCTCGCCACCGGCGTGTGGTGGGAGGGATCGGTCGCGACGATCCGGTGCAGCCGCACGCTCCTGTCCGACTACACCGCACAGCCGCTCAAGCTGCGCCCGACGATGATTGCAGGATTGCCCGACGACGACACCGGGCAGATGGCTCTTAAGTTCGGTTACTACGGCTCCCCGACGCTCGATCTTGAAGAGAGGTTCGATGAGCCTCTTTTCTGAGACGATCGCGGCGAAGCTGTCCGGTGCCAAGGTGCTGTGCGCGACGCTGGTGCGGTTCGAATTCGCCAGCGAGACGATCCGCCTGTGGCGCGGCAATGCGACGCTGCGGACGAAGGACGGCGCCCTGTGGCAGGCCGTAGGGCAGCTCGGCGATATCAGCGGGATCGAGCAGGCCGTGAACGGCGAAGCGCCGCAGGCGTCGTTCACCTTGTCGGGCGTGGACGCTGACATCATCCATCTCGCGCGGGAGGAATTCAAGGCCGAGGTGCTGGGCCGAAGGGTCGTGGTGGCGATCCAGTTCTTCGGGGATCCCGATGGAGACGATCCCGACAACCAGCGTCCGCTCGACCTGCCCTACGCGATCTGGGCGGGCCGGTGCTTGGCGCCGACCTTCTCGTTCAGCCCGACAGGCGAGCGGTCGATCGCGATCTCGGCCGAGAGCTTGTTCTCGCTGCGGACGCGACCGCGCTACGCGATGAACACCGATCGCGACCAGCAGCATCGTTTCCCCGGCGACCTTGGCTTTGAATTCGCTCCGACGCTCGTGAACAAGGTAGTGACGTGGCCCGACTATTGACGGCTGCGCCGGTGCCCGACGCGGTGACCGTAGAGCTGCGCCGCTGGGCAACCGAACCGTTCGACTGGTGCGCGCTGTCCGTGCTTTCCTATGTCGAGCGCGTTCGCCGGCGCAGGCTGCGGCCTCGGCCGCGCGTTGCGGGCAGGATCAGCGCGGCGCGAACCGCCCGCTCGGCCGATCGGTTCGGCGCGATCGCGGCTGACGCAATGAAGCGGCTTGGCTGCGCACCGACCACCGCGCCGCAGCGGGGTGACGTCGGCCTTGTCGACTTGCCGGGCACCGGATTGACGGCGGCGATCTGCGCAGGCCGGCTGTGGGCGGCGCGCGGCGATCATGTCGTCGTCTTCGCCGCTGCGGTCCCGGTTCTTGCCTGGAGGGTTAGATGCCACAGGCGATAGCGGCGTTCTTCGTCAAGCTCGGCCTGAGTGCGATTGCCGCAGCGATCGCGAGCGCCGTCGTACAGATCGCGATCACGGTCGGCATCAACGCGCTGATCCGCGCCGTATTCGGGTCGCGCAGCGCGAAGCCGAGCGATGGCCAGCAGAACATCAATGAGGCGATCGGGTCGCGCCGGCGGCACTACGGCATCGTCCACACCGGTGGACAGCGGACGTTCCTCGAGAGCGCTGGCGGGCGTCTGGGTATCAACGTGACGCTGGGAACGGGCAAGGAAGGACCGATCATCCAGCACCGGATCAACGACAAGCCGGTGACGGTCGTCGGCGGGACGGTGACCGAGCCCAGTTTCCACAACGCGATCCATATCTACACGCGCAGCGGCGAAGACAGTCAGACCGCGATTTCGGAACTGACGGCCCGCTTCCCGCAATGGACGGTGAACCACCGTCAGCGCGGCTGCGCGCACGCTGCGATCATCTGCGATCCGGTCAAGCAGGAGCATTTCAGCGAAGTCTTCAACGGCCAGATGCCGACCTACACGCAGGTCCGGCACGGCGTTTCGGTCTATGATCCACGCAAGGACTCTACAGCTGTCATCTTCGACGACGGCGAGGGTTTCACCGTCAACGGGACCGGACCGCACCGGCTGAACGATCCCGGTACTTGGGAATGGTCGGACAACGGGCCGCTCGTGACCGCCGACTATTTCGCCCACCCCGACGGCTATGGCGGCGGGTACGACAACGTCAACTGGACCAACATCGCCCAGGAGGCCGAACACGCCGCCGAGATGGTGATCACAGTGACCGGCGAGACGATCGCCAGGTGGCGCCTCTGGGCGAGCTACAGCCTCGCCAGCACCGAACGCCGCCAGGTGATGGCCGATCTGCTCAAGGCTTGCGACGGCTTCATCTGGCAGGATGCCGAGGGGCGGTTCAACCTGATGGTGGGCCGGTTCGTCGAGCCGAGCGTGATCATCACCGACGATCACATTCTGGGCATGACGGCGACGCTGGGGCCGCAGGCGCAGCAGCGCGTCAACGCGGTGAAGGTGCTGTATACCGAGGCGTCGCTGGGGTATCGCGAGCAGGAGAGCGCGACCTTCGCGGATCCCGACGCGATCGACGATCCTAACACCGACCCGCAAGCGGTGGAGGCTTTCTACGCGCCCCATCACAATCAGGCGGTGCGGGTCGGGAAGCTGGTGCTGGCGCGCCTCGGTGACCGTTGGCACATCACCGCGCTACTGAACCTCCACGGTCTCAACTTGCTGGGCGAACGATACGCCCGGCTGGAATCTGCGCAGCTCGGCGTCGCCGGCTATTTCATGATCTCGGGCCTTCGCCTCAACCTGGCCGATTGCACGGTCGAGGCGACGCTCGACGAAGTGAAGCCGGAAGATTGGGAGTTCGACGCGGCGACGGAAGAAGGGGCGCCGCCCAACACGCCGGAAGCACCGCCGCCTCCACCGCCGCTGGGCGCGCCAGAAGGGCTTGCGCTGACGGCGGTTCAGATCGCGCTGGGCGACGCCAACGGCGTCGCGATCGCCGCGAGTTGGGATGATCCTGGCCGTCCCGATCTGACCTTCGAATCGCAGTATCGGCCCAGCGCCGGCGGCGACTGGGTGCCGATGGTGGTCGACAACGATGCCCGGACTTCCCGAACCGGGCCGGTGGACAGTGGGACCGAGTATGAAGTTCGGGTTCGCGCGCTGACGATCACAGGCCGTGCGAGCGCATGGGCGAGCGATACGATCACGCCGACGGCGGACACCGCCTCGCTGGCGGCTCCGACCGATCTGGATGCCGATGACGGTGTCGGCGAGGCAGTGGTGACGTTCCGGATGCCGACCGGGGCGACGCTCGCCTATGCGCGCCTCTATCATTCGACCAGCAACGATTTCGGCACGGCGACGCAGGTCGGCGGCAACATCGTCGCCGGTCTCGGCCAGGTGGTCGAAGTGACGGCCTCGGGCCTTGCCGTCGGTACTGCATATTTCTGGGCACGCGCCTTCAACAGTGGGGGAACACCCTCCCCGCTGGCTGGCCCCGTGTCCGCGACGATCACGTAAGGAAGGGCGAGAACATGGGCGAAATCCTTGACAAGGCCAAAGAGGTCTATCGCGATTTCACGATGGACGGCGTTGCGCCGAGCGGTCTCCACGACCCGGAAAAGGTGGATATCCGCGACCTGTTCCGCACGATCGATATCGCCGTCTATGCGGCGCAGGCCGGGCTGACGATCGTCGCGACCACGGCGGCTCGCGACGACTGGTTCGAAGACCATCCGAACACGCTGGTCTATGTGAACAACAACAATGGGTCGGCCGCCGATCCGGCAAACGGGGTGTATGAGTATGTCGGTGGGGTACCCCGGATCGCCGAGGGGTTCTATCAGGGCGTAGCGGCGCTCGTTCAGCCTATTCTCGACGATACAGTTGCCGCCAGCGAAGTCGCGGTCGAAGCGGCGCGAACACTGTCGATCTTCCGGAACATCACCTATGTCGCCGCCCATCCCGAGTTCGACCGGCTGAAGCTGCGCCTCGTCGTCACCAATGGGGTGTGGCCCGCCGACCTTGTAATCTCCTTGCGCCAGTTCGGACGCGACAATTTCGGTGCATCCGCAACGCCCGGAGACCGCCTGCTTTTCCAGATTTCCGACAAGGCCGACGGCTCCACCCTGTTCACCCTTGGCGGCAACATCGACCCCAACACCGCTCCCATAGCAAAGGGCGGTATCGGCAAGGTAACCATGCCGCTGACATTGTCAGCGGAGGCTCTGGGCCTCGGTTTCGTCGAAGGAGAGGTCGAACTCGATTTCCGCACTGGGGACAATTTCGGCGACGGGTCGATCCACAATCTCGCTGACAGCGAGATCGTGACGGAGCGGGTCGTGTTCAACGACGTCGGAGCCGTGACCCAGCTGGTCGAGGTCGGCGTCGCGACGGAAGCTGCTTTGACCAACGGATGCTTCAAATCGTCGGTGCGATCGCGGCTGTTGCGTGGCCTGGTCACGGACCTTTGGGCCTACGGCGTGGTGCCGGGCAACGGCTACCACATCAGCCAGGTCGAGCTTGCCGCGGCGGCAACGCCCTACGCGCGCATTTATGCGAGCAACAGCGCGACCGGGGCGCTTCGCGCCTATACGACGATCTTCGCGCCGGGTCTCATGTCCTATGCTGATTTCGTGATCTGGCTCGCGGCAAACCGCTCGATCTGGGTGCTTACCGATGAAATCTATGCGGCAAACGGCCTTCAGGTGCATTTGCGCCTCAACTGGTCGGTGGCGACCACGCCCGGCGTCTACAACTTCACGGCCGAGACGGGCGGCATCGCAAGCGATCGGCTTTGCCCCGCTGGTCTGACCGCCAACTATGTCGAAGACGATCGCTATCACGAGCGTATCGCGGTCGCGGCGGGTGACTTTCGCGACATCGTAGAATCTCTTCAGCAGGATGGTGTGCCCGAGCTGAGCGCGCGCGCGCATTTCCACAATCGTGTGCGGTTGTTCCTGTACGAAGAGACGACTTACAACGCGACCTATCTGGATATTCCCGAGTATGTCGAGCTGGAGGGCATGGGCCGAGGCCGGACTTTTGTCCGCCGCGAAGACGCCGGCGTGCATGCGATGCTGGAGGCGCATTTCCCCACGAAGTGCTTCGATTTTACAATCATCAGCGAAACCAATCCGGTCTATGGCTTGCACCTCGACGGAGTGAACAAGCGGATCGGCGGCGACAATAGCGGGCCGCTCGCCCAGACCCGGCGCCATGGCCAGAAATTTGTTCGGGTGGATATCTTCCAAGCGGCCGGGAACAGCGGCAACGCGGTAGGGTCGGGCATCTCGGCGGGGGATCGAAAGGATTTTATCGACTGTCGCGCGCAGCATCTGGGGTTGCCCGATCAGCCTGCATCCGACGGGATGATCAACGCGGGCTTCTTCTTCCACAACACCGGGCCGACGGTGACCAATCCGACGATCCCGGTCTCCTATCTGCCAGGTGACGTCAACTTTAGGGGATGCTCGTCCGCAGACGATCATACCGAGAGCGTCTTCATTCAAACGATCCACCCTGCGGCGCAATGCCGCCTCTCGTTGCACGCCAACGATTTCGCGGCCGTCCGGCATGAAGTCGCGGGCAGCGGCGAGGTGCGAACCGATCTCGCGCGCGACCGTGTGCAATGGAGCATTACCGGCGTCCACGAGGGGCCGTTCATTCTGGTCGATATCGAGGGTGCTTGGGTTCTCGCCACGACGCCCGGCAAGGTCGTCGCGGGTGACGCCGCGCCGCTGATCTTCGGCGCGGTCGACGATCTCGGTCGTGGCGAGAAGTATATCGGCGGCGGTGACTTCCTGCTGGGCAAACGCCTTGGCGACTGCACCGGTGTCAACAAGACGCTGACGATCGACGGGGTCAGCAAGGTGTTCAACACGAACCTGACCAACGCCACGAACAACGACGTGCTGGCGCTGATCAACGCGGCCATACCGATCAACCCGGTCACGCTCGCCGATATCAGCAAGGAATGGTATCCGGATTGCGGCTTCAAGCGGCGCGTGGCGAATGGCACCGGCGCTCAGATTGCCAAGCGGCGGATGATCAAGCGAACGGGGCGAGGGCGGATCGCATTGGCGCAGCCGGGTGACCGGGTCTGGGGCTGGACATTCCGCGCCTTTGTGGCTGACGCCGTGGGCGAGGTCGCCATTTCGCGAAAGCTGTGGTTCGACAGCATCGAAGGCGCGGTCGAAAACGGCGGTCGGTTCATGCTGATCGGCGACGGGAAGGTCAGTCACGGGGCGGTCGTGACCGGATCGGTCGCAGGCAATGTACTGACGGTGACCGCCGTGACGAGCGGAACGCTGGCGGTGGGCATGGCAGTCTCGGGACAGGATCCCGGCGGCGATGCAATCCCCGCCGGTGCGACCATCACCGCGCTCGGCACCGGAACGGGGGGCGCTGGCACATACATCCTGTCGGCGGCGGCGCCGCAGCCCGTCGATTCTACCACAGTCACGGCCACTGTCCCCGCGGCGCTCGCCATCGGCGACAGCATTGGCGGCACCCTGTCGCTTTGGTGATGGGGGTGACCGTGTCTCTTTCACAGCCAATTCCGGGGGAAGGTGAACGCATGTTGGCAGGGTGGGAAGCGGCGTTCGCGAAATACGCCTGGATATGGGTCGGCCTCACCTGCGGTTTCGCCGCGAAGTATGCATTGCTGCTCAAGCGAGGTGTGAAGGTGCGGCCCCGTCTGATCGCCGCCGATATCCTGTTGCTTCCGATGGTCGCGCTGATCGCATACTCGCTGGTCAGTCGGGCCGGTGCTTCCGGTGAAGTCGCGGCGCTGCTCACCGCGTTCTGCACGGTCGGTGCCGATCGGCTGATCAAGCTGCTGACGGAGCGGTTCTTCCTGCAGGTGCAGGCCGCGACCCTTCGCGACGTGAGCGAGCGCGTGATAGAGGAAAGCGGCGAGCTTCGTCAGACCGTGGCGAAGGTGAACGCAGCGGAATCTCTCGCGGCGCAGAGCCGCGGGGAGCGTCCGCCCGAAGGCGATGACACCGGCGCGCGGCTCGCGCGTCGTTTTCCGCCCCTGAAGGGCGACTGAGGCGCGGAGCGCCGGATACTAGCGAAAGGACGAACGATGGACGTAGCGACGCTTCAGCGGCGCCTGAAGGCGCTTGGCCTCGATCCGGGGCAGGTGGACGGTATTCTGGGCACGCGAACCTACGCCGCCCTCATGGCCCGCGTGGGGGCGCAACCGATGGGCGAGATGCACCTCGACCTCGGCCGCGCGGCGGCGAAGCATTTCCCCGCCGCTGGGATCATAACGCCCCTGCGCCTCGCGCACACGCTGGCGCAGTCGTCGGTCGAGACGCTGGGCTTCACGCGCCTGGTCGAGAACCTCAACTACACCGCCGAGCGGATTAGGCAGGTCTGGCCCTCGCGGTTCGCTTCGGTCGCGGCGGCGGCGCCCTATGCCCGCAATCCGCAGGCGCTGGCGAATAAGGTCTATGGCGGGCGCTTTGGCAACACCCGGCCCGGCGATGGCTGGAAGTTTCGCGGTCGCGGCACCAAGCAGACGACCTTCCACGACAACTATGCCGCATTGCAGGAAGCGACCGGCATGAACGTCCTCGACGATCCAGACCAACTCGCCGAGCCCGATAAGGGCACGCTCGCCGGGTGCATTTACTGGCGCGAGCGGGGCTGCAATGCGCTGGCCGATGCCGATGACATCGACGCGCTCACCGTGCGGGTGAACGGCGGTCGCAACGGCCTTCCCGAACGCAAGGCGGCGTTGCTGCGCGCGAAGCGGGTGCTGCTGTGACGCGCGAACACCTGTCGATCTGGGGGCTGATCGCGATGACTCTGCTCGCGGCGGGCATCCTGTATCTGATCGGGCACACGTTCGATCAGATGATCGCCAAGGTGACGCCCGACGGGAAGGTGCCTCTGGCCGACGCGGGGCTGTTCACGGCCCTGTTGCTGTCGTTTCGCGAAGTGATCGGCGTCATCAAGTCGCTGTGGGAGCATCAGGACCGCAGCAACCTGACCGAGGCGCTGTCGAACTCGGTTCCGACACAGCGCCCGAACCCGCCAGTTGAACCGGCGACGCCGGCAGACTGACCCCGCCGGCGGGTTGCCGGTGTCATCACGAAAGGAGCGCATCATGCGCCGTTTCCTTGTTCTGGTCGCCGCGTGCCTCGCGGTGGCCTGTGTCCCCGTGTCCGGCGTAGAGCCGCCCGGCGCACCACCCAGCGCGAAAGCCGAGGCGATCACGAAGGCCGCTGTCGTCGCGGCCGATATCGCCGACGCGCTCAATGTCGCGCCGCCCTCGACGGTCACCGGCAAGACGACGATCGACGAGCGCTTCGTGCGCGGTGCGTTCCTGTCGCTGAACGCAGCGGCGAACGCGATCGAGATCGCATTCGACTTCGGCGCATTCGAGCGTAACAGCGCGGTGGCGAAGCGATTGCGGACAGGCCTGCTCGACACCAAGCGATGGCTTCAGACAGCATCGGCCGCGCAGCGCGCGGGCCAAGCGTCGAGCTATCGCGAGGCGGTCGAGCGCGCGCGTGACGCGTTCGCCGGCGTCCAGTCAGCCCTCAAGCAGTAGGAGGTGGCCTTGGACATCGATATCAAGAAGCTGGTCGACGGCGTGGTCGGCATCGGCAAGGCCGTCGCGATCATCGACCCGCGTATTGCTGGTGCGATCGCTGCGGCCGAGAAGGTGGTGGAAGTCGTCAAGGATCTTCGCGAGACCGCGACGCTCGACGACGACGACATCCTGAAGCTCGAGGAATCTCGGGCCGAGCTGGAAGCTCGCATCGCCGAGAATGTCGATCGGGTGGCGAACAAGATCGCCGACTGATCGCGTTCACACAGCAAAAGGGCGCGCTCCGGGAAACCGGGGCGCGCCCTTTTTTGTCGTTTCAGGCTTCCGCGGCGCGCTCGACCGGCGGCACGCGAGCGATCTTCGCCTTGTAGGCCTCGCGCTTGTCGCGTTCCTTCGCCAGGTCATAGGCGTGCTGGTAGGCGATCAGGAAGTCGGCGACGTGATCGTTCGTCAGCGCGCCCAGCTTATAGGCGAGATCGCGGCTGACGTCATGCTTGCCATTCAGGGTGCCGATGAAGCCGGCCCTGTCCACGCCGAGGCGGCGCGCCACGTCGCTGATGTTCTTCAACCCATATTCCGGCAGCAACACGTCGCGGATGAACGGGCCGGGGTGCTGGTCGAGCGGCGGCAAGGCCGTGACGACCATCTCAGCCGCGGTCTCGATCTTGTACTGGGCGGCATCGCGCGTCATGATCTGTCTCCTTCGCGTAGAATATAGAGTGACGCTCTACAGATGGCAACGGGGTTGTTGAGTGTTTCTCTACATTCTTGACAGGTGAATTGCGGGGGCTTTCGCCCCCGCTTCCCGGCTTAGTGATAGTCCTCGTAGTCGAGGACGCTGACCTCCTGAAGGTCGATATCGACCATGAAGGTCAGGCGATAGTTGCGGGTGACGAACAGGCTCCACTTGCCCGGCTGACCGGGGGTCAATTCATGCGCCTTCCACGACGGGACGGCGAGCAACTGAAGCGGGTGGCTCATCACGCGGATCGCGACGATCATCTCCACGATCTTGCGGGTTTCGAGCTTGTCGAGACCCTTCACGCTGGTGATCGCCGGATCCTCGACCAGAGCCTTCACCCGCTTATCCCGAACCGAAACAATCTGCATTGCACTTCTCCGTTGTTGTTGAGTGTCACTCTACAGATTATGTGGACGGATGCAAGAGAATTGTAGAGTGTAACTCAACATTTTTTCGTAGAATGTTTCGATAAGTTGGCGCACTTCTTGCGAAGGTCGGTGCGGCAGAACCCTTCTCGACCGCGCATTTTGTTCTTATCATGTTCCGCCATGCGAGTCGGTCGAAAGCGCCTGGTGTTCCACGCTCTCTGCGCCCTTGAGGTCGCGAAGAGGCGCACGCGATCGGGTCGCGTGCATCCCTACCCAGAGTTGCGGCTGGCGCTGGGCGTGCTGGCCAACGCCGGCGCGCATCGGGAGACTATCCAGAATTTCTGGATCGAGGTGACGCAGGAAGACGCGGCCGAAGGCGATCCGCGCGCGATCGGGCGTCAGCAGACGCTCAATGCGTTGATGAACGGCATTGCAAGCCAAGCCGGGATGCCGCGGGAGGTTTCGCTGTTGCTGGCGATTGGTGACGCAATAGGCGGACCAGATCGGCCGCGAAGGTCGCGTCGGTGAACGTCTGGAGGCTGACGCGGGGTGGGCAGGTTAGCGGATGAGTCTCTAACGGGAAATTATGATCGTGGGGAAGTCCGTAGAAGAACGGCGCAGTGCCGCTCGCCTGGACCACCGCATCCTGTGCCGCGGGCCAGAAGTTGGCGCGAATGACATAGCGGCCATTGGGCGGGCGAAGCAGGAAGACCTGCGGGCCATAGCCGTTGGCGGCGCTCTGACGGGCGCAGCGGAGCTTCAGCTCGTCGATCGCGAGGTCGGCGAGAAAGTCCCGGTTGCGGCCGAGCCGGGCGAGCAACGGCCCGAGCGCGGCGAAGCTTTCCTCGTCATGTGGATCGAAGGGTGTCGAATCGAGCGCGTCGGTGAGGTCGTCGAGCGCGATCGGATCGGCCTCTCCGGGGTCGATCAAGCGGGGCATGATCGGGCCAGCCGCTGGTCGAGCGCGGGCAGCGTCGCCCGCGCGGCCGCGCGGACTTCGGCATTGAGATCGCTGGCCCCCATCTCCGCCAGCCGACGCCGCGCGGTCCTGCCATCGAGCATCAGCCATTCGCGCATCGCCGCCCAGCGCAAGTGAAACGCGGGATGGTGCGACGCTTGTTCGAACGCCGTGGCGGCGTCCACGCGTCCGCTCACGCGCAGGAAGGCGAGCAGCATCTCGATCCGCGATGCCGCTTCGTCGGCGCTTGCCGCCCGCACGAAGCTGCCGTCGGCCACGGCATATTCGCGCATCAGCGGCGCGGCGCCGGGCTTGATGGTGGCGATGAGCGCGACGATGTCGCTGCTGGCGTCGACGATCAGGTGCCCGCAACATCGCCCGTCCTGCCGGACGACATCGCCGTCGCCGAGTAACAGTGGCGCGGACTCGACCGCCGGCGGCTCGGCCGCGGCGCTGAAGTCCGGACCGGCGTGTTCGACCCGCCATCGCCGCATTCGCGCTTCCCCGCCGCGGACATAGCGGGTCAGCGTGACGCGTCCCGGAACGACCACCGTGGCCGGCACCGGAAGTTGGCGAAGCGCGTCGGCGGAGATGACCGTCGCGGCGATGCTGACCACCTCTGAGTCGAGCAGCACGATGCCGGTGCGAAGTCGATCGCGGCTCGTCCTGAACGGCGGTTCGAACCAGGGATCGTCACGAAATGCGGCGATCAGCGGCGCCAGCAGGGTCTCAACCCACAGCGGATCGGCCAGCAGCGTCGCCGCCTGCCCCGCAATCAGCTCCGGATCGCGGAGGCCGGCAAAGCGCGATGCGGTCAGGCGTCCCGTATCGCCGAGCCAGGCGGCATTGACGGGCGCGGACCGGGCACGCGCGCCGATGAGGGCCGGATGCCGCGAAGGTTCGAACGTGCGATCCACTAGCCGGGATAGGTCTCGTAGACGAGGATCGCGATCGCGATCATCATCTCGAAGATGTCGTCGGCCACCATCTCTGCCGCCCGGAGCGCGCCGTGGGTCGCGACCTGCGTGCCGAGCGAGGCGATCTCGGTAATGGGCAAGGGGATCATCGGCGTTCTCCATGCTGGATGACGCGGATGCTAGGCCGGGGCGGAGGCGGAGCAGAGTTAATTCGAGTTTACGGTGGGGCAACGCCGCGGGCATTGCCGCGCCCGGCGGCGATCGCTAGGCGGGCGCGATGGCGAACGCTCCGCTGCCTTTCGATCCGGCCGTCTTCTTCGCGCTACCCGCGGGGCACGGGCGCGCGCTGGGCATTCGCTACGCGGCGCATGGCGACGACTGGTGCGAACTCGCCCTGCCCTATTCCGAAGCGCTGATCGGCGATCGGGCGCGCGGCGTGATCGCCTCCGGTCCGATCGTCGCGCTGCTCGACATGGCGACCAGCGTCGCGGTGTGGATGAAGCGGGGCGGGTTCCTGCCGCATGCGACGCTGGACCTGCGCGTCGACTATCTGCGTCCGGCGGCACCCGGCCGTACCGTGACCGGACGCGGCGAATGCTATCGCGTCACCCGCTCGATCGCCTTCGTCCGCGGCGTCGCGCATGACGGCGATCCCGAGGATCCGGTCGCCAATGTCGCCGGCACCTTCATGTTCACGGGCGCGCCGGCATGAACCTGCCGCCCTATGCCGAGCTGCTCGGCATTACGGCCGAGACCGGGGAGGGTGCGCCGGTGTTGGCGATGCCGTTCGGGGCCGATGTCGTCGGCCGTCCCGGCTTCGTGCATGGCGGCGCGCTCGCCGGGCTGCTCGAGATGGCGGCGATCGTCGCGCTCAAGCATGCGCTGGAGAAGGAGGGCCGCGACGATACGCGGGTCAAGCCGGTCAACGTCACGGTCGATTTCATGCGCGGCGGGCGCGAGAAGGTGACGTACGCGCAGGGCAAGGTTACGCGGCTCGGCACTCGCATCGCCAATGTCGAGGCGGCGGCGTGGCAGGGCGATCGCGAGCGGCTCGTCGCAAGCGCGCGGATGAACTTCCTGCTCGCGAACCCGGACTAGCGTGCCGGCGTCAGCTTGAGCAGGCGGCCCTGCGACCCGTTGCGGCCGTCCTCGAGCAGCCAGATCGCGCCGTCGGGCCCTTCCTCCACCTCGCGGATGCGCGCGCCCATCGGCCATTGATCGCCCTTGCGCGCATTCGTTCCGTTGACGTCGACGCGTATCAACGCCTCGCTCGACAGGCCGCCGATGAACAGATCGCCCGCCCATTGCGGGAACAGCTTGCCTGAATAGACGATCAGCCCGCCCGGCGAGATCGCGGGATTCCATGAGACTTTGGGTGCCTCGAACTCGGGGCGGGTCTTGTGATCGGGAATGTCGCGGCCGTCATAATGATCGCCATCCGAGACGATGGGATAACCGTAATTCTTGCCGGGCAGGACGAGGTTGACCTCGTCGCCTCCTTGCGGCCCCATCTCCTGCTCCCAGAGATTGCCGGCCTTGTCGAAGGCGATGCCGAGCAGGTTGCGATGGCCATAGGACCAGATCGCCGGGTGGAAGCCTTTGGCGGTGAGGCCGGGATCGCCGGCCGGCTTGCCGTCCAGCGTCAGGCGGAGCACCTTGCCGAGCGTCGACTTGGGATCCTGCGCGGGATCGAACTTCTGGCGCTCGCCATTGGTGAAGAACAGGTGCTGGCCGTCCGGCGCGAACGCGATGCGGCCCGAATAATGGCCGTTGCCGCTGACATAGGGGGTGGCCTTGAACAGCGTCTCGACGCTCTGCAGTGACGGCGAGGCGCCATCGGCCAGGATCGCGCGGGCGAGAACGACGCCCTTTCCGCCGGGGCCTGCTTCGGAATAGCTGAAATAGACTCGCTTGCTGGTCGCGAAGTCGGGCGCAAGGACGATTTCCTTGAACGCGCCCTGCCCCGCGCTGTCGACGGGGGGAACGCCGGGCACCGGGGTCTTGGTCTTGCCGTCCGCGCTGAGCAGGATGAGCTGGCCCGCCTTTTCGGTGACCAGCATTCGTCCGTCGGGCAGGAAGGTCATCGACCAGGGCGCATCGAAATCGGCGACCACTGCGACCCGGAACGGCCGGCCGCCTTCATCGTTCTGCGCCGGCTGGCTGTTGCCCGGCTCGGCGCCGGTGCAGGCGAACAGCGTGAGCGAGACGGCGGCGATCGGCAACAGGCGCATCCATGTCCTCCAAGGCTGGCGGGCCCCGCAACGCGCGGGAAAGCGCGATGTTGCACGCCGCCCTGCGGCTCGCAACGCGCAATCTCGCCCGTGGCGAGGCCGTCCGGCGATGCGCCGACTCGAAATCCTTGCCGTCGCCGCGGCAAGCGCCTATAGAAGCGCTGTTCTCGACATCGGAAACCTTGCCGAGGCCGGCCCCACGGGGTGCGGCGGCGGCGAGGTGTATTCGATGCCTATTGGAGTTTCTGCGTGGCGGACATGGCTGCCCTCACCCGTCTGATCGAGCCCGAAGCGCGTGCGCTGGGCTTCGATCTGGTGCGCGTGAAGATGTTCGGCGGCACCAGCGATCCGACGCTGCAGGTGATGGCCGAGCGCCCGGATACGCGCCAGCTGACGATCGACGATTGCGCCGATCTGTCGCGCCGCATCTCCGAGAAGCTCGACGAGCTCGAGGCCGCGGGCCGCGACCCGATCGACCATGCCTACCGGCTCGAGGTGAGCTCGCCCGGGATCGACCGGCCGCTCACCCGGCTCCAGGATTTCGAGGACTGGAAGGGCCATGAGGCCCGCGTCACGCTCGCCGAGAAGGTCGACGGGCGCAAGCAGTTCAAGGGCGACCTGGCGGGGGTCGAGGGCGGCAACGTTTCGATCGTCGACACGACCGGCGTGACTCATGCCGTCGCGTTCGACGCGATCGAGGACGCCAAGCTCCTGATGACCGACCGGCTCATCGCCGCAACCCAACCGCTCTCGACCGAGGGCGCAGACGAATTCGAAGCAGAGGAACAGGACTGATGGCCACCGCCATTTCCGCCAACAAGGCCGAGCTCATCGCCATCGCGAACTCGGTGGCATCCGAGAAGATGATCGACAAGGCCATCGTCATCGAGGCGATGGAGGACGCGATCGAGCGCGCCGCCAAGAACCGCTACGGTGTCGAGAACGACATCCGCGCCAAGCTCGACCCGCAGACCGGCGACCTGCGCCTGTGGCGCGTGGTCGAAGTGGTCGAGGCGGTCGACGACTATTTCAAGCAGGTGGACCTCAAGGGCGCGCAGAAGCTGCAGAAGGACGCCAAGGTCGGCGACTTCATCGTCGATCCGCTGCCCCCGATCGAGTTCGGCCGCATCCAGGCCCAGGCCTCGAAGCAGATCATCTTCCAGAAGGTCCGCGACGCCGAGCGCGAGCGGCAATATGAGGAGTTCAAGGACCGCCAGGGCGAGATCATCACCGGCGTCGTCAAGCGCGTCGAGTTCGGCCACGTCGTCGTCGACCTCGGCCGCGCCGAGGGCGTGATCCGCCGCGACGCGCAGATCCCGCGCGAAGTGGTGCGCGTCGGCGACCGCGTGCGCAGCCTGATCCTGAAGGTGGTGCGCGAGACCCGCGGGCCGCAGATCTTCCTCAGCCGCGCACACCCCGACTTCATGAAGAAGCTGTTCGCGCAGGAAGTGCCCGAAATCTACGACGGCATCATCGAGATCAAGGCCGCAGCCCGCGATCCGGGCTCGCGCGCCAAGATCGGCGTGATCAGCCATGACAGCTCGATCGATCCGGTCGGCGCCTGCGTCGGCATGAAGGGCAGCCGCGTCCAGGCCGTGGTGCAGGAGATGCAGGGCGAGAAGATCGACATCATCCCCTGGTCGCCCGACACCGCGACCTTCGTCGTCAACGCGCTGCAGCCGGCGAACGTCGCGCGCGTCGTGATCGACGAAGAGGACGACCGCATCGAGGTGGTGGTCCCGGACGACCAGCTCAGCCTCGCCATCGGCCGCCGCGGCCAGAATGTCCGCCTCGCCAGCCAGCTCACCGGCAAGGCGATCGACATCCTGACCGAGACCGATTCGAGCGAGAAGCGCCAGGCCGAGTTCGTCGCCAACAGCGAGATGTTCCAGAACGAGCTCGACGTCGACGAGACGCTCGCGCAGCTGCTCGTCGCCGAGGGCTTCAGCAGCCTCGAGGAGGTCGCCTATGTCGAGCTCGACGAGATTGCGGGCATCGAGGGCTTCGACGAGGAGCTGGGCCAGGAGCTGCAGAGCCGCGCGACCGAGGCGCTCGAGCGCCGCGAGGAAGCCAATCGCGAGGCGCGCCGCGCGCTCGGGGTCGAGGATGCGCTGGCCGATATCCCGTATCTGACCGAAGCGATGCTGGTCACGCTCGGCAAGGCGGGGATCAAGACGCTCGACGACCTCGCCGACCTCGCCACCGACGAGCTGATCGCCAAGAAGCGCGCGGAGCCGCGCCGCCGCGGCGACGGCCCGGCCGCGCCGGTCCGCGAGCAGGACAAGGGCGGCGTGCTCGGCGAGTATGGCCTGAGCGAAGAGCAGGGCAACGAGATCATCATGGCCGCCCGCGCGCACTGGTTCGAGGACGAGCCGGCCGCGGACGAAGCAGCGCCGGCTCCGGCCGGTGGGGAGGACGCAATTGCGGACTCCGAGCAATGAGACCCGGTCTGAACTGACGGACGGCGCACGTGCGGATGGCCCCATCCGCACCTGCATCCTCTCGCGCGAGGAAACCCCTCGCGACGGGCTGATCCGGCTCGCGCTGTCGCCGGACGGCGAGGTGCTGCCCGATATCCGCGCCAAGGCGCCCGGCCGCGGCGCGTGGATCGGCGTCGGCCGCGCCGAGCTGGAGGCGTCGGCCAAGAAGCTGCGCGGCGCCCTGTCGCGCGCATTCAAGACCAACGACCTGCGCATCCCCGGCGATCTCGGCGATCGCATCGCCGCGCAGCTCGAGCGCGCGCTGCTCGACCGGCTCGGGCTCGAGGCCAAGGCCGGCCATGTCGTGATCGGCGGCGAACGCATCGAGAAGGCCGGGCGCAGCGGCAAGCTGCACCTGCTGCTCCACGCGTCGGACGCCGGCGCCGACGGGTCGCGCAAGCTCGATCAGGCGCTGCGCGTCGGCACCGATCGCGAAGGCTCGGGCGACACGGGCTTCACATTGCCGTTGCCGCGCACCATATTGTCCTTGGCCCTTGGCCGCGAAAATGTGGTACATGTCGGCCTGACAGACCCCAAGGCAGCCGCGCGGGTGAGCGAAGCGCTCTCCCGCTGGTTGCATTTTATCGGTCCCGATCCAGACCCCAAACCTTGCGAAATGGCTTCGCAAGGCGCATCGGGCGCTGGCGGCGACGAGACGAACGACGAACAGACGGGAATTTGAGTTGAGCGATACCGAAAACGACAAGCCGAAACTGGGCATGCGCCAGCCGCTGGGGCTGAAGCGCACGGTCGAGACCGGCAAGGTGAAGCAGAGCTTCAGCCACGGGCGCTCGAACACCGTCGTGGTCGAGGTGAAGCGCCGCCGCGTGCTCGGCCCGCAGACAGGTGCGCCGCAGGAGGAAGCGCCGGCGCCCGCGCCCGTCGCCGTGCCGCCCCCGCCGCCCGCGCCCGCGCCGCGCCCGTCTGCGCCTGCCGGCGAGACCGCCCAGGAGCGCCAGGCCCGCCTGCTGCGCGAGGCCGAGGAGCAGCGCATGCACGCGCTGGAAGAGGCGCGCCGCCGCGAGGAGCGCGAGCGTGCCGAAGCCGCCGAGGCCGAGCAGCGTCGCGCCGAGGAACGCGCGCGCGCCGAAGCCGAGGCCGCCAAGGCGCCCCCGGCCAAAGCGCCCGAACCCAAGGCCGAGCCCGCGCCTGCGCCCGCCGCCGAAGCCGCGCCGCCGCCCGCGCCTGTCGCCCCCGCGCGCCAGGAGCCGGTCGCGCTGCAGCTGGATTCCAGCCGGCCCGCGCCGCGCCAGTTCACGCCGGTGCAGCGCCCCGAGATTCCGCGCCCTGCCGCGCCGCGTCCCGAGCCCAATCTCGCTGGCGGTCCCGCACCGCGCCCGGCGGGCGGCGGAGCGGGTGTCGGCCGCGCGCCGGCACGTCCCGAGCCGCAGAAGCCGCAGCAGCGCGACCGCAAGGGCGACGAGCGCCGCGGCGGCAAGCTGACGGTCAATCGTGCGCTGGGCGGCGACGACGGTGCGCGGGCGCGCAGCCTCGCCGCGCTCAAGCGTGCGCGTGAGAAGGAGCGCCGCCATTCGGGTCCGCGCGAGCCGCAGGCCAAGCAGGTCCGCGACGTGCAGGTGCCGGAAGCGATCACCGTTTCCGAGCTCGCCAACCGCATGGCCGAGAAGGGCGCCGACCTGGTGAAGGCGCTGTTCAAGATGGGCATGCCCGTCACGCTCACCCAGACGATCGACCAGGACACCGCCGAACTGCTGGTGACCGAGTTCGGCCACAACATCGTGCGCGTGTCGGATTCCGACGTCGATCTGGCCGTGGACACGGTCGAGGATGCCGAGGAGGCGCTCAAGCCGCGTCCGCCGGTGGTCACGATCATGGGCCATGTCGACCATGGCAAGACGTCGCTGCTCGACGCGCTGCGCGGCACCGACGTGGTGCGCGGCGAGGCCGGCGGCATCACCCAGCATATCGGCGCCTATCAGGTGACGCTCAAGGACAAGTCGAAGATCACGTTCCTCGACACGCCGGGCCACGAGGCGTTCTCGGAGATGCGCGCGCGCGGCGCGAACGTCACCGACATCGTCGTGCTGGTGGTCGCCGCGGACGACGGGTTGATGCCGCAGACGATCGAGGCGATCAACCATACCAAGGCGGCCGGCGTGCCGATGATCGTGGCGATCAACAAGATCGACAAGCCCGAGGCCAATGCCCAGCGCGTGCGCGAGCGCCTGCTCGAGCATGAGGTGATCGTCGAGGAAATGGGCGGCGAGACCCAGGACGTCGAGGTCTCGGCGCTCAAGAAGACCGGCCTCGACGAGCTGATCGAGAAGATCCAGCTCCAGGCCGAGCTGCTCGAGCTCCAGGCCAACCCCGATCGTGCTGCCGAGGGCAATGTGGTCGAGGCCAAGCTCGACAAGGGCCGCGGGCCGGTCGCGACGGTGCTGGTCACGCGCGGCACGCTCAGGGTCGGCGACGTGTTCGTCGTCGGCGCCGAGAGCGGCAAGGTGCGCGCGCTGGTCGACGACAAGGGCCGCCAGCTCAAGGAAGCCGGCCCGTCGATGCCGGTCGAGGTGCTTGGCCTGTCGGGCGTGCCGATGGCGGGCGACCTGCTCCAGGTCGTCGAGAACGAGGCGCGCGCCCGCGAGGTCGCGGCCTATCGCGCCGGCGTCATCCAGCAGAAGCGCACGACCAACACCCCGGCGAGCCTCGAGAGCATGTTCTCCGCGCTCAAGGAAAAGCAGGCGATGGAGTATCCGCTCGTCGTCAAGGCCGACACCCAGGGCACGGTCGAGGCGATCATCGGTTCGCTCAACAAGATCTCGACCGACGACATCAAGGTGCGCATCCTGCACTCGGGCGTGGGCGGCATCACCGAAAGCGACGTCAACGTGGCCGCGGCCTCGGGCGCGCCGATCATCGGCTTCAACGTCCGTCCCAACGCCAAGGCGCGCGAGATCGCCGAGCGGAACAAGGTCGCGCTCAAATATTATGACGTGATCTACGACCTGACCGACGAGATCCGCGCCGGCATGGCCGGTCAGCTCGGGCCGGAGGCGTTCGAGACCGTGGTCGGCCGCGCCGAGATCCGCGAGGTCTTCTCGGCGGGCAAGCACGGCAAGGCGGCGGGTCTGCTCGTCACCGACGGCGTCATCCGCAAGGCGCTCAAGGCGCGCATCACTCGCGATGACGTCATCATCTACACTGGCGAGATCGCGTCGCTGCGTCGCTTCAAGGACGATGTCGCCGAAGTCCGCGCGGGCCTGGAGTGCGGCGTGACGTTCAGCCAGAACTTCACCGACATCAAGCCGGGCGACTTCCTCGAGACGTTCGAGGTCGAGCTGCGCGAGCGGACGCTTTGATTGATCGCCGCCCTGGCCCCGGTCCGGGCGGCGAGTACTGGCCATGAAGCATAACGAGACGCCCGAGACCCGTTCCGTCCGCCTGCTGCGCGTGGGCGAGCAGGTACGCCATGTGCTGTCGGATATCCTCGCCCGCGGCGAGGTGCATGACGAGGTGCTCGCCAGCCATATGGTGAGCGTCACCGAGGTGCGCATGTCGCCCGACCTGCGCCATGCCACGGTGTTCGTGAAGCCGCTGCTGGGCAAGGACGAGGAGGCGGTGCTCAAGGCGCTGCGCACCAACACAGCCTACCTCCAGCGCGAGGTCGCGCACCGCGTGAAGATGAAATATGCCGCGCGGCTCAAGTTCCTGGCGGACGAGAGCTTCGACGAGGGCAGCCATATCGACAAGCTGTTGCGCGATCCCAAGGTGGCGCGCGACCTCGCGGCGCCGGAAGACTGATCCACGCGCCGTCCACGGACTTGTCCACGGCTTTGCGGCAGTGGCGGGTGAAAGAAGCGGGATCCTCAGCCAAGGTCGCCATCCATGGCCAAGCTCTATTTCTACTATGCCTCGATGAACGCGGGTAAATCGACCACGCTGCTCCAGGCCGATTTCAACTATCGCGAGCGCGGCATGCGCACGATCCTGTTCACCGCGGCGATCGACGAGCGGGCGGGCGCCGGGCGAATCGCGTCGCGCATCGGTCTTGCCGCCGAGGCGATCGGCTTCGATCCCGAGATGGACCTGCGGCTGTGCGTCGAGCGCGAGGCGGATTCCGGACCGGTGCATTGCGTGCTGGTCGACGAGGCGCAGTTCCTCACCGCGGCGCAGGTCGACCAGCTGGCGGCGGTCGCCGACGTGCTCGGCGTGCCGGTGCTCGCCTACGGCCTGCGCACCGATTTCACCGGCGCGCTGTTCGAGGGCTCGGCGCGGCTGCTCGCGCTCGCCGACGCGCTGGTCGAGATCAAGTCGGTGTGCCGCTGCGGACGCAAGGCGACGATGAACCTGCGCGTCGACGAGGAGGGCCGCGCGGTGGCGCGAGGCGCGCAGACCGAGATCGGCGGCAACGACCGCTATGTCGCGCTGTGCCGCCGCCATTTCGTCGAGGCGATCGCCACGGCGGGTTGAGCCCCGTGCTGGTGAAACGCCCCGGACGCACCTAGATCACGGACATGAATCCCGAATCCATCGTCTATCGCGTGGCCGTCTGGCTGATCCCGCTGGTGATCGCGATCGTGTTCCATGAGGTCGCGCACGGCTGGGTCGCGCGCGCTCTCGGCGATCCGACGGCGGCGGAGCGCAAGCGCCTTTCGCTCAACCCGATCCGCCATGTCGATCCGATCGGCACCGTCGCGCTGCCGCTGATCCTCGCGCTCGCCAAGGCGCCGGTATTCGGCTGGGCCAAGCCGGTGCCGGTCAACTATGCGCGGCTGCGCAATCCGCGGCGCGACATGATGCTGGTGGCGCTGGCGGGGCCGGGGATGAACTTCGCGCTTGCGCTGGCGGGCGCGGTGCTGCTGGGGCTCGCGGTGGCCAGCGCGGATGGGGCGCAGCCGGGAAGCGTGATCGGCTTCGTGATCGAGAATCTGTTCAACTTCATCGCGGTGAACATCTTCCTGGCGCTGTTCAACCTGCTGCCGATCCCGCCGTTCGACGGCGGGCACGTCGTGCAGGGCTTGCTGCCGCCGCCGCTCGCCGAGCGCTGGGCGGCGTTCGGCCGGTTCGGCTTCCCGCTGCTGTTCATCCTGCTGCTCGTCGTCCCGTCGATCTGGCCCGACGCCAATATCGTCGCGCGGCTGATCGCCCCGCCCGCGCAGGCGGTCACCGGATGGTACCTCGCGATCGCCTCGGCGATCGCCGGCTAGTGCATGGCTGGATCATCCTCGACAAGCCGCTGGGTCTCGGCTCGACCCAGGGGGTGAGCGCGGTCAAGCGCGCGCTGCGCGAGGGCGGCTACGGCAAGTACAAGGTCGGCCATGGCGGCACGCTCGACCCGCTGGCGACCGGCGTGCTGCCGATCGCGGTGGGCGAGGCGACCAAGCTCGCCGGCCGCATGCTCGACAGCGACAAGGTCTATGATTTCACCGTCCGCTTCGGGGTCGAAACCGACACGCTCGACCTCGAGGGCCAAGTAACAGCCGAATCGGATGTGTATCCTTCACGGGAGCAGGTGGAGGCCGTGCTGCCACGCTTCACCGGAGCGATCGATCAGACCCCACCCGCCTATTCAGCGCTCAAGATCGATGGCGAACGCGCCTATGATCTCGCTCGCAAGGGCGCGGAGGTGACGCTGGCCAGCCGCGCGGTGACCATCCACGCGCTTACCCTCCGCGATTCGGCGCCGCACAGCGCGACGCTCACCGCACATGTCTCGAAGGGCACCTATATCCGCAGCCTCGCGCGCGACATCGCGCGCGCGCTCGGCACGGTCGGCCATGTGACGATGCTCCGCCGCGTGAAAGCCGGGCCGTTCATGCTCGATTCCGCGATTTCGCTGGACAAACTGGCCGATGCCGCTAAGGGCCAGCGGCTTGAACATTGCCTCCTGCCGTTGAGGGCGGGGCTGGACGACATCCCGGCTCTATCCCTCTCCCCCGGTCAGGCAGGGGCGCTCCGCCAGGGGCAGCAAGTGACCGGGATCGCTGCGAGTGACGGCCAACACTTCGCGCTGGAGGGCGATACGCCCGTCGCGCTGGTCGAGGTTTCGGACGGCAACGTCCGCGTCGTGCGCGGCTTCAATCTGTGACACGATGTCGAAGGAAAGCACATGTCGATCTCGCCCGAGCGCAAGGAAGCGCTCATCAAGGAACATGGCCGCGCTGGCGGCGACACCGGCAGCCCCGAAGTCCAGGTGGCGATCCTCACCGAGCGGATCCAGAACCTGACCGAGCACTTCAAGGGTCACGCCAAGGACAATCATTCGCGCCGCGGCCTGCTCATGCTGGTCAACAAGCGCCGCAGCCTCCTCGACTACCTCCGCAAGAAGGACGGGGACCGCTACACCGCACTCATCGCGAAGCTCGGTCTTCGCAAGTAACCGGAAAGGCGGCCTTCGGGTCGCCTTTTTGCAATGCCGGGCCGCTAGCCCGGACCCATGGGGCGCAGGCAATCCGGCCGGAGCCCCGAACAGGGGTGAAATCACCCCGCACCGCGCGAGCCGGACAGCTCGCACACAGGCCCCGGGCGCATAGGGCGTCCGGTCCAAAGGAAATCAAATGTTCGACAAGAAGACCGTATCGATCGAGTGGGGCGGACAGACCCTGACACTCGAAACGGGCAAGGTTGCCCGCCAGGCCGACGGCGCCATCATGGCGACGCTCGGCGAGACCGTGGTGCTGTGCGCCGTCACCGCCGCGAAGACCGTGAAGGAAGGGCAGGACTTCTTCCCGCTCACCGTCCATTACCAGGAGAAGTATTCGGCCGCGGGACGCATCCCCGGCGGCTTCTTCAAGCGCGAGCGCGGCGCCACCGAGAAGGAGACTCTGGTCTCGCGTCTCATCGACCGCCCGATCCGCCCGCTGTTCCCGGAGGGCTTCTACAACGAGATCAACGCCATCGCTCAGGTGCTGAGCTATGACGGCGAGAACGAGCCGGACATCCTCGCGATGGTCGCGGCGTCGGCGGCGCTCACGATTTCGGGCGTGCCCTTCATGGGCCCGATCGGCGCCGCGCGCGTCGGTTATCTCAACGGCGAGTATATCCTCAACCCGACCGACGAGCAGGTTGCGCAGGGCGACCTCGACCTCGTCGTCGCCGCCACCTACGACGCGGTGATGATGGTCGAATCCGAAGCCAATGAGCTGTCGGAAGAGATCATGCTCGGCGCGGTGCTGTTCGCACACGACGCCTGCCGCGAGGTAATCAAGGCGATCGTCAAGCTCGCGGAGCAGGCCGCCAAGGAGCCGTGGGAGCTGGCCAAGGTCGAGGACAAGTCCGCGACCATGAAGAAGCTCAAGGATGCGATCGGCAAGGACCTCGCCGCCGCGTACAAGCTGACCAACAAGTCGGCCCGCCAGGACGCGATCAACGAGGCGCGGACCAAGGCGCGCGACCTGTTCGCTGACCTCAAGGAAAGCGATCCCGCCCAGTATCTCGGCACGCTCAAGCTGGTGAAGAAGCTCGAGGCCGACATCGTCCGCGGCGCGATCCTCAAGGACGGCATCCGCATCGACGGCCGCACGACCACGCAGATCCGCCCGATCGTGGCGGAGACGCACTTCCTCCCGCGTGCGCATGGCTCGGCGCTGTTCACCCGCGGCGAGACCCAGACCATCGCCACCGCCACGCTCGGCACCAAGGACGCCGAGCAGATGATCGATGGCCTGAACGGGCTCAGCTACCAGCATTTCATGCTGCACTATAACTTCCCGCCCTATTCGGTCGGTGAAGTCGGCCGCTTCGGCGCGCCGGGCCGCCGCGAGGTGGGTCATGGCAAGCTGGCGTGGCGCGCGCTGCACCCGGTGCTGCCGACCAAGGAGGAGTTTCCCTACACGATCCGCCTGACCAGCGACATCACCGAGTCCAACGGCTCGTCGTCGATGGCGTCGGTATGCGGCGGCAGCCTCGCGATGATGGACGCCGGCGTGCCGATCAAGCGCCCGGTCTCGGGCATCGCGATGGGCCTGATCCTCGAGGGCAAGGATTTCGCGATCCTCTCAGACATTCTCGGTGACGAAGATCACCTCGGCGACATGGACTTCAAGGTGGCGGGCACGTCCGAGGGCATCACGACGATGCAGATGGACATCAAGATCGCCGGCATTACCAAGGAGATCTTCGAGGCGGCGCTCAAGCAGGCCAAGGACGGCCGTGCGCACATCCTCGGCGAGATGAACAAGGCGCTGGGCGAGGTCCGTTCGGAGCTGTCGGCGCACGCGCCGCGCATCGAGACGATGCAGATCGACAAGTCGAAGATCCGCGACGTGATCGGCACCGGCGGCAAGGTGATCCGCGAGATCGTCGCCACCACCGGCGCCAAGGTCGACATCGACGACGAGGGCGTGATCAAGATCAGCTCGTCGGACGTGTCGCAGATCGAAGCCGCGATGAACTGGATCAAGGGCATCGTCGAGGAGCCCGAGGTCGGCAAGATCTACACCGGCAAGGTCGTCAACCTCGTCGATTTCGGCGCGTTCGTGAACTTCATGGGCGGCAAGGACGGCCTCGTCCACGTCTCCGAGATCAAGAACGAGCGCGTCGAGAAGGTCTCGGACGTCCTGAGCGAAGGCCAGGAAGTCAAGGTCAAGGTGCTCGAGATCGACCAGCGCGGCAAGGTCCGCCTGTCGATGCGCGTCGTCGACCAGGAGACCGGCGCCGAGCTCGAGGACACGCGGCCCGCGCGCGAGCCGCGTGAGCGTGGCGAACGTGGCGATCGGGAAGGTCGCGGCGACCGTCGCCGTGAGGGCGGCCGTGGCGGCCGCGACGGCGACCGTGGTCCGCGCCGCGAAGGTGGTGACCGCGATCGCGGCCCGCGCGGTGAACGGGGCGATCGTCCTCGCCGTGAGCGCTCCGAGAGCAAGGACGAAGGCGGCGAGGACATCGGCCTCCCGGCGTTCCTGACCGGCGGAGACGACTGAGCGTTTCAAACTCAGGATGAAATGAAGGGGGTCCCGGGAAACCGGGGCCCTTTTTGTTGTCACAACTGCTCGTCGGAAACTCCTGATTTCGCTCGTGCGGTGGTCCAAACGGGCGGCGCGGCACGCTGGCCGCATGTCCCTTTGGCCAACTGGTGGCGCCTACCACGGGTGACTAAAGCGACGCTGATCTAGACACCGGAGAATTGTGAGTAATGGCGCGATCCGACCTGCACCGGGATCGGCCCGCTGGGTTGCAAGCGGCACTGGCGTTGGTCCTGCTCCTGGCCGGCTGCAGCGGCGGCGGCGGTAGTAGCGGGAGTTCGGGCGGCGTCGTGACGCCGGTCCCGACCCCCACCCCGACCTCTTCGACCGCGGCGACCGTGACCCTCACCGTCGCGTCCGCCACGATCGCGCCCGGCGCGTCGACCACGCTCAGCTGGACCAGCTCCGCCGGCGCGACCGGCTGCACCGCCAGCGGCGGCGCGGGGTTCAGCGGCGCCCAGCCGGCGAGCGGGAGCGTCACGGTCAATCCCGCCGCGACCACCAACTTCACCTTGAGCTGCACCTTCGGCTCGAGTGTGGTGGCGGGCTCGGCCGTCGTGACGGTGCAGGGACCGCCGCCCGCTGCCGGCGCCGCCGCAGCCTTCGCCAATCCGGACAATGGCGGGATTCCCGATCGCGCGCTCCATCCGCTCGCCTTCCCCACCGCGATCGGCTTCGGGCGCAGCACCAGCGTGCGCGCGACCAACGCCGTGGTGTACAAGATCAACACGCTCGACGACGTCGCCGATCCGAACGACGGCAAGATCAGCTATCGCGAATGCGCGCTCGCGCTCGCCGTCAGCACGCCCTACGCGATCCCCGCCGGGCGGCCGCGCTATTGCGTGTTCGACGTGGCCGGCGCGATCATCCTGCAATCGCCCGCGCGGATCACCACGCCCAAGATCTACATCGCCGGCCAGACCTCGCCCGGCGGCATCGAGTTCCGGCTCGGCGCCAACTACAACCCGGTCGACTCGCTGATCGACACGCGGCGCGGCGGCGATCACATGATCCTGCGCCACGTCCGCGCCCGGCTCGGCGAGCATCCCGGGCGGTCGTCGGACAATGGCGATCCGATCCGGCTGCAGGAGACCAGCTTCCAGATCATCGATCATGTCTCGAGCATGTTCGGTACCGACGAGAGCCTCGACACGGCGTGCAGCAACTGCACCATCCAATGGTCGATCATCGGGCCCAACATCTGCCTCAACGCCGGGCACAGCTCGTCGCTGCACTGCAAGACCTTCTTCCTCAAGCCCGCCAACAACGTCACCATCGCGCACAACCTCACGCAGCATGGCGACCAGCGCGGGATCAACATCGCGCCGGGCAACAACCCGCCGGCCGCAGGCAATACCGGCCAGGCCGACATCTTCAACAATGTCGTCTACGACTTCATCTCGGAGAGCGGGCTGATCTCCAACCAGTTCGGCAGCGTCTATGCCAATTACATCGGCAACGTGAATTTGCGCGGGCCGCGCTACAATGCCAGCGACGGCAACTATCTGATGGCGCTCTACACGCCGGGCGGCGCGTCGAGCTTCGGCTTCGATATCTATGCGCGCGACAATGTGACCCCGCGCACGCGCATCGCCGGCCAGTTCGGGGCGACCGTGACCGATCCCTTCGTCAATGCCGCGGGCTTCATCGACCATGTCGTGCCCTCGACGATCTGCGGCGTGACACCGGCCGGCGTCGCAGACTGTTCGCGCAACGGGCTCGGCGTGGTGCAGAACAGCAGCTATGCGCTCGCACCAGGCCGCTCGCTGACGTTCGATCCGGCCAAGATTACCTCGCCGGAGCAGGCGCTGCGCGACGTGATGGCCTATGCCGGCGCGGATCTGTGCCGCGACGGCCCCTGCCGCGACAATGTCGACGCGCTCTATATCGACGATCTGCGCACCTGCGACTCCTCGCCCTGGCTGTTCGCGTCGACCTGGGCATCGACCGTGGCGGGCGCAGGCGGCTGGGCGAACCTGACTCAGGGCGGGGCCAAGCCCGACGCCGACAATGACGGCATGCCCGATGACTGGGAACGGCGCTTCACCAACACCAATCCCAATGTGTGGGACGCCAACGCCGATGCCGATGGCGACGGCTATCCCAATATCGAGGAATATCTGAACGCGCTGGCGCAGGACGATGTGCGCTATTCGGGCTTCGTCGGTTCGGGCACCGGCCGCGTCCCGGCCTATAATTGCGGGCGCGCGATGTATTGAGCGGCGAAGGCGGACCGCGGGCACGATTGATTTTTCTGCAATCGTGCCCGCGGCTCTGGCGTGGTGACGGGGGCGCACCGATATCCGCCGCCGCCCATTCCTCCGACAAAAAGGGACGTTCCATGCCCAGCCAAGCCCTGGCGTATGCCGCGCAATCGGCGACCACCCCGCTCGCTCCGTTCAGCTTCGACCGGCGCGACGTGCAGCCCGACGATGTCGCGATCGACATCCTGTTCTGCGGCGTGTGCCATTCCGACCTGCACACCGCGCGCAGCGAGTGGGACGGCACGATCTTCCCTTGCGTCCCCGGCCACGAGATCGTCGGGCGGGTGACCGCGGTGGGCGGCGAGGTGACCAGGTTCGCGGTCGGCGACCTGGTCGGTGTCGGCTGCATGGTCGACAGTTGCGGCGCCTGCCCGTCGTGCGATGACGGCGAGGAGCAATATTGCGAGGGGACCGGCTTCGTCGGCACTTATAACGGCGCGGACAAGCATCTCGGCGGTCACACCTTCGGCGGCTATTCGGACAAGATCGTGGTCAAGGAGAGCTTCGTGCTGCGCATCGGCCATGACGAGGCCGATCTCGCCGCGGTCGCGCCGCTGCTGTGTGCGGGCATCACCACCTATTCGCCGCTCAAGCATTGGGGCGCGGGGCCGGGCAAGAAAGTCGGCGTGGTCGGCATCGGCGGGCTCGGCCATATGGGCGTGAGGATCGCCGCGGCGATGGGCGCGCATGTCGTCGCCTTCACCACGTCGGAGAGCAAGCGTGCCGCCGCGCTGGCGCTGGGCGCGCATGAAGTCGTGGTGTCGCGCGACGCCGAGCAGATGGCGAGCCACGCCAACAGCTTCGATTTCATTCTAAACACGGTGGCGGTCAGCCACGATCTCGACGCGTTCACCGCGCTGCTCAAGCGTGACGGCACGCTGACGTTGGTCGGCGTGCCCGAGCACGCCCACCCCTCGCCCTCGGTGATGAACCTGGTGTTCCGCCGCCGCGCGATCGCCGGGTCGCTGATCGGCGGGATCGCCGAGACGCAGGAGATGCTCGATTTCTGCCAGGCGCATGGCCTCACTGCGGACATCGAGATGATCGCGATGCAGGATATCGACGCTGCCTATGACCGGATGGTCAAGGGCGACGTGAAGTACCGCTTCGTGATCGACATGGCCTCGCTCGAGGGCACGGCCGCCTGACGCGTGCGCGGGGGCTGGCGAGGCGCGCCGGTCCCTGCCATCATCGCGCGATGCGCCTTCTGCTCCTGTTGCTCGCGAGCGTCGCGGTCTGTCCGCCGGCTGCGGCCCAGGCGGAGGTGCGGGTCGCCTTCGATCTGCGCGGCGAGACCGGTGCGCGCACCGCGGGCATCGCTGACCGTACGACCGGCCGTCCCGTCACTGCCGACGATCCGGTGCGGATCGCTAGCATCTCCAAGCTGGTCGTCGCGCTGGGCGTGATGCGGATGGTCGAGGCAGGACAGCTCGATCTCGACCGCGACGTGAGCGAGCTGCTCGGCTGGCGGGTGCGCAACCCGGCCTTTCCCGAGGCGCCGGTGACGCTGCGGCAGTTGCTCTCGCACCGCTCCGGGCTGATCGATCCCGAGGAATATCGCGTGCCCCTCGGCGACCGGCTCGCCGAGCGCGTGGCGCGACCCGAACTATGGGATGCCGGGCATCGGCCGGGCGCGTATTTCCGCTACGCCAATATCGGCTTTCCGGTGATCGCGAGCGTGATGGAGAAGGCGAGCGGCGAGCGCTTCGATCGCCTCATGCAGCGGCTGGTGCTGGCGCCGCTCAAGCTCGACGCGTGCTTCAACTGGTCGACGTGCACGGATGCGAAGATCGCCCGCCACGTCGTGCTGTATCGCACGACCGGCGAGGTGGCGCTGGATGATCTGCGCGGCGAGCGGCCGGATTGCCCGGTGATCGCCAGGGCGGGGTGCGACCTCGCGATATATCGGCTGGGGGAGAATGGCGCGCTGTTCTCGCCGCAGGGCGGCCTCCGCGCATCGATGCGCGATCTCGCGGTGATCGGGCGGATGCTGCTGCGGAACGATGGGAGTTTTCTCAGCCGCAAGTCGATCGCCGAATTGGAGCGCGTGGCGTGGCGGTTCGACGGGGCCAATGGCGACACGTCGAATGGCTTCTATTGCCAGTATGGGCTGGCGGTGACCGCCTTGCCGACCAAGCGCAAAGGGTGCGCCGACGATCTGTTCGGCGACGAGCGCGCCCGCGTTGGGCATGCCGGCGAGGCCTATGGGCTGCGCTCGGGGCTGTGGATCGATCGTGCGAAGGGGACCGGCGTGGCGTTCTTCGCCACCGCGACCCCGCCGGACAGCAAGGGCGTCACCGCGTTCAGCCGCGAGGAGGAGCGGCTCGCACGGGAGGAATAAGTGGGAGGCTTCTGTTGCCCGGTGCCTCCCGTACCGCTGGAATCCGCTTCTGTTGCCCGGTGCGGTCCAACCGCGCATTTTAGAGTAATCCTGGGCCGTTAAGCCGTGGGATTACGCCGCAATAGCGAGTGCTTCGTTATCGTTGGCACTTGTGTGTATGGGCCGTTGCGGTGGTCCCATTCCGAACGAAAACAGCGCTTTTCAACACACGTCGATCCTGGTTCGGCCCCGTCAGAAACGGTGTCCAGTTCCACCACCATTTCTGGTGGAGCCGCCGGGTACTGCCCCCGGGTCCGCTGCGTCTATTGCACGCCGCACTTTATCGTCATAGCCGGGCGAACCCGGCACTCCCTGATATAGGAAGTGCAAATCCGATTGAAAAGAGCGGGATTTGGCCTTGTGAAGGCCATAAAGGGGGAGCAAATAACATGCCATGCTTACCCAGCGTTCCCGTTATGCCCTGCGCGCCATGCTCTTCCTGGCGAAGCAGCCGCGGGACGGCGCGCCGACGCCGATGACGCGGATCGCGGCCGAGGCGAACGTGCCGCGCAAGTTCCTCGAGCTGATCTTGGCCGACCTGCGCGAGGCGGGGTTCCTCGATTCGACGCGCGGCAAGATGGGCGGCTACCGCCTGTCGCGGCCCAACCACCTCATCTCGCTGGGTGAGATCATCCGCGTGATCGAGGGACCGCTGGCGCTGGTGCCGTGCGTCAGCCGAACCGCCTATCGCCCGTGCCTCGACTGTAAGGACGAGGCAGCGTGTGCGATCCGCCACGCGATGGCGCGGGTCCGCGACGAGACCGCACGGATCCTCGACGGCACCAGCCTCGCGGACGCCACCGCCGAGGATCTCGCAGCGGCCTAAGCCGCGCCGTTGCGCTTCTTCAGCTCGTCGCGGATCTCGCGCAGCAGCACGACATCGGCCGGATCCTCCGCCGCAGCGGCCTGAGTCGCCGGGACGATGCGGTTCACCGCGCGCACCAGCAGGAAGATGATGAAGGCGACGATCAGGAAATTGACCGTCTGGGTAATGAACTCGCCATAGCCGAACAGCGGCACGCCGGCCTTTTTGAGCGCGGCATAGTCTGTCGAGCCCTGGAGGTTCGCGGGCACGTCGCCAAGGATCAGGAAATAGCTTGAGAAATCGAGCCCGCCGAAAATCTTGCCGATCACCGGCATGATGATGTCCTCGGTCAGCGAGGTCACGATCTTGCCGAACGCCGCGCCGATGATGACCGCGACGGCGAGGTCGAGCACGTTGCCGCGCGCGATGAAGGCCTTGAATTCGTTGATCATGAACGCACCCCTGAGCTGTCTGTGCGGGGCGAGGGTAACCGGGCGATTCGGGGGCGGCAACCCGGCTTTCCATTGCGAAGCGGCGCGGCCTCCCCTACCTTCGCGGGTGTCGTATTGATGCGACACACTTGGAGGGATGTTTCGACATGAAGCTTCGTCTCGTTGCCGCGCTGGTTTCCGCCGCCCTGCTGTCGGCCTGCGGGCTCAACAGCGTTCCGACTGCCGAGGAGAATGCGAAGGCGAAATGGGCCGAGGTGCAGAACCAGTATCAGCGCCGCGCCGACCTGATCCCCAACCTCGTCTCGACCGTCCGTGCCGCCGGCGCGCAGGAGAAGTCGATCCTGGTCGAGGTGACCCAGGCGCGCGCCGCCGCGACGCAGGTGCGCGTCAGCGACGCCGACTTGACCGATCCGGCCAAGGTCCAGGCGTTCGATCGCGCCCAGAACGCGGTCACGCTGTCGCTGCAGCGGCTGCAGGAAGCCTATCCCGAGCTCAAGAGCCAGGCGAACTATTCGACGCTGATGACCCAGCTCGAAGGCACCGAGAACCGCATCGGCATCTCGCGCCGCGATTATAACGAGGCGGTGCAGAGCTATAACACCACCATCCGCACTTTCCCCGACGCGATCGGCGCCAAGATCTTCTACGGCGCCAAGCCGATGACCCCGTTCCAGGCGACCACGCCGGGGGCGGAGACCGCGCCGACGGTGAATTTCGGGAACCAGAGCTGAGCCGCCCCTGACGGAGCGGAGGCGATGATGCAGCCCTTGTTGATGCTCGCCGCGGCGGCGCTGGCCGCGTGCGGCGAGCCCTCTGCGGCGCAGGCGCCGGCGGGGCCATATGACCTGCCCGAGCTGACCGGGCGAGTGGTGGACAATGCGGGGCTGCTACCGGCGGATCGCGAGACCCTGTTAAGCCGAGCGCTCGAAGAGACTGAGCGCGCCACCGGGCACCAATTCGTCGTCGTCACGCTCCCCACGCTGGATGGCAAGCCGATCGAGAAGGTGGGGTTGGCGCTCGGCCGGGGCTGGCGCCTCGGCCGCAGAGGATATGACGACGGCGTATTGCTGATCGTCGCGCCCAACGAGCGCAAGGTCCGGATAGAGGTCGGTCGCGGCCTCGAAAGGACGCTGACTGATGCCGAGGCTGCGGCGATCATCCAGCAGCGGATCCTGCCGCGTTTTCGCCGCGGTGACATGACGGGCGGTATTCTGACGGGCAGCGCCGGGATCATTCGTGAGATCGGCGTGCCGGGAGTGAAGCGGTGAGAATATTGCAGTTCCTCCTCGCGCTGATGCTCGGGGTGCTGGCCGGCACCGCGGCGCAGGCGCAGACCTTTCCAAAGCTGACCGGCCGCGTGGTCGATGCCGCGAACCTGCTCAGCCCGGACCAGACCGCGCAGCTGACCGCGATGTCGGACGCGACCGAGAAGGCGACCGGACGGCAGCTGGTGGTGGCAACCGTACCTGACTTGCAGGGCTATCCGATCGAGGATTTCGGTTACAAGCTCGGCCGCGAATGGAAGATTGGCCAGTCGGAAGCGGACAACGGCATCATCCTGCTGATCGCGCCCAAGGAACGCCGGGTGCGGATCGAGGTCGGCTATGGCCTCGAGCCGATCATGACCGATGCGCTGTCAGGGATGATCATCCGTGACACCATCCTGCCGCGTTTCCGCGCCAACGATATGGGCGGCGGGATCGTCGCGGGGGCAACCGCGATCAACGAGCAGCTCAAATTACCGCTCGAAGCCGCCGAGGCCCGCGCAAAGCAGCTGATCGACGCGGGGAATCGCCGGCGGTCGAGCGGCGGGGGCGCGAACTGGTTCGTCATCGCCTTCTGGATCTTCGTCATCCTGCTGATCGTGCTGCCGATCGCGATCGGCGCGGCGCGCGGCAGGAAATATCGCGGCGGCCACGCCCCGGTGGTGATTTGGGGTCCCGGCTGGGGCGATGGCGGCTCCTCGTCCTGGGGCGGCGGAAGCTCGTGGGACGGGGGCGGATCGTCTTGGGGCGGCGGAGGCGGCGGCTTTTCGGGCGGCGGCGGGTCGTTCGGCGGCGGCGGCGCATCGGGGGGCTGGTGATGACAAGGCGGTTCACGAGCGATGAACACGGCAGGGTGACCGGCGCGGTCGCCGAGGCGGAACGCGGCACCGACAGCGAGATCGTGACGATCGTCACCGATTGGTCGGATCATTATCACGACGTCTCGCTCTACTACGCCGCGGCGGCGATGCTCGCGGCGCTGGGATTGTTCGCGGCCTTTCCCGGTCTGCTCGACGCCAAGCTGGCGCTGTTCACCGGCGGGTGGGGTGAGGCCGACCGGCACATCCAGCTCGCCTTGCTGGTGGTGGTGCAGGCGGTGCTGTTCCTTGTCGTGCGCTTCGGGTTCGAGATGCTGCCGTTCCGCGGGCTGATGATCCCCGCGGCGGTGCGCGGGCGCCGGGTGCGGCGGCGTGCGGTGCAGTTCTTCAAGGCGAGCGCCGAGAAGCGTACCGCGGCGCGCGTCGGGGTGCTGCTCTATCTCAGCCTAGCCGAGCATCGCGCCGAGATCGTCGCCGACGAGGCGATCCTCGCCAAGGTCGACGACGCGGTGTGGGGTGAGGCGATGGTCGCGCTGGTCGATCGCATTCGTGCGGGTGATCCGGCGGGCGGGATGGTGGCTGCGGTGGCGCAGATCGGCACCGTGCTGGCGCAATATTTCCCCAAGACCGAGGCCGACGCCAACGAACTACCCGACCGGCTGATCGAACTATGACGCCGCCGGATGCGGACGCCACCGTCGAGACGGTCTGGCAGGGCAAGTTCATCACCGCCAAGAAGCAGGGTCGCTGGGAATATGTGTCGCGTGCCCGCGGCATTCGCGCGGCGGTGATCGTGGCGATCGACGAGGATCATCTGATCCTGGTCGAGCAATATCGCGTGCCGTTGGGCCGGGCCTGCCTTGAGCTGCCCGCAGGCCTGGTCGGCGACGAGACCGACGACGAGGCAGTGGAGATCGCCGCGGCGCGTGAGCTGGAGGAGGAGACCGGCTATCGCCCCGGCCGGGTCGAATCACTCGGCGAATATTTCTCCTCGCCGGGGATGGTCAGCGAGAGCTTCACGCTGGTGCGGGCGCACGAGCTGGAGCGCACGGGCGAAGGCGGCGGCGTCGAGGAGGAAGGCATTACGGTACACCGCGTCAAGCTGGGCGAAGTGCCCGCGTTCGTCGCGGATTGCCGCGCGCGCGGGCTGGCGATCGACGTCAAGCTGCTGCTGGTGCTCGGCCAGTCCTTCCTGACCTAGCCGGTGCCGGCGTAGAGCCGCTCGAAGCTCAGCCGGTCCCAATAGCCGCGCTGATGCCGGATGTGGCCGTCGACGACGTGGAAGAAGCCGCAGCCGCGAAAGCCCATCGGGTCTTGCCACTCCATCGCCGCCCATTCGCCGTCGGCGATGCGGTTGACCGGGATGCATACCATTTCGGCTGCGGCGAACTCGGCGGCGAACATCGCGCGGATCGCCTCGCGGCCCTCGACCGGAGCATTGGCGACCTGATGATTGACCGCATCGTCATGGTAGAGCGCGGCGAGCGCATCGGCGTCGCCTGCATTGAACGCCGCGATCCAGCGGTCGAGCAGCTCCGCCGGGGTCACCGGAAATTGTCGGCGTAGGCCTGGAGCTTGAGCTTGCGCTGCGGCGCGGGGACGACGTGAAACGCGATTCCCTCGCGCGTCGCATAGTCCCGCGCCGCCTCGAGTGTCGGGAAATTGAGGCGCAGCTGGTTGCGCGTGTCGCCCGAGCCGGCCCAGCCGGTCAGCGGATCGGGGCGCTGCTGCTCGCCGGGATCGAATTCGAGTACCCAGCGATCGGTGCGGAAACGGCCCGACTGCATGGCGTTCTTCGGGCGCTGATAGATGCGTGCGGTGGACATGGTTCCGTCCCTTATCGCGATCCGGCGCGCCGCGCATCCGCATTTTTGGTGCGCAGCGTCGCCGCTGCGGCGGCGGGGTCGTCGGGCCAGGGATGGCGGGGATAGCGTCCGCGCATCTCCTTGGCGACATCGGCCCAGCTGCCCTTCCAGAAACCGGGCAGGTCGCGGGTGGTCTGGATCGGGCGGCCGGCCGGCGAGGTGAGCGAGAGCACGAGCGGAGTCCCGTCGCCGAGCCTGGGGTGCGTGGCGAGGCCGAACAGCGCCTGGACGCGCAGCTCGACGGTGGGACCGCCTTCCGCGGCATAGTCGATCTCGTGCGTAGAGCCTGCCGGCGTCTCGAAGCGAGCCGGGGCGAGCCGGTCGAGCTGCTTCTGCCCGTCCCAGCCGAGGCGGTTCTGCAGCGCCTGGGTCAGCGCCTCGGCCGGAATGGCGTCAAGGCGGCGCTTGCCGGCGAGCAGCGGCGGCAGCCAGTCGTCGAGAACGGCGATCAGCGCTCCGTCGGCGAGCATGTCGAGCCCGGCATAGGCGGCGCGGGTGCGCAGCATGCGCGCGGTGGCGGACCAGGGCAGCAGGTCGAGGCCGTGCGTGCGCACCCCTTCGAGCAGCGCGGCAGCGATCTCCTCGGGGTCGGCCGCGGTGTCGGGACCCGACGAGAGACGGATCGCGCCGAGGCGGCGTTCGCGCGTCGCCTCGATGCGGCCCGTGGAGGGGTCGAAGCGGACGGTGCGTCGTGTCTCGATACGATGGGCGAACAGCGTCCCGATATCCGTGGGATCGAGCGGCGCGGCGGAGAGAATGCGCGCGCCCGCGGCCATGCCTTGCGTCTCGGCCACGGCGAGCCATTCGTGACGCGCGAGCGAGGAAGCGGGATCGAGCCGGAAACCGCGGCCGCCGGCCGAAGCCCAGGTCTCGCCCGAAGTGTCGCGGCGGCGGGCGATGCGGTCGGGGAAGGCGAGGGCGACACAGGTGGCGACGGCTTCGGGCGATCCCGGCTGGATCGTCTCCGCCGCGCTGCCGGGAACCAGTTTCGCCCAACGCTCGGCGAGCTTGCGACCCGCCTCGGCACGCTGGCCGCGCTCGGTACGCCAGCGGCGCAGCCGGTGCTCGAGATCGGCGTCGGGCCCGCCCACGCCGCGCTCGCCGAGCAGCACGGCGACTTGCGCGGCGGTGGTCGCAAGGCCGATCTCGCCCGCGCGCACGAGCATATGGCCAAGGCGCGGCGGGAGCGGCAGGCGCGCGATCGCCTTGCCATGCGCGGTGGGACGGCCGTCGGGATCGAGCGCTTCGAGCGCGGCGAGGCGGGCGCGAGCTTCCTGCACCGCAGCCTCGGGCGGCGGATCCAGCCAGTTGAGGCCGCGCGGATCGGTGACGCCCCACAGCGCGCAATCGAGGATCAGCGCGGAGAGATCGGCTTCGAGGATTTCGGGCGGATCGAAGCGCGGTAGGCCGGCGGTGGCGGCGGCTTCCCATAGCCGATAGGCGACGCCCGGCCCCTGGCGCGCGGCGCGGCCGGCGCGCTGGGTGACCGCGGCCTGGCTGGCGCGTTCGGTGACGAGGCGAGTCATGCCCGCAGCGCGATCGTAGCGCGGGCGACGGGCGAGGCCGGAGTCGACCACCACGCGAATGCCGTCAAGGGTGAGCGAAGTCTCGGCGATCGACGTTGCGAGCACGATCTTGCGCCTGCCGGTGGAATCGGGAGCGATCGCGGCGCGCTGCGCGGCGGGGTCGAGGCTGCCGTGGAGCTTGTGCAGGATCGTGCCGGGCGGCGGATCGAGCCGTTCGGCCACTCGCTCGATCTCGGCGACGCCGGGAAGGAAGGCGAGGATGCCGCCGTCGCCCTCGCGCAGTGCCAGACGGATCGCCGCGGCGACCGAATCCTCGATCCGCGCTTCTGCCGCGCGGCCGAGGTGGTGCAGCTCGAGTGGGTGGCTCCGGCCTTCGCTCTCGATCACTGGCGCGTCGCCCATCAGCGTGGAGAAGCGCGCGCCGTCGAGCGTGGCGGACATGGCGAGCAGTCGTAGATCGGGGCGCAGCGCCGCCTGCGCGTCGAGCGCGAGCGCGAGGCCGAAATCGCTGTCGAGGCTGCGCTCGTGCACCTCGTCGAACAGCACGGCGGAGACGCCGGAGAGCTCGGGATCGGCCTGGATGCGATTGACGAAGATCCCCTCGGTAACGACGGTCACGCGGGTCTCGCCCGAACGGCGTGTGTCCATCCGGGTGGCATAGCCATAGGCCTTGCCGACGGGTTGGCCGGCAAGCGACGCCATCCGCTCGGCGGCCGCGCGCGCGGCGAGACGGCGGGGGGAGAGCAGCAGGATCTCGCCGGTGCACCATGGTTCCGACAGCAACGCCGGGGCGACCGCGGTGGTCTTGCCCGCGCCGGGCGGCGCGACCAGCACGGCGTTGCTCGCATCGCGCAGCGCGGCAAGCAGAGCGGGCAGCGCGGCGTGGATCGGCAGGTCGTTCACGACCCCGCCCTACGCATTTTACCGCAATGCTTGAAGCGTAATGGCACTCAATTGCGCGGCGCGCGTTGCGCGGTTTGAAGGAGACGGGACATGGCACGCACGCTTTCGAGCTTCAGCATCACCGCCGACGGTAAGGGCGATTATCTGATCAGCATCGACGACGAGGACGGCGAGACGATCGAGCTGACCGCGAGCTACGACCAGCTCGACATGATCAGCGAGGCGATCGACGACGCGCTCGACGAGGACGAGGAGGACGCGCTGGGCGTCGAGGAAGACGAGGACGAAGAGAACGAGGCGTAGTTAATTTGCGGCACCAGCCCGCTCCTCCCACCCGGCCACCACATCATACTGCCGCTGGGTGGCCGGGTGGGGGCTGGTGCCGTGTCCGGCGAGCCGCACAAAATCAATAGGCGCGGGCGACCGCGAACTCGACCGCCTCGATCATCGCGTCCTTGGCGGCGCTGCCCGGGAAGATACCCAGCGCGTCGATCGCGCGCTGGCCGTAGTGACGCGCGCGCGCGAGCGTGTCGTCGACGGCGCGGCTCGAGCGGACGAGGCCGACCGCGTGGGCGAAGTCGTCGTCACCGATACGGCGGCCGAGCACGGCTTCCTTCCAGAAGGCGCGATCCTCTTCGCTGCCGCGGGCATAGGCAAGGATGACGGGGAGCGTCATCTTGCCCTCGCGGAAATCGTCGCCGGCGTCCTTGCCCATCGTGCCGGCATCGGAGACGTAATCGATGGCGTCGTCGACCAGCTGGAAGGCGATGCCGAGGTTGCGGCCATAGGCGTCCAGCGCGGCCTCCTCGCCCTCGGGCCGCTCGGCGACCACCGCGGCGATGCGGCAGGCGGCGGCGAACAGCGCCGCGGTCTTGGCGCCGATGATCTCCAGATAGCGCTCCTCGGCCAAGTCGATACGGCGCGCGGCGGTGAGTTGGTTGACCTCGCCCTCGGCGATCACCGCGGAGGCGTTGGAGAGGATCTTGAGCACCTTGAGGCTGCCGTCCTCGACCATCAGCTCGAAGCTTCGGCTGAACAGGAAGTCGCCGACCAGCACACTTGCCGGATTGCCCCAGATGAGGTTGGCGGTGCGCTTGCCGCGGCGCATGTCCGAGCCGTCGACGACGTCGTCATGGAGCAGCGTCGCGGTGTGAATGAACTCGACCGCGGCGGCGAGCCGGTGGTGACGCGCCCCCGAATAGTCGAGCAGCCGCGCGCTCGCCAAGGTGAGCATCGGCCGCATGCGCTTGCCGCCGCCCGCGATAAGGTGCCCGGCGAGTTCGGGGATCAGCGGGATCTGCGACTGCATCCGGTCGAGGATCACGGCATTGACGAGGTTCATGTCCGCCGCGACGAGCGCGATCATGGGTTCCAGCGAGGGCTCGGCGGCACGGCCGTTGTGGGCCCCAATGTTGTGAACGGTCGCGCTCATGCTGGGCGCGATGTGGCTGCAACGCAGGCGAAAGGCAAGTGCAGCGGGGCTTGCCTCTGCACGAAAGCGGCGCGAGAAGGCGCGCGCAATCAACCGGGAACCGCGCGACAATGAGCGACGAGACGCTGCAACGCTATCGCCAGAGCATCGACCGGATCGACGCCGCGCTCGTCTTCCTGCTCGCCGAGCGGTTCCAGATCACCCAGGCGGTGGGACGCCACAAGGCCGAGACCGGGCTGCCGCCCGCCGACCCGGGGCGCGAGGAGCGGCAGATCGCGCGGCTGCGCGAGCTCGCCGCGCAGGCCGATCTCGACCCCGAATTCTCCGAGAAGTTCCTGCGCTTCATCATCGACGAGGTGATCCGCCATCATGCGCGGATGCAAGGGCAGGACGCCGACTGAGACGTTCAGGCCAGACTAATTTTCCGCCCGGCACATTTCTGCGACAAATCGTACTTATTGGGACGACGGACGGCTATTTGGGCCGGACGAACAGGAGGGGCGAATGCGGGGCGTAGCGTGGGCGATGACGGGGTTGATGGTGACGGCCGCGCCCACGGCGATGGCTGCGGCGCAGCAAGCGCCGGCGCCGGCGCCCGCCGCCACCGCGCAGGAAGAAACACCGGCCACGCCCGCTTCGGGGGGCGATGCAGGCGAGGAGCTCGAAGGCGAGGAAGTTGTCGTCACCGGCCAGCTGCGCGGCGCGGTGCCGGGCGACGTCAAACCGGAGGTCATGCTGGGCGCGGCGGACATCCGCGCCTATGGCGCGTCGAACATCAGTGAGCTGATCGAGCAGCTCGCGCCGCAGCTCGGCAGCAGCGCCGGGCGGGGCGGCGAACAGCCGGTGATCCTGCTGAGCGGCCGGCGCTCGAGCCTGCAGGAAGTGGCGCGGCTGCCGTCGGAAGCGATCGAACGCGTCGATATCCTGCCCGAGGAAGCGGCGCTGCGCTATGGCTATAGCGCGACCCAGAAGGTGCTGAACATCGTGCTGCGGCCGCGTTTCCAGGCTGTGACCGCCGAAATCCAGGGCCGAGTTCCCACAGCCGGCGGGAACGCGCAAACCGAAGCCGACCTCAATATCACCAAGATAACCCGCGATGGGCGGATCGAGTTCGACATGCAACTCGACACCCGCTCCGGGATCCTCGAGAGCGAGCGGGGCGTGACGCGGGCGCCGACCCGGCTGTTCGACACGCGCGGGAACATCACCGGCATCACCGGCGGCGAGATCGACCCCGCATTGAGCGCGGCGGCGGGAACGATCGTCACCGTGGCGGGCGTCCCGGATGCGGCAGCGGGCGGGCCGCAGGGACTGGGCGCGTTCGCGGCCAATGCCAACAGCGCGAACGTCACCGACCTGTCGCCCTATCGAACGCTGATCAACCCGCAGCGCAACATCGAGATCGGCGGCCGCTACAGCCGGACGCTCTCGCCGACGGTGCGCGCGACCGCCAATGTCCAGCTGACCGCGCGGCAGAGCGAGGCGCTGCTCGGCCTGCCGACGGCAACGCTGCGGCTGCCGGCTGGAAATCCGTTCTCGCCGTTCTCGCAGGACGTGCAGGTGCTGCGCTATCTCAACGAACTCGCGCCGCTATCACGGCTGGAGGACGGCCAGACGCTGCAAACCGGCTTCACGATCAACGGCGACCAGTCGCCATGGTCAGCCAAATGGGGCTGGTCGGTGACCGGAGGCTATGACCGTTCCTGGTCCGACACTGTGACCAGCACGGGTGTGTCCGTCGATGCGGCGCAAGGCGCGCTAAACGCTGGCGACCCCAGCTTCAATCCCTTCGCACCGATCCCGCTTCGCTTGCTGTCGGTCCGGCCGTCCGACACGGCCAGCTCGCAGTCGAGCCTCGCGCGAATCGACGCCCTCACCAACGGGCCGCTGTTCAAGTTGCCGGCGGGCGACGTCACCACCAGCATCCGCATCGCCGGGACGACGCGCGACTTGTCGAGTCAGTCGTTCCGGTCGGGTGTGTTTCGCGAAACCGAGATCTCCCGCGATACGGCGAGCGTGCGCGGCAACATCAACCTGCCGATCGCCAGCCGCAATCGCGCCGTGCTCAGTGCGATCGGTGACCTGTCGATCTTCGCCAATGCCGAGGTGGAGGAGGTCTCCGATTTCGGACGGCTGACGACCACCGGCTATGGCCTCAACTGGCGTCCGCTCACGCAAGTGACGTTCATCGCCAACTGGACCAACGACAGCAACGCGCCGTCCCCCGAGCAGCTTGGCGACCCGGTGATCAGCACGCCCAATGTCGCGGTGTTCGACTATGTGCGCGGCGAGAGCGTCGACGTGACGCGGATCACCGGCGGCAACCCGCTGCTGCGCGCGGACCGGCGCAACGTGATGCGGCTGGGCACTTATATCCGCCCGTTCGCGGAAACCGACCTGACGATCCGCGCAAACTATACCGAGCAGACCTATCGCAGCCGCGCGCAGAGTTTCCCCGCGCTCACTGCCGAGGTCCAGGCGGCGTTCCCGGGCCGGTTCGTGCGGGACGGCGAGGGCCGGTTGCTCAGCGTCGATGCGCGGCCGATCAATTCGGGCCGGGGCGAGCAGCGCAGCCTCAACTGGGGCATCAGCCTGGGCCTGCCGCTGCCGTCGCCCAATGCCAAGCGCCGCCAGGCGGAAATGGCGCGCTTCCGCGAGGCGATGGCCGAATCCCGGCGCACGGGGGAGCCGCTCCCACCCGAATTCTCGGCCCGCATGGAGGAATTCCGCCGTCTGCGGCAGCAGGAGAGCGTTTTTGGCGGCAGCCAGCGCGGGCCGGGCGGCCAGGATGGCCAGCAGGTCCGGCGCCAAGGGCAGGAGCAAGGTCCGCCACCTGGCGCGGACATGGGGCAAAGGGCGGTCCGGTTCGGAGGCCCGGGAGGCCCCGGGGGCGGGGGCCGCGGCGGCTTTGGCGGCCGGCGCGGCGGCGGCGGGAACCAGCTCCGCTTCGATATCCAGCATGATTGGCTGATCGAGGATCAGTCGGAAATCGCGCCGGGTATCGTGATCAGCCGCCTGACCGGCGATTCGGGCGATCCCACGCCGGCGCATCGCGTCCGGGGCTCGGTGAACGTGCGCTACGACTGGCTTCGCGCGAACCTGCGCGGGACATGGGCGAGCGGTTCGCGCACCTCGAGCGGCCTCGCCGGCAACGCCACAGTGCTCGACTTCGGCAGCCTCACCACCTTCAACTTCGAGGCCGGGGTGCGCCCCGCCGAATATATGGATGCGGGCCTCAAGCACCCCTGGCTTCGCGGCGTGCAGGTCGAGCTTCAGGTCATCAACATCTTCGATTCACGGCAGCGCGTCGTGGACCAGAATGGGGTGACTCCGGCGGCGTATCTGCCGAACCTCAGGGATCGAACCGGGCGAGTCGTCCAGCTCTCGCTTCGCAAGCAGCTATTCTGACCCTTACCGATCCAGCTTGCTCTTCCGATAGAGCAACGTGATCGCCACGCGGCGGTTGCGCGGGTCGGCGGGGTTGGCCTTGATCAGCGGCTCGCGGTCGGCGACGCCCTCGATGCGTTCGAAGCGGGGCTCGGCGACCCCGCCCGCGGCGAGGCGGCGGCGGGTCTCTTCCGAGCGCGCGCTGGAGAGCATCCAGTTGTTCATGTTCTGCGGATCGCCATAGCCGAGGCTGTCGGTATGGCCGCGGATCATGATCGGGTTCTCCGATTGCGCGATCGATTCCGCCACCATCGCGACGAGCTTCGCCGCCTCGGGCACGAAGCTGGTCGTGCCGAGCGCGAACATCGAATAGTCGGCATTGTCCATGAGATCGATGCGCATCCCATCGCGCGTCGGCACGAAGCGGACATGCTTGCCGAGCTTGGTGAGGCCGGGCGTGGTCTTGATGCGGCGCTCGATCTCCGCCTTCATCTTGGCGAAGCCCTTGCGGTCCGCGGCGTCCATCGCCTCCTTGTTCTTGAGGCTGCCCTGCTCGCCGGTGCCGACCCGGTCGCCGCCCTCCGCGCCCGCGGGAATCGTCATCGACCTTGTGCCGGTCTGCTTGGCCATGGTCGGGTAATTGTCCTTGCCCTGCAGCGCGTCGCCGCCGAGCAGGCCGTTGGAGCCGGCGCTGTTCTGCTTGAACTCGATCAGCGTGGGCGCGAAATAGTCGGCGAGCGCCTTGCGCTGCTTCTCGTTGGTCGCGCCGAGCAGCCACATCAGCAGGAAGAACGCCATCATCGCCGTCACGAAGTCGGCATAGGCGACCTTCCACGCGCCGCCGTGATGGCCGCCGCCACCCTCGACATAGACCTTCTTGACGATGATCTTGGGCGGCAGCTTGGCCGCATGGGGCGCCCTGGCCGTCATGCCTACCTACCGCGCAGGCCGTCGAACACTTCGGCGAAGCCCGGCTGGTTGTGATGCGCGATGCCCGAGCGCGCGGCCTCGATCACCAGCGGCTGCGGATGGCCGTGGAGCGAGGCGATGATGATCTGCTTGACCGTGTGATAGATCGCGGCGTCGGCATCGATGATCTGCTTGAGGCGCCCGGCCAGCGGCCCGACCAGGCCATAAGCGAGCAGCACGCCGAGGAAGGTGCCGACCAGCGCCGAGCCGATCATCGCGCCGAGGATCGCCGGCGGCTTGTCGATCGAGCCCATCGTCTTCACCACGCCGAGCACCGCCGCGACGATGCCGAGCGCGGGCAAGGCGTCGGCGAGGCCCTGCAGCGCATGCTGGGGCTCCTCGACCTCGTGGTGGTGAGTCTTGATCGCATTGTCCATCACCTCCTCGACCGCGTGCACGTCGAGCGTGCCCGACGAGACGACGACGAGGCGCAGCGTGTCGGCGATCAGGTTGACCAGCGTCTTGTCGGCGAGCAGGCGCGGATATTCGGCGAAGACGGCGGAGGACTTGGGGTCCTCGACATGCGGCTCGAGCGCGATCGGGCCGTCGACGCGCAGCATCTTCATCAGCTTGCTGACGAGGAAGATGACGTCGAGATAGTCCTGCTTCTTGTATTTGGGGCCCTTGAGCACCTTCGCGAAGCCGCCGCCGAGCGCTTTGAGCTCGCGGCCGGAGTTGCCGATGATCAGCGCGCCGAGCGCGGCGCCGCCGATGATCAGCATCTCGTGCGGCAGCGCGTGCAGCACGGGCTCGAGCGCGCCGCCGGTGATGGCGAAGCCGCCGAACACCATGGCGATCAGGACGACGAAACCGATTGCTGGAAACATGACTTCGCTCGCTACCCCCCGGCGCTGGCTTGGTTACTCGTAGAAACGGCAGCGCGGCCCGGAACTTGAGCGAAAAAGCGCTAGGATGTGGTTAACAGGACGGTGCCGGGCCGGTTCGCATATCGGTGCCGCGCGCCGGAAGTTGACACGAAGTTTACACTATCTGCCTCGACTTGGGGCCTCCCCGGCGCGATCACGGGCAGGGAACGCGGACAAAGCGGAGCGAACAGGAACAAAATCAGAACAAATCCAACATTGCAAGCGGCTCAGCGCAGATAGTCGAACAGCGACATGCCGGTGAGCTTGGTGAAGCTGGCCTGAGTCGCCTGCAGGATGGTCAGCGTCTTCTGCAGCTCGGCGATCGCGGTCGAGGTGTCGATCTCCTCGATCCCCGAGCGGGTCGCCTCGCGCGCGGTGTCGATGTCGACGAGGCGCTCGGCCTCGAGGTCCATGCGGAAGGCGCGGGCGCCGACCGAGGCGCGGGTGGTGCCGAGCTGGTCGAGCGCGGCGTCGAGATCGGTCATCGCGGTGTCGATCCCGCCGGGCTCGGCGCCGGGCTGGAGCGCGGCGGCGAAGGCGGCGAGGATGGCGAACATGTCGGTCGCGCCATTGGCGCCCGGGATGTTGCCGAAGGCGCGCGCGCCGGTCTCGGTCGCGGCGATGTCGACGCCGTCGCCGACCGGGATCGGCGCCGCCTCGCCCGAGCCGACATAGGCGATCGAGCCGTCGGGCTGGCGGGCATAGGCGGCGTCGCCCGCCGCGCCGCCGAACAGCGGCTGGCCGCGGCTGTCCTTGGTGTTCGCCACGCCGAGCAGGTCGGCGATGATCGCCTCGACGTCCTTGAGGATCGCGGCGCGGCCTTCCGGGGTCACGGTGTCGCTGTTGGCCTGCACCGCAAGCGTCTTGGCGCGCTGGAGCTGGGTCTCGACCGTCTCGAGCGCGCTGTCGGTCGCGGCGAGCAGCGACTGGGCCATCTTGACGTTCTCGCCGTACACGCCGTCATCCGACGCCGCGCGCCGGAGGCCCGAGAGCTGCTGCCAGCCCGAGGCGCTGTCCGACGGCGCGAGGATCCTCTTGCCTGTCGCGATCTGGACCTGCAGCTTGTCGGCCTGCTTCGTCAGGCTCGTCATCAGCAGCGAGGGGCGCTCATAGGTCTGGCTGGTCGTCACGCGCATTGCGGTCACCGGATGTTGAAGAGGGTGTCGAGCGTCTCGCGCGCGACCTGGATGACGCGGCTCGACGCCTGATAGGCCTGCTGGAAGCGGATCAGGTCGACCGCTTCCTCGTCGACGTTGACGCCCGCGAGCGAATCGCGCGCCGCGGCGGCGTTGCTGCGGATCGTCGACTGGACCTCGGCGATCGAGCGGCGGCCGGCGAGCGCGCTGGCATTGTCGGTGGTGAGCTTGGTCAGCCCGGCCTCGAACTTGCCGTCGCTGCGCAGCGCGGCGAGGTTGGCGAGATTGGCATTGCTGCGCTCGCCGCCGCCCGGCGCCGCGGCGGCGATGCCGCGCGGATCGTCGAGCACGAGCGTGAAATCGGATGCGCCGGTCGCGCTGAACATCGCCGCGCCGGCATTGCCGTCGAGGTCCGCGCCGCCGGCCTGGACGGCATTGACGCCCTCGGCGAGATCGACCGCGATGCGATCGAGCGCGTCGCGCGCATCGGCGATCCGCGCCGCGCCCTCGATGACGCCGGCCATCGCGCCGCCGCCGGGGCTCAGCGCGTGGCTGCCGTCGATGCCATAGACCGCGAACGAGACCGCGCCATCGGGTCCGCGGGCATAGGCCGCGACCGCGGCCTGGTCGCCCTGGACCAGCAGCGGCCCGCCCGAGCCGGCCTTGACCGTCGCGCGGCCGGCGGCGTCGAAGCTGACGCCGATATCGGTGAGCGCGCTCATCGATTCGAGCAGCCGGTCGCGTTCGTCGAGCAACGCGGCTTGCGAACTGGTGCCCTGCGCGACGCGGCCGAGCGCGGAATTGACCTTGGCGAGGCTGGCGGTGAGCGTGTTGAGCTGGCCGGCCATCGCGTCGGCCGACTGGTCGAGATCGGCGAGCGCGCCGTCGAGCGCCGCGCCGGTCTGGGCGAAGGCGCTGGCGAGGCCGGCGGCCGCCTGGAGCATGGTCGCGCGCGGCGCGCTGGCCGAGGGATCGGCGGCGAGCGCGGTCGCGGCGTTGAAGAAGGCGGTCAGGCGCTCGTCGAGCTTGTTGCCGGTGAGCGCGCCCTCGATCCGGTCGAGCCACACCGCGCTCGCCTCGCTGCGCGCGAGGTCGGAGCCGGCGGCGCGGACCTCGGCGTTGCGGGTGTCGCTGGCGGCGCGGGTGATGCCCGAGACGGTGACGCCGAGACCGTTGAGCACGCGGTTCGAGCCATCGCTCGGCGCCGCGACCTCGCGCGTGACGGCGACGCGGCGCGAATAGCCCGCGGTGCCGGCATTGGCGATGTTCTCCGACGTCGTGGTCAACGCGGTCTGATAGGTGCGGACGCCGCTGGCGCCGATCGAGAGCATGTCGGTCATTCGGGCTTACCTTCCGGCGGAGTGGCCGGCGCGTCGGCGACCGACCCGGCCTTCGCGAGGAATTCGGTCATCGCCTTGCCGATGCCGATCGGCGTGTGCGCGGCCATGTTCTCGGCGAGCTTTTGGTCCTGCATGTCGCGGAACTGGTCGAGCGCCTGGCTCTCGAACAGCGAGTCCGCGAGCTTGGCCTTGCGCATCGACGACAGCATCATCTTGGTGAAGATCGCCTCGAACTGCTCGCCCGCCTTGTCTAGGTTGGCGCGCGTGCCGAGCCGGGCCGTGTCGGTGGACACGGTGCCGGTGAGTTTCGATACGGGCGCCGGGATCTGGGTCACAGGACGATCAGCTCCGCTTTCAGCGCGCCGGCCTGCTTGAGCGCCTCCAGGATCGCGACGAGGTCGGCCGGCGACGCGCCGATCGCGTTCACCGCCTTGACCACATCGGCAAGCTTCGGGCCGGGCTCCAGCAGGAACATCGGACGCTTCTCCTCCTCGACGCCGACGGCGCTGCGCTGCTCGACCGTGGTTTCCCCCTGGCTGAACGGCGCCGGCTGGCTGACGCGCTGGGATTCATCAATACGAACGGTGAGTTTACCATGCGTTACCGCGGCCGGGCTGACCCGCACGGCCGAGTTGATCACCACCGTGCCGGTGCGCGCATTGACGATGACCTTGGCCGGCGCCTCGGCGGCGTCGACCGGCAGGTTCTCGATCTCGCTCATGATCCGCGCGCGCGCATCGGCGCCGGGCTGCGCCGTCACCGCGACCGACACGCCGTCGATCGCGCGCGCGGTGCCGAAGCCGAAGCGGCCGTTGATCGCGTCCGCGACGCGCTGCGCCGTCGTGAAGTCCGAACGGGCGAGGTTGTAGGTGAGATAGGGCGTGTCGGCGAAGCCGGTGTCGACCGCGCGCTCGACCGTCGCCCCTTCCGGGATACGGCCCGAGGAGGGAATGTTGACGACGATCTTCGAGCCGTCGGCCCCCTCAGCACCTAGCCCGCCGACGGCGAGGTTGCCCTGCGCCATCGCATAGATCTGGCCGTCGGCGCCGAGCAGCGGGGTCATCACCAGCGTACCGCCGCGCAAGGACTTGGCCTTGCCCATCGACGAGACGGTGATGTCGAGCTTCTGCCCCGGCTTGGCGAAGGGCGGCAGCTCGGCGGTGATCATCACCACCGCGGCGTTCTTGAGCGCCGGGTTGACCCCGGGCGGCAGCGCCAGGCCGAAGCGCGCGGTGACGCCCTTCATCGACTGGACGGTATATTCGAGATTGTCGTCGCCCGTGCCGGGGAGCCCGACGACGATGCCGTAGCCGGTCAGCTGGTTCGAGCGGATGCCCTGGAAGGCGCCGAGGTCCTTGATCCGCTCGGCGTTCGCCGGCGTGACCGCGAGAAAGATCGCGGCCACGAGAAAAGTCGCACCGGCCCGCACTCCCACCCGGCCACCCATAGGGTAGCCTGGCTGGGTGGCCGGGTGCGGGCCGGTGCGGCGGCCCAGCGCAGCGCTGAGCAGGGCGATGAGGAAACGGGTCATGTCGGGATTCCTCAGAACGGGCTGATGACCTGGAAGAAGCGGCTGAGCCACCCCTGCCGGCTGGCGCGGGCGACATCGCCCTTGCCGGTGTAGGAAATGCGGGCGTCGGCGACGCGGGTCGAGGCGATGCGGTTGCTCGCGTCGATGTCGCTCGGGCGGACGATCCCCCTGATCTGGATGAACTCGTCGCCGCGGTTGAGCGTCACGCGCTTCTGCCCCTGCACGAGCATGGTGCCGTTGGGATAGACTTCGGCGACGGTCACGCTGATCTCGCCCGACAGCGCATTGGCCTGGTCGGCGCTGCCCGCGCCCTTGAAGTTGCGCTTGCCGCTGATGCTGGCGTCGCTCTCCTTGAACAGCGACAGCGCGCCGGTGCTCGGCGGGGTGATCGAGAAGCCGCCGCCGCTGTCGAGCTGCGAGCCGGCCGACTTGGACGCGCTGGTGCGCTCGGTCAGCACGATCGTCAGCGGATCGCCGACGCGGCGCGCGCGCGTGCCCTCGTGGAGCGCGGCATAGCCCTGGCTCGCCTGGAAGATCGAGCCGTTGGCGGGCGTTGCGGGCGCGACGGGAGCAGGAAGGGTGACGCTGAAGTCCTCCTTCGGCTTCTTGCCGCCGAACAGCTGCGCCTTGGCCGGCTGGGCGAGCGCGATCGCCGCGACGATCGCGGCACCGGTGACGAGACCTGCGGCGAACTTCATCACATGCCCCTCAGATGTTCTGGTTGACATATTTGAGCATCTCGTCGGACGCCGAGATCATCTTCGAATTGACCTCGTAGGCGCGCTGGGTCTCGATCATGTCGACCAGCTCCTCGACGACGTTGACGTTCGAGCCCTCGAGCATGCCCTGGCGGATGTTGCCGCGGCCGTCCTGCCCGGCGATGCCGAGATTGACCGCGCCGCTGGCGGCGGTCTCGACCAGGAAATTGTCGCCGATCGCCTGAAGCCCCGAGGCATTGGGGAAGGCTGCGATCTGGATCTGGCCGATCTGGCTCGCCTCGGTCTGGCCCGGGACGGTCGCGCTGACCGTGCCGTCGGTGCCGACGGTGATCGAGGTCGCGCCCTCGGGAATCGTGATGCCCGGCATCACCTGATAGCCCTCGCTGGTGACCAGAAGGCCCTCGGGCGAGCGGGTGAAGTTGCCTGCCCGCGTGTAGCCCAGCTGGCCGCCGGGCAGCTGGACCTGGAAGAAGCCGTTGCCGTCGAGCGCCATGTCGAGCGCGTTGCCGGTGGTCTGGAACGAGCCTTGGGTGTCGATCCGCGCGGTGCCCTGGATGCGCACGCCGGTGCCGAGGTTGAGCCCCGTGGCGTGTTGCGTCTCCGAGGTGCTCGCCGAGCCGGGCGCGGTGACGACCTGATAGGCCAGCGCCTCGAACGAGGCGCGGTCGCGCTTGAAGCCCGTGGTGTTGACGTTGGCGAGGTTGTTCGAGATCACCCGCATGCGCATGTCCTGGGCGTCGAGCCCGGTGCGCGCGATGTGCATTGCTGCGGAACCCATGGTCCTGGTCCTTCCCTAGATGCTCAGCTCACGCGCATCAAAGACGCGGAGCTTTCGTCCATGTTCTTCGCTTCGCGGAGCAGGTTGGCCTGCACCTCGTAGCTGCGCTGGTTCTCGATCATGTCGACCAGCGCCTGCGTGAGATTGACGTTCGACTGCTCGAGCGCGCCGGTCTGGACCCGCGCGTCGAGATCGGCCGGCAGCGCCCCGCCGCCGCGGACATGGAGCAGATTGTCCAGTCCCTTGACGGTCTTGCTGCCCTGGTCGCTGACCAGCTTGAGCTGATCGAGCACCTGCGGCGGCTGGCTCGGATCGGCGCCCGGGGGCACGATCGAGAGGGTGCCGTCGTCGGCGATCATGATCTTGTCGTGCGGCGGCACGGTGATGGGGCCCCCCGACCCCATCACCGGGAAACCGTCGCCGGTTTCCAAGACGCCACTCGGCGCGATGCGGAGATCTCCGCGCCGCGTGTAAGCTTCGCTGCCGTCGGCCGCCTGGACCGCGAGCCAGTTGTCGCCGGTGATGGCGACGTCGAGCCCGCGGCCGGTCGAGACGATCGCCCCGGCGCGGCGGTCCATGTCGACCACGGTCTCGGCGCTGGGCTGGCGGCTGTCGTGGCCGTCGCCCTTGACCATCAGCCGCTCGAAATTGACCCGGTCGGCGCGGAAGCCGATCGTGGAGGCGTTCGCGATGTTGTTCGCGATCGTCGCCTGCGCATCCATCTGGCCCTTGAGCCCCGACAGTGCGGTATAGACGAGCCTGTCCATCGCTTGGCCTCCAAGTCCCTGTTTTAGCTACGGATGTTGAAGATGGTCTGCGAGATCTGGCTCGCGGTATCGAGCGCCTTGGCGTTCGCCTGGAAGTTGCGCTGCGCTGCGATCAGGCCGACCAGCTCCTCGGTGATGTCGACGTTCGAGCGCTCGATCGCGCCGGACATGAGACCGCCGAAGCCGTTGCTGCCCGGCTCGCCGAGGCGCGGCTCGCCCGACAGGCCGGTGGCGGCCCAGGTCGAGTTGCCGAGCTGGCGCAGGCCCGACGGATTGGAGAAGTTGGCGAGCGCGATCTTGCCGAGCGCGAGGCTGTCGCCGTTCGAGAAGCTGGCGCGGACCGTGCCGTCCTCGCCCACCGTGACGCCGTCGAGCTGGCCGACCGCCTTGCCGTCCTGCGAGCGGTTGTTGACGCTGAACGGCTGGCCGAGCTGAGTCGTCGCGCTGCCGAAGTCGAGCGCGATCTGCTGCTCGGTCGTGCTGGTGCCGACGGTGAACGGCGCGAACTGGGTCGGCGCGCTCGGCGAGCTCAGCGCGCCGTTGCTGTCGAAGGTCAGCGTGACCGGCTGCGGATCGGCCGGATCGGTGCCGAGCTGCTTGTCGCCGACAAAGGTGTAGACCGACCAGGTGCTCGGCGCGTCGGTGCTCTCGCGCACGAAATAGCTGGTCATCGTCAGCGGGTTGCCGCTGGCGTCGTAGATCGTGGTCTGAGTCGAGTTGTTGTAGGTGCCCGGATCGAAGCGGTCGAAGGCATAGGGCGTCTCCGGCGTGAAGCGCGAGGCTTCCGACGGGACCGACGAATAGGCCGAGAGGTTGAGCGAGAGCGCGACGTTCTTGGTCGCCTCGGGCACGCCGCTGGTCTGCGGCAGGCGCAGGTTGACGGTCGAGCCCATGCCGGTCGCGATCACCGCGCCCGAGCCGTCGACCGGATAGACCTGCAGGTACGAACCCTGCGAATCCGTGACGTAGCGATCGCTGTCGACCAGGAAGCTGCCGTTGCGCGTGAAGTTGACGCCGGCGGCGTCGAGGCTCGGCTTGACCGCGAAGAAGCCGTCGCCCGAGATCGCGATGTCGAGGCTCGACGAGGACTGCTGCGTGCCGCCCTGGCCGAACTGCTGGCGGATCGCCTTCACCGTGGTGCCCGAGCCGACCATCTGGTTCGGGTTGAGCGACACCGACGAGGCGATGACGTCGGCGAACTCGGTGCGGCTCTTCTTGAAGCCGTTGGTCGAGACGTTCGACAGGTTGTGCGAGATGGTCGACATGTCGGTCTGCGCCGCCTGGAGACCGGAGAGCGAGGTGTAGAAGGACATTGTGCGTGCTCCTTGGAAGCTGGGTTCTCAGCCGATCTTGCGGACGGCGGTGGTGGAGACCTGACCGATGCCGGGCAGGGTGAGGACGGGATTGCCGTCGCTGCCCATCGCCACGGCGGTGACGGGGGCCCAGACGAGCGGCTTGGCGGTGACCGCGCCGCCATCGGCGTTCTGCGCGGCGACGCGGATCTTGAACGGGCCGTCGCCGGCGTCCTCGCCGGTGTCGGTCGAGCCGTCCCATTCGAACTCGATCTGGCCCTTGGCCGCGGAACCGAGCGAGACGTTCTTGAGGATCTCGCCGTTCGGTCCTTCGATCACGACGTTGACCTCCGCCGCGTCGGCGCCGAGCTCGATCACCCCGCCGAGCGTGCCGTCGGTGCGCGGATAGGCGGTGTTGCCCTCGGTCAGCACGGTGCGGCCGACCCACGAGACGAGGTCCGTGGTGGTCGTGCCGCCGAGCTTGGCGGCGATCGCCTGCAGCGTCGTGTTCATCTCGCTGATGCCGGCGAGCGACGAGAATTGCGCCATCTGCGCGACCATCTGCGTGTTGTCGACCGGATCGAACGGATCCTGGTTCTTCATCTGCGCGGTCATCAGCGTCAGGAAGTCGGACTGGTCCATCGCTTCCGAGCCGAGCTTGTTGGTGTTGTTCGTGCCGGTTCCGGTGCGGTTGATGCCCAGATTGGCCAGCGTGGTGTCAAAGCTCGTCGTCATCAGCCGCGTCCCAGGTTGAGCGTCTGGGTGATCAGCGTCTTGGCCGTCTGCATCACCTCGACATTGTTCTGATAGGTGCGCGCGGTCTCCATCATGTCGACCAGCTCGCGGGTCTCGTCGACCGCGCTCTCCCAGATGTTGCCGTCCTTGTCGGCCATCGGGTTGCCCGGGTCGTAGCGCTTGGTCGGCGCTTCGCCCGCGGTGACGACGCGCTCGACATCGACGGTGGCGAGATTGTTCGCGGCGTCGAAGGCGGTGCGGAACACCGGCTTCTGCGTGCGATAGGCCTCGGCCGCCGACGACGCGACCTGGCCGACATTGGCGAGGTTCGAGGCGGTGGTGTTCATCCGCACGAGCTGCGCCGACATGGCGCGGCCCGCGACCTGGAAGATGCTGAGCGGCTGATCCGGCACGGTTATTCTCCCTTCAGCGCGCGGGTGATGGTGGAGATGCGCCCGTTCAGAAACGCGAGCGTCGTCTGGTAGGCGACGGCGTTCTCGGCGAAGGCGGTCTGCTCGGTGGCGAGCTCGACGGTGTTGCCGTCGAGGCTCGGCTGAAGGGGCACGCGGAACTTGGTCGCGGCATCGATCGGATCGGCGCCGGCAATGCCGGGCGTCTCGATCGCGTTCAGCGCTTCCTTGAAATCGATGTCCTTGGCCTTGTAGCCGGGCGTCGAGGCATTCGCGATGTTCGACGCGAGCACGCCCATGCGCTGCGAGCGCACCGCGAGCGCCGCACCGTGCACCCCGAAAAGACTGTTCTGACCCATGCTATGCGTCCTCCGCACATTTGTTCGCGGCCTTCCTAGCAATCGGCGTGCCAGTTTCCGGGTTCGCGGCTGAAATCGCCGGATTTGCCGGAAAATGCGGAGAGGGCGGCAAGATGTTGCCGGGGGCGGCAATGGATTTTGCCGGTTTTGCCGGTGAGGTTCGGCGGCGGGTTTTGCCGGCCCCTCTGTCACCCCGGCACGAGACCGGGGTGACGACGAAGGTTGGAGTTCAGCAACCGCACTTGGCCCGGTGCTTGCAAAGAATCACGCATGAATATCGCCGCGCTTTCCGAACCCGCCTTCAACCTCGTCCCGGGCACCTTCCTCGATCCGGTCGCGATCGGGATCGTGCTGGGCGGCACCGCGCTCACCGTGGTGCTGCGCAACCGGCTGGCCGATGTCGGGCGCGCGCTGGCGGCGCTGGTGACGCTGTGGCGGCGTCCGTTCAGTGCGGACACGCAGATCGCGCAGATCGCCTCGCTCGAGCGCATCGCCCGGCGGCACGGGCTGTTCTCGCTCGATCGCTCGGTGATCGCCGATCCCGACATGGCGGCGGCGGTCGAGGCCGCGGTCGACGGCGCCGAGCCCGAGCAAGTGACGCGGCTGGTCAACGATCGCGTGGCGGCGCGCGCCGAGCGGCATCGCGCCGCGATCGAGGTCTGGACCGGTGCCGCGGAGGCTGCGCCCGCGATGGGGCTGATCGGCACGATCCTGGGCCTGGTCCAGATGTTCGCGTCGATGCAGGATCCGGCGACGATCGGCGCGGCGATGGCCGTCGCCTTGCTCGCCACGCTCTATGGCGCGCTCGTCGCCAATCTGGTGGCGATGCCGGTGGCGTCGCGGCTCAAGCGGCTGGCGCGCGCCGAAGCGAGCGAACGGCTGCGGCTCGCCGCGCCGCTCGCCCAGCTCGCCACGCTCGAGCGCGCGCGCAAGCGGGAGCTCGCGGCATGACGCCAGACGTTTACGCCGACATGTGGGACGAGATCGCGCCCGCGCGCTCGGTATGGCTGATCACCCTCGCCGATCTCGCGCTGCTGCTGGTCGGCTTCTTCGTGCTGCTCCAGGCCAATCGCGAGCTCGACCGCGAGAGCCTGCTCGCCGGCCTGCGCGCCGGGTTCGGCATCGAGGAGACCGCGCCCGCGCCGATGGCGGTCGCCAGCACCCGCGTGGAGGGGTTCGCCGAAGGCTCGGCAGTCGCCGACATGTCCGGCGCCATCCTCTGGGCGCGCGGCGCCGCGCGCGATCCGCGCACGCGAATCACCGTCACCGGCTCGGCCGAGGGCGGGCGCGACCTCGACCCGGCCACCGGCAGCGCGGCGATCCTCGCCGCCGACCGCGCGCGCGCGGTCGCAGCGGCGCTGGTCCGCAGCGGCGCTGCCGATCCGGCGCGCATCTCGATCGTCACCGATCCCGGCAAGCGCCGGGCCGTCACCCTTTCCGTCGGCTTTGCCGGCGGCGCGAACTGAAATGGAGGCATCCATGAACGCCATTCTTCTTTCTACCCTGCTCGCCGGCGCGACGCCCGCGGGCTTCCAGTCGACCGAAGTCCTCGACCGGCTGGTCGAGCAGTTCGCCGGCGCGCCGATCGGCGACATCGGCGGTGCGCGCGCGCCGGTCGACAAGCGCCTCAAGCTCGCCGCGTGCGACGCGCCCGAGCTGAGCTGGCGCTCGGCGGCGGAGGATGCGGTGGTGATCCGCTGCGCGGGGCCGCAGCAATGGCGCGTGTTCGTGCCGGTCAACGCGCTGCCCAAGGCGGCGCCGACCGCGGTCGCGGCGGTGCGTCCTGCAGTCCCGGTCAAGCCCGAGGCGGTGATCAAGCGCGGCGACCCGGTGCTGGTCGAGGCCGGCGCGGCCGGCTTCTCGATCACGCGCGAGGGGCTGGCGATGGCCGATGCCGCCGCGGGCGGCCGCGTGCTGGTCAAGGTCGACGACAAGCGCCCGCCGGTCGCCGCGATCGCGGTCGAGCCGGGCCGGGCGCGGCTGCCCGGATTCGGCGAATGATTTTTTGCTAAAGCGCGCGGCCGCGCGGTCGTTCTTGGGTATGTCCGCAGAGCAAAGGTTGCGAACATGGTGGAACCAACTGGCTTCAAGCCCGCGATTGCCGACCGGCGTTTGACGCCGGTGACCCCGGCCGCGCCCGTCAGGGCGGCGGAGGGGCCGACGCAGGTCGCGCAGACCAGCACCGCCGCAGCCCTGACCCAGACCGCCGCGGCGAGCGCCCCGGTCGACGCCGAGCGCGTCGCGCGGATCAAGAAGGCGATCGCCGACGGCAAGTTCCCGCTGGTCCCCTCGACCGTCGCGGACCGGCTGCTCGCGCTCAAGCTGCAATGGAACCCGCATGACAAGGCGTGACGCCCTGGTCCGCGTGATCGACGCGCTGCACGCCGAGATCGCCGCACTGAAGGCGAACGACGTCGCCGCGCTCGAGCGCGCGACGCGCGAGAAACTGATCGGGATCGACGCGGTGGGGGCCGCGAACGACGACGAGCCGGCGCTCTCGCCCGAGCTCAAGGCGCTGGCCGAGGAGGCGCACCGCCTCAACGAGACCTGCCGCATCTATGTCAACCTGATGGCCGCCAATGTGCGGCGGCGGCTGCAGACGCTGACCGGCAACAATTTGCCGTCCTACCGGCCCGGGATTGCCGGAACGTTTGCCTGATCATCCACGCGCGGATTTGATTTGGTTCGCGCGGAGGCGCGAAGGGTTCAACCCTCGCGGCACCGTTGTCCGCGCCGCAAGCCGCAGGAAATCCCTCACAGTCGAATGAGAAAGGCCGCTGATGCGGCCAAGCGGAACATCTTCGCGCCTCCGCGCCTCCGCGTGAATCAACTCTCCTTCCTTCTGAACTGGCACGCCTCTTGCTGAACGCCTCCTACCCAGGGGGAAGAAGAGCAAGAGCCGATGACTATACCTTCGATCGGAGCCAAGGCGAACGTCACCACGGCGATCGCGGCGGCTAGCCAGAAGACCGGTATCGACTTCAACTATCTGCTCGGCCAGGCGCAGGTCGAGAGCGGCATGCGCGCCAATGCCCGCGCGCGCACCTCGAGCGCGACCGGCCTCTACCAGTTCATCGAGCAGAGCTGGCTCGGCGTGGTCAAGGAGCATGGCGACAAGCACGGCCTGGGCTGGGCGTCGGACAGCATCCGCCGCACCGCTTCGGGCCGCTTCGTGGTGAGCGACCCCGCCGCGCGCCAGGCGATCCTGTCGCTGCGCAACGACCCGGAGACGGCGTCGCTGATGGCCGCCGAGCATGCCAGCGACAACAAGGACAGCCTGGAGAGCTCGCTCGGCCGCGAGGCGACCGGCACCGACCTCTATATGGCGCATTTCCTCGGCATCGGCGGGGCGCGGAAGTTCCTGCGCGCAATGGACGCCGATCCCGGCCAGTCGGGCGCGAACCTGTTCCCCGCCGCGGCGCGCGCCAACCGCAACGTCTTCTACACGCCCAACGGCACGCCGCGCTCGCTCGGCCAGATCTACGAGCGCTTCGCCGGCAAGCTCGACCAGGGCGCGGCCTCGGCCGGCGCCACCGGGCTCGCCTCGGGCCAGCTCGACGCCAGGTTCCAGCAATTGGTCCAGTCGCTCGGCGCAAATGCCGAGGTGGTGCTGGGCAACGAGGCCGAGGGCCAGGACCGCAACTGGCTCGCGACGATCGACCGGCTCGAGAGCGCCGGGCGGCTCAAGAACACCGCGCTGCCGCCGGTCAATCCGCTGCGGCCGACGCCGGAGACCGCCAAGCTCGCCTACCTCATGCTCGCGCGCCTGGGAGCGTAAAGCCAAGTGAACGTGACCGCACTCAAGGGGGGCATCGCCCCCGCCCTCAAGAGCTTCGCGCTGCCGATCGCCATCCTCGTGCTCGTCGCGATGATGGTCGTGCCGGTGCCGACCTTCCTGCTCGACGCCTTCTTCATCATGAACATCGTGATCAGCCTCGCGGTGCTGATGGTGGCATTGAACGCGCAGAAGCCGCTCGACTTCTCCGCCTTCCCGACCGTGCTGCTGTTCGCGACGCTGTTCCGGCTCGGCCTCAACGTCGCCTCGACCCGCGTGGTGCTGGGGCACGGGCATGAGGGCGAGGCTGCGGCCGGTCATGTGATCGAGGCGTTCGGCCACTTCATGATCGGCGGCGACTATGTCGTCGGGCTGTTCGTGTTCGCGATCCTGATCATCATCAACCTGATCGTGGTGACCAAGGGTGCGGGCCGCGTGTCCGAAGTCTCGGCGCGCTTCACCCTCGACGCGCTGCCCGGCAAGCAGATGGCGATCGACGCCGATCTCAACGCCGGCCTGATTACCCCCGACGAAGCCAAGGCGCGCCGCGTGGAGGTGGCGACCGAAGCCGATTTCTACGGCGCGATGGACGGTTCGTCCAAGTTCGTGAAGGGCGATGCGATCGCCGGCCTGCTGATCCTCGCGATCAACGTGATCGGCGGCCTGATTCTCGGCCCGGTCAGCCATGGCCTGACCATCGGCGAGGCGGCGCAGACCTATGTGCTGCTCGCGATCGGCGACGCGCTCGTCGCGCAGCTGCCCGCGCTGCTGCTGTCGATCGCCGCCGCCGCGATCGTCACCCGCGTCAGCGCCGACAAGGACCAGGACCTCACCGGCCAGATCGGCAGCCAGTTCGGCAGCCACAAGACCTGGACCCCGGTCGCGGTGATCGTCGGTCTGCTCGGGCTGCTGCCGGGCATGCCCGCCTTCATCATCCTGCCCGCCGCGGCGGGTTCGGGCTTCATGGCGTGGCGCATGTACCAGGCGAGCAAGCGCCCGCCCGCGCCCGTCGAGACGATCGATGCCGAGCCCGCCGACCCCGCGCGGATCGGCTGGGACGAGGTCACCGACAACATGCAGGTGATGATCGACATCGGCTATGGCCTGGTGCCGCTGATCGACGAGCGCCGGGGCGGATCGCTGATGGGGCGCATCACCGGCGTGCGCCGCCAGCTGTCCAAGGAGCTCGGCTTCGTGGTGCCGCAGGTGCGCGTGCGCGACGACATCAACCTCAATCCCTTCACCTATCGCATCGTCGTGGGCGGCGTGGTGATCGGCGAGGACAGCGTCTCGCCCGACGAGGTGCTGGCGCTCGACACCGGCCAGGCGGTCGGCACGCTCAATGGCAAGCCGGCCAAGGACCCGACCTTCGGGCTCGACGCGATGTGGATCTCGCCCGCCGACGCCGATGCGGCGACCGGCCAGGGCTGGCTGGTGGTCGATCCCGGCACGGTGATGGCGACTCATCTCAATCAGGCGCTGATCACCAACGCCGCCGACCTGCTCGGCCCGGACGAGGTGCAGGCGCTGCTCGACGGGCTGCGCGAGCGCGCCGCCCAGCTGGTGTCGGCGCTGTCGCCCAACCCGCTGCCGATCACCACGCTGACGCAAGTGCTGCGCGGGCTGCTCGCTGAGAACATCCCGCTCAAGGAATTCCGCCGCATCGCCGCCGCGATCGCGATGGCCGCGCAGAAGACGCACGACGCCGACGAGATCATCGAGGCGATCCGGCCCGAGCTCGGCCCGCTGATCATCCAGCGGCTGTGCGGGGTGCGCGAGCCACTGCGCGTGATGACGCTGGAAGGCCAGCTCGAGGCGCTGCTCGGCCAGGCGATCCGCTCGGACCCGGCCAAGCGCCACACCATCGAACCCGATCTCGGCCGCCGCATCGTCGACGCGCTCCAGCGCGCCGCCCAGCCCCTGGTCGCCGAGGCCAAGCCCTTCGCCCTGGTCGTCCAGCCCTCGATCCGCATCGCGATCCGCAAGCTGGTCCGCACCTGTCTGCCGGATACCCCTGTCATGAGCTTCTTCGAAGTGCCTGAGGACAAGTCGGTCGAAGTCGTCGCCGTCATTGGCGCGCCGGAGGCCCCGCCGGCGCTCGCCGGCAACCCGCAGATGGTGCCCGCATGAGCTATCAGCCCGCACGCAACGAGTTCGCGCTGACTTATGGCCGCACCGGCGAGACGAGGCGCGACATGGACAGCCTCGTGCGCAAGCACATGCCGCTCGTCCGCCGGCTCGCCTGGCACGTCCATGGCTCGATGAGCACGCTGATCGACGTCGAGGATCTGGTGCAGATCGGCCTCGTTGCCTTGGTCGAGGCGGCGGCGAGCTTCGAGGATCGCGGCCTCGTCAGCTTCGACCAGTATCTCCAGACGCGCGTGCGCGGGGCGATGATCGACGAGCTGCGCCGCCAGGCGACGATCACGCGCGGCGCGATGAAGCGGCGGCGCATCTACAACGATGCCGTGGCGGCGCTGACCGACGAGCACGGCAAGCGGCCCGACGAGGCGGCGGTCGCCTCGAAACTCGGCGTGACGATCGACAAGCTGCGCAGCGACTATGCCAGCGCCGAGGCGGTGCGCTTCGATTCGATCGACGAGGTCTATTCGGACGAGGGCCCCTGGTTCATGTCCGACGAGCCGTCGGCGTTCGACCAGCTCGCCGATGCCGACCAGCGCGAGGCGCTGATCGCGGCGATTTCGGAGCTGCCCGAGAAGGAGCAGCTGGTGATCCAGCTCTATTATGTCGAGGAACTCAATCTCGAGGAGATCGGGCAGGTGCTCGGCGTCGGCGCCGCGCGCGTCTGCCAGGTCAAGAAGAGCGCGCACGACCGGCTCAAGAAAGGGCTGATGCGGCGATTGGGATAGGGGGCCGGTGCCGGGGGGCGCCGGATCCAATGGGGGCAGGGGCGGAAGCGAGCCGGGGGGCCGCTTCCGCCCCTAGTTTTTGCGACACATTCGCAGCGGCGCATGCTAGGCGTCGCCGGTGCGCCGCCATCTTTATCTCGTCGCCGGGTTCGTATCGCTGGGACTGGCGGTGATCGGCGCATTGCTGCCGGTGATGCCGACCACGGTGTTCGTGATCCTAGCCGCCTATTGCTTCACGCGCAGCTCGCCCGCGATGGAACGCCGGTTGCTGGAGCATCCGAAGTTCGGTCCGCACATCATGCGCTGGCGCGAGCGCGGCGCGATCAGCCGCGCGGGCAAGAAGGCCGCGACTCTGGCCTTCGCGATCAGCATCGCCCTGACCTTCGCATTGACCCACATGCCCTGGCCGCTCGTCACGCTCGCCGCGGCGGTCATCGTCGGCGGCTGGATCTGGGCCCGGCCGGAGGGCTAGCAGTCCCGCTGCATCGACCTTGTTCGTCGTTCGGGCGCAAGGCCGGGATGAGCCGCTCAAATCCTGTCCCCGATTGTTGGATACAAGTTGGATTTGACCTGCTTCACTCTGGCCGAATCGGAAGATTCCCGCTCTTTGCCATCGTGACTCCAGCCGCCGCGCCACATCCGCAGTTCGCAAGGCCATGGCGCTGCAGCACGTGGCAAGGCACGTCGATAGTGTAAAGTCGGTGTAAACTTCCGCGCTCGGCCCGCGCAGTCGACCACGGCGCCCGCGCGCAAGAAAAACCCCGGTGGCCGTGGGACCACCGGGGCTTCCGCATGCCCTCCCGAGAAGGAGGGTGACCGGCCTTGGTGCCTGTCAGGGGGGTGACACCCCGACCGGCACACGCTTAGCGAAGCAGCGAAAGAACGTTCTGCTGCGACTGGTTGGCCTGGGCCAGCATCGCGGTCGACGCCTGCGCCAGGATCTGCGCCTTGGCGAGCGCGGTCGTCTCGGCCGAGAAATCGGCGTCCTCGATCCGGCTGCGCGCCTCGGACAGGTTGCTCGTCGTGGTCGTCAGGTTGGCGACGGTCGATTCGAGGCGGTTCTGCACCGCACCGAGATCGCCACGGCCGGCCGAGATCTCGGTCAGCGCGTCGTCGATCACCTTCATCGCGGCCGACGCGTCGGCCTGGGTCGCGATCGACAGATCGGTGCCCTTGGCCGAGTTGGCGGTGAGGCCGAGCGAGGTCAGCGCCGCGGTCTCGCCGCCGACGATGATCGTCTCGCCCGCAGCCGCCGTCAGCTTGACCTGGTTCAGCGCGACGGTGGACTCCACGTCCTCGGCGATCGCGAGATCGGCGGCCGCACCGTCGGCGCGAACCTTGACCTTGGTCACGTCGGCAGCGGCCTCGACCAGGAAGTCGACCTCACCCGTGCTGACGATGTCGAGACCGTCGCCCGCCGCATTGACCGTGACGGTCACGCCGGCGAGGTTCTTGCTGTCGATCTCGGCCTTGAGCGCCGCGTAGCTCCACGCGTCGGCGGTGGTGTCGGCGTCCGGACCGTCGACCGCACCCTTGCTGAGGTCGATCGCCGTGCCGTTGATCTTGAGCGCGCCGGTCGTGGTGGCCGAAGCGCTGTCGATCTTGAGCGACAGCTTGGTCTGCGCAGCGGCCGTCACCCCGGTCTCGCTGGTCTTGGCGTTGATCGCGGTCACCTTGTCGGCGATCGCGGCGCTCGCGTCGCCGTCCGCATCGACGCTCGCGCCGATCCAGGTGCCGTTGATCTGCAGCTGGTTCTTCTCGAAGCCCGCCGTGCCCACGGTGCCGACCACCGGGCCCTCGACGCCGGTCTTGAGACCCAGCTTCTCGGCCGTGGTGTTGAGCATCGACAGCGAGATCGTCTCGCCGGCGTTGATGCCGGTCTGCAGCGTCACGTCGTCGGTCTTGCCGTCGAGCAGGCTCACGCCGTTGAAGTTCGAGGTGGTCGCGACGCGGCCGACCTCGGCGATGAGCTGAGTCATCTCCGACTGCAGCGTCGAGCGGTCGTCGTCGCTCAGCGTGCCGTTCGCCGCCTGGGTCGAGAGCTCCTTCATGCGCTGAAGCATGTTGGTGACCTCACCCAGCGCGCCTTCGGCGGTCTGGGCCAGCGAGATGCCGTCGTTGGCGTTGCGGATCGCAACGGCCATGCTCTTCACCTGGCTGGTCATGCGGCTCGCGATGGCGAGGCCCGCAGCATCGTCCTTGGCGCTGTTGATCCGCTTGCCGGTCGACAGACGCTCCATGGCGGTCTGCAGCGACGTGGACGCCAGCTTGGACGCGTTCGCGGCACGAAGGCTCGCGATGTTCGTTCCGATAACAGTCATGTCGATATCTCCGTTCAGTTCGGCGCCCCCGCGTACCCCCCTGAATGCGAAGGAACCCGAGCCGCCACAGGGGTGAACGGCAGGGCGATCCGGAGATTAAGCAGTTTTCTGAACCACGCTGGATGAACCCCTCGTACGCGCGTGCGAGGGCGCGCGCGGCAATCTGAAGCCGGTTCGGCTGATTTTTGCCGGATGGTTTACTGTCTGTTTACCAACAATCCTCCATTCGGGCATTCGACCAGGGGGGTTGAATGCAAACCATTTTTCCGTCGGCGGCAGTTCTCCGCCAGCACTATGCGCTTGTCTCGACGCTTCGCGCGCAGGGCTTCACGATCGGCGCGGCCGACAAGGTGAAGCCGATGCCGGGCGATCTCTTCATGATCGTGGAGGGCGAGGCACCGCCGGTCTCGGCGCGCACGCTGGTGCTGGCCGAAGGGCCGGTCGAGGCGATCCCGTTCCATGACGGCAATCCCGCGCGGCTGAGCTTCGGTCCCGCGGATGCGGCGATCGCGAGCGGTTTCGCGAGCGCGATGCTGCGCGGCGCGCACGCCCCGGTCGCCGCCGATCCCGAGAGCCTGGCGCTCTATGCGCTGGCCGAGCGGGTCGCCGCGGCCGACATCACGGTGCTGATCAACGGCCCGACCGGCACCGGCAAGGAAGTGCTGGCCAAGGCCATCCACATGGGCTCGACGCGCCGCGACGGCCCGTTCATCGCGGTCAACTGCGCGGCCCTGCCCGAGACCATGCTCGAGGCTTTGCTGTTCGGCCATGTGAAGGGCTCGTTCACCGGCGCCAATGCCGCGGGCGAGGGCTTCTTCCGCGCGGCGAACGGCGGCACGCTGCTGCTCGACGAGGTCGCCGAGATGCCGCTCGCGCTCCAGGCCAAGCTGCTGCGCGCGCTGCAGGAGCGCGAGGTGGTGCCGATCGGCGCGACCGTGCCGGAGAAGATCGACGTCCGCGTGATCGCCTGCGCCAACCGCGACCTCCAGGCCGAGGTGGCCGAGGGCCGCTTCCGCGCCGATCTCTATTACCGCCTGTCGGTCTTCCCGCTCTCGACCAAGGCGCTCGCCGAGCGGCCGGGCGACGTCGCCGCGCTCGCTTCGGCGATGGTGCTGCGCCATGCCGGCAATCGCGGGCGCCTGCCCTGGGTGACCCAGGACGCGCTGGCGGTGCTGCAGGGCCATGATTGGCCGGGCAATGTCCGCGAGCTGGAGAATGTGATCCAGCGCGCGCTGCTGCTGTGCCCGGGCGATGCGATCACTGCCGATCACCTGATCTTCGACCGCGCCCCCGCCGCCGTTCCGGCGCAGGCGGAAGGCACGCTCAGCAACATCGTCCAGCTCAGCGAGTTCGCGGCGATCCGCGAGACGCTGGCGCAGTGCGGCGGGAGCCGCATCGAGACCGCCAAGCGCCTCGGCATCTCGGAGCGCACGCTGCGCTACCGGCTCGCCAAGGCGCGCGAGCAGGGTGAGGACATCACGCGGAGGGCCATCGCATGAGCGGCATCGGCGGTATCGGCGGGGCTGGCGGCATCGACCGTGTCATGCAGCTCCGCGCCCAGATCCTCGAGCGCAACGAAGCGCTCCAGCGCGCGACCAGCGGCGCGGCGGCTCCGGCCGCGGCGCCGATCGGTCAGCCCGCGGGTCCGGCGAGCTTCGCCGACACGCTGGAAAGCGCGCTCAAGCAGGTCAACGGCGCGCAGAGCCGCGCCAGCGATCTTTCCGCCGCCTATGAGCGCGGCGAGACGGTGGACATCGCCAAGGTGATGCTCGCCCGCCAGGAAGCGTCGGTCGGTTTTGAAGCGACGCTTCAGGTCAGGAACAAGCTCCTGACCGCCTATCGTGACATCATGAGCATGCCGGTCTGATCGCTATGAGCAACGCAATCTCCGTCTCCGACGCACCCGCCCCTCCCGCCAGTGCCAAAGGCATTGGGGGCGCCGGCGGCTTCGCCAATCCGCTGAGCCAGATGCGCTCGATCCTCGGGCAGCCCGCGGTCAAGCGCAGCCTGCCGCTGATCTTCATGCTGGGCCTGATTGGCGCCGCCGCGCTCGCGTGGATGGCGCTGTCGACCCCGCCGCAGCGCGTGCTGTTCGCCAGCCTGCCCGAAAGCGACAAGGCGGCCGTGGCCGAGGCGCTGACCGCGGCGAGCATCCCCAATGCGATCGATGGCGCGGGCTCGCTCACCGTCGCCGAGGACGACTATCACAAGGCGCGCATGCTGCTCGCCGGCCAAGGCCTGCCCAAGGCGGCGCCGGGCGGCTATGCGCTGCTCGACCAGCTGCCGATGGGCGTCAGCCGTGCCGTGGAGGGCGAGCGGCTGCGTCAGGCGCGCGAGACCGAGCTCGCCCGCTCGATCGGCGAGATCGACACCGTCGCCGAGGCGCGCGTGCATCTCGCGACGCCCGAAGCGACCGTGTTCGTGCGCGACAAGGCCGAGCCGTCGGCGTCGGTGATCGTCAAGCTCCAGCCGGGCCGCACCCTCTCCGACGCGCAGGTCCGCTCGATCGTCAACCTCGTCGCCTCGTCGGTGCCGGGGATGAAGGCCGAGGCGGTGACGATCGTCGACCAGGCCGGTGCGCTGCTCAGCAAGTCGGGCCAGGACGGCACCGCGGGCGACGCGCGCATCGATTTCCAGCGCCGCGTCGAGGATAAATATCGTCAGCAGCTGGTGCAGCTGCTCACCCCGTTGCTCGGCCCGGGCAACTTCACCGCCGAGGTGCAGGCCGAGGTCGACCTCGACGAGAGCCAGGCGACGCGCGAGACGTTCGACAAGACCGGCGCCGTGGTGCGTGCCGAGCAGGGCAACTGGACCGGTGCACCGCGCGACGGTGCCAATGCGCCCGGCGGTATTCCCGGCGCGCTCTCCAACGTCGCCCCGGCGCCCGCCACGGTCGCCGCGCCGACGCCCGAGGGCACCGCGCCGGCCGCTGCCGGTGAGCCTGCGACGCCCGCTGCCACGCCGGGCATGAAGCAGAGCGACAGCTTCGCGCGCAGCTACGACAACGCCAAGGAAATCTCGGTCACTCGCGCCGCACCGGGTAACATCAAGCGGCTGTCGGTCGCGGTGCTGCTCAAGGAAGAGCCGGGCAAGCCGCGTGGCCAGGTCGAAATCCGCCAGATCGACGAGCTGGTCAAGGCCGCGGTCGGCTTCAACGCCGCGCGCCAGGACCAGGTGACGGTGGTCAGCCGTAAGTTCAGCTCCACCGCCGACGCCAAGGAGGAAGGCCCTGCCTTCTACGAGAGCGGTTGGTTCGCGATGATCGCGCGCAACGTCACCGCAGTGGTGATCGCACTGCTGGTGCTGCTGCTCGGCGTGCGCCCGCTGGCCAAGGCGTTGCTCAAGAAGCGCGAGGATGCCGGCCGTGGCGTGTCGCTGCCGATGGGCGGGGCGGACGGCGTCGCCATCCCTGCACCGGTCAGTGCCGAGATGCTCGGTGCCGGCGGCGTCTCGCTCGGCGACCGGGTCGGGCTGGTGCGCGACTTCACCCGCGACAATCCGGCGCGTGCCGCGCTCGCGGTGCGTGACATGATCAAGGCGGAGAATGGCCGATGAACGCGCCGCGCAGCTTCAGCGGCGTCGAGCGCGCCGCGGTGCTGATGATGGTCGTGGGCGACGAGGAAGCCGCCGCGATCCTGCAGAAGCTCGATCCCGACGAGGTCCGCCAGCTCGGCACCGCGATGATGAACGTCGCCGACGTCTCCGAGTGGGAGATGGCGCAGGTCCTCGACGACTTCACCGGCCGCGCGCAGGAGCGCAGCGCGATCCAGTTCGATCCGCGCCCCAAGCTCGAATCGGTGGTGACCAAGGCGCTCGGGCCGGAGCGTGCGGGCAGCGTGCTCGCACGGATTCTGCCGCCGCAGCAGAATGAATCGATCGCCGCGCTCGCCTGGATGGACGCGCCCGAGATCGCCGCGATGCTCGAGGAGGAGCATCCGCAGATCGCCGCGGTGCTAATGGCGCATCTCGATCCCGCGGTCGCCGCGCAGGTGCTGGAGATGCTGCCCGAGGCGATCCAGCCGCAGGTGCTGCGTCGCGTCGCGCGGCTCGGCCCGGTGACGCCCGAGGCGATCGCCACGCTCACCGACCTGCTCGAACGCCATGCATCGCAACCGCGCCGCGTGGCGGGCGTGCAGATGGGCGGCACGCGCGAGGCGGCGAAGATCATGTCCTCGGCGCGCAAGGTGACCGAGCAGAAGGTGATGCCGAAGTTGGCGAAGATCGACCGCGAGGTGGCGAAAGCCATCGAGGAGGCGATGTTCGTGTTCGACAACCTGCTCGAGCTCGACGACAAGAACATGGGGACATTGCTCCGCAACATCGAGAGCGACGTGCTGGTTCGCAGCCTCAAGGGCGTGGACGAGGCGGCCCGCACCCGCTTCCTGTCGTGCATGTCGAGCCGCGCGGCCGACACGATCCGCGACGAGATGGAAGCGCGCGGCCCGATGAAGCTGGCCGAGGTGCTCGAGGCGCAGAAGGTGATGATCGGAATCGCGCGCCAGCTGGTCAAGGACGGCACGATCGCCATGCCGGGCGGCGGCGGGGACGACGACTATGTCTAATGCCGCCGCCTTCGTTCCCGGCCTTGCGGCGCGCAGTGCGGGAATCGCCGAGGCGCTGCAGCGCGCTTTCGCCCCGCCCGAGGCGTTCGCGCCGCGCGAGATCCGTCCGCGCGACGCGGCGGCGCCGGCCGAGCCCAAGCATTTCACTCCCGCCGAACCCGGCCACCGAGCGACCGATGGGTGGGACCCGTTCGATCCCGAACCGACGCCCGAATCCAGGGAATTCGTCGACCCGATCGCGGCGGCGCGCGCCGCCGGCTACGCCGAGGGCCTGGCCGCGGGTCGCGCCGAGGCCGATGCCGCGTCCGCGCAGCAGGCGGCGCTGCTCCAGCAGGTCAGTGACGCGCTGGCGCAGGGCGCGCATTTCGACCGCGAGCGCATGGCCGGGCATCTGCGCCAGACCGTGCTCCACCTGGTGAGCAAGATGATCGGCGAATCGGGCGTCGCGCCCGATGTGCTCGCCAGCCGGATCGAGGCCGCGACCGACATGCTCGCCGACAGCGCCGAATCGGCGATCCTGCGGCTTCATCCCGACGATGTCGCGCTGGTCCAGGGCCATCTGCCCAAGACCGTGTTCCCGGTCGGCGACCCGCATGTCGCGCGCGGCGGCTTCGTCATCGAGAGCGCCTCGACCATCGTCGAGGACGGCCCCGACATGTGGCTTGAGCAGCTTGCCGCGGCCATCGACCGCGTTCCGATCCCTCCCGCCGTCTGAGGCGCTGCATGTACAACCATTTCACCGCCGACTATCTCGACGGCCTCGCCTGCCGCGATTTCCGCCCGCAGCCAAAGGTCTCGGGGCGGCTCGCTTCCTATGACGGCCTGCTGATGGAGGCGGTGGGCCTCTCGCTCCCGGTCGGCACGGTGTGCGCGATCGGTATCGGGGCCGATCGCGTCGACGCCGAAGTGATCGGCTTTCGCGGCGGCAAGACGCTGCTGATGAACCTCGGCGGCCCCGCCGCGCTGCTGCCCAATGCCCCGGTGCGCCCGGTCGGCCCGCCAGGCGAGGCCGAGGTCGGCGCGGCGATGCTGGGGCGCGTGGTCGACGGTGCGGGCAAGCCGATCGACGGGCTCGGTCCGATCCGCGGCGCCGGCAAATGGCCGCTCGCGGGCAAGATCCAGTCGCCGCTCGACCGCGGCCGCGTGCTCCAGCCGCTCGATGTCGGGGTGCGCGCGATCAACGGCCTGCTGACGATCGGCCAAGGCCAGCGCGTCGGCATCATGGCCGGCTCGGGCGTGGGCAAGTCGGTGCTGCTCGGCATGATGGTGCGCGCGGCCAAGGCCGATGTCATCGTGATCGGCCTGATCGGCGAGCGTTCGCGCGAGGTCTCGGACTTCCTCGAGACCAAGGTCGCCGGCGAAGCACGCGCTCGCTCGGTCGTGGTCGCGGTTCCCGCCAACCACTCGCCGGTGCTGCGCATCCGCGGCGCGCTGCGCGCCACCGCGATCGCCGAAGCCTTTCGCAACGAGGGCAAGAAGGTCCTTCTGATCATGGATTCGCTCACGCGCGTCGCACATGCCGGCCGCGAGATCGGCCTGGCGCTGGGCGAGCCCGCGTCGGCGCGCGGCTATCCGCCGAGCGCCATCGCGATGCTGCCGAGCCTGATCGAGCGCGCGGGCACCGACGTCCACACCGGCGGCTCGATCACCGCGATCTACACTGTGCTGGCCGATGGTGACGACGGCAACGATCCCGTGGTCGATTCGGCGCGCTCGATCCTCGACGGGCACATCGTGCTCAGCCGGGCGCTGGCCGAGCGCGGGGTCTATCCTGCGATCGACCTCGGCCCCTCGGTCAGCCGCGTGATGACCGACATCGCCGACAAGGGCCATGTCGCCGCGGCGCGCGTACTGCGCCGCCACCTCGCGACGTATGAGGAGAATCGCGACCTGGTGCTGATGGGCGCCTATCGCCCCGGCGCCGATCCGGCGATCGACGCCGCGATCGCCTGTCATGATTCGGTCCTCGACTATATCCGCCAAGCCTATGACGAGACGGTCTCGCTCGAAGAAGCGGTAACGGAGCTGGTCGGCGTCTTCGGCGATGCCTGAAAGGCAAGCGAAGAAGCTCGGCCGGCTGCTGCGCGTCCGTACGCTTCAGCTCGACATGGTCCGCGCCGGTGAAGCCGCCGCGCAGGCGAAGGTCGACAATGAGGAGGCTCTGCGCGCCCGGATCGCTCAGCTCGCTCAGGGCGTTGCACCGGCGCCCGCGCCCAAGCCGGGCAGTGCGACCAGCCTGATCGCCGCGGCACATTATCGCGAGCGGCTCCACCAATCGGCCTTTGCCGCCGAGCGCCGCGTCGCCGAGGCGCAGCGCGGGCTCGATACGGCGCGCGCCGCGACGCGCGAGGCCAAGCGCGACCAGAGCGCGATCGAGAAACTGATCGAGCGCGCCGAGGCCAATGCCGCGCGCCGCGCGATGCGCGCGCTCGAGGACATGCCGGCCATTCCGAAAAAACGGCACGATCCTTGCTGAATACGGGGCGAAGGAGATTTCGCCCGCAATGCCCGACTTGCTCGCCTCGACCATCCTGCTTCCGCTGAAGCCCGGAATTCCGCTGCGCACCGCATCGGTCGCCGCGCCTGCGGTGGCGGACTTCACCGCGGTGCTCGGCGAACTGGTGCTTCCCGTCAGCGGCAAACCGCAGGGGGACAAGGGGCAAGGGCTTGCCGCGGACGGCAAGATCTTGCCGGTCGAGGCGCAGATCGTCGACGCCGACGAAGACGAGGATCCCGCAATCGCCTGGCTTCCGGCCGGTCTCGTCCCGCTCCAGCCGATCGATTCGGCGCCGCTCCCGGCCGTTGCACGGATTGCCACGTCGCCGCGCGGGGGCGAGGCGAATGCCGGAACACCGGTGGCAGGCGCGACCGTTGCGACCACCGCGTTGCCGGACGCCGCACAAGCGGTGGTGCTTGCGGCGAGCGAGACGGCCGGCGCGCCGATCGCGATCGCCGGCGCCGCGCCCGCGCCGGTCGCGCCCACCGCCGTCACGTTCGAGGGCGAGGCCGCACCGGTCGAGATGCGAGTGACCACGCCCGAGATCGAGATGGCCATATCTGCGATCGAATCACCGCAGACCGAAGCATCGGAAGTGGAACCGCATTTCGTCATGCGGGCCCCGGTGCAGGCGTGGCTGGCGCGTCCGGCACCGGCGTCGGTCGCGGTACCGCAGCCGGTCGCATCAGGCGCCGCCTCCGCCGCGCCCGCTGCACAGGTCTTCGCCGCCGCGATCTCGGCTTCGCTCGATTCACCCGCCGGGCCCGCGCCGCGCGCGGTCGACGCGGCAATCGTCCAGAACCAGGCGGCTGCCGCCGAACAGTTGCGCACCACGGTGCAGGCGATGTCCGGCGCCGAGCAGCCGCCGCTCGACCTCAGCCGCGATGACTGGGCGGGCAAGATGGTCGACCGCATCGCCGCGTTGCGCGACGCCGCCGAAGCGGCCGACACGCGCATCCGCCTCGCGCCCGAGAATCTGGGCAATGTCGACGTCTCGATCCGTCGCGACGGCGATCGCCTGCACGTCCATTTCGCCGCCGAGAACCCGGCGACGCGCCAGTTGCTCGCCGAGGCTGCGCCGCGCCTTTCCGAGCTCGCCGACGCGCGCGGCGTGAAGCTCGGCCAGACCAGCGTCGATGCCGGCACCGGCGGCCAGCAGGGCACGCCGAACCAGCCGCAATCCAGTCAGCCGCTGCGCCCGGCCCCGGCCACCGCACAGGCATCCGAAACCGATCGCGACGACCGCATCGCGTGATCCATCTCCTGGGGGAACTGAATCATGAGTGACGAGAAAGAAGCCGACGCCAAGCCCAAGAAGAAGGGCGGGCTGATGAAGTGGATCCTGCTCGGCACCGGCGCGATCGTGCTGATCGGCGGCGGCGTGGGTGGGGGGCTCTATGCGTCCAACGCCGGACTGTTCGGCGGCGCCAAGGCCGAGGAGTCGGCCGACGCCGACAAGCCGCGCCTGGTCCCCAAGAGCGAGGAAGTCCGCGCCGAGGCGAAGGGCGAAAGCGGCGGCCATGGCGAGGGCGGCGGCGAGAGCCACGGCCTGCCGACGCCCAAGGGCGAGGGCGGCGACAAATATGCCTCGACTTACTACCAGCTGGAGAAGGAGTTCACCTCCAACCTGCGCGAGAGCGTACACTTCATCCAGGTGGGGATCGCGATCTCGACGCCGTACGACAACCGCGTCGTCGAGAATCTCAAGACCCATGAGATGGCGGTGCGCTCGGCGGTGCTGCTCGCGCTCGGCGAGACCGCCGAGGACGAGGTGTTCACCGCCGACGGCAAGCGGAAGCTGCAGAAGCGCCTGACCGCCGCGATCAACGCGGTTCTCAAGGAAAAAGAGGGCTTCGGCGGTATTGGTAACGTCTACTTTACCAATTTCATTGTTCAGTGAACGGGCATGGTTAACAGCCCTTCAGACTTGGCCCAAGAACAGGCGGCACCCGAGAGGCGCGAGCGGTCCCGGGCCGGCGCGGAGCACGCGCCGGCGCTGGGCAGCTCCAATCTCAACCCGTTCGGGGATCTGCATGCGGTGCAGCATCTCTCGGCGCGACTCGCCAAGTCGCTGAAGGGGACGTTCGAGCCGCTGATCGGCGAGGGCGCGCGCTGCTGGGCCGAGCCGCTCAGCGTGCAGCGCTTCGGCGATTACCGCAGCGAACGTCCGCAGGGCCTCACCGCGTGGCTGCCGCTGGCGATGACGCCGGGGCGCGGGCGCGCGCTGATCGTCGCCGACGGCAAGCTGGCCTTCGAGATGCTCGACCGCTTCTTCGGCGGCGAGGGCGAGGCGCCGCATCCGTTGCCCGCCGAGTTTACCGGTTCGGCCGAGACGCTGCTGACGCGGCTGGCGGCCAATATCGCCGCGCAGCTCGCGCCGGCCTGGGAGATGCTCGCGCGGATCGAGTTCATGCCGGTCGCGCCGGTCGCGCCGCTCTCCACCGCGCCCGAGATCGATGCCGGCGAGGCGATGGTCGTGACCCGGTTCGGCGTCGCCGCGGGTGACGCCAAGCCGCAATGGATCGACATCCTCTACCCCGTCTCCGCGCTCAAGCCCTACACGCCCAGCCTCACCGCCAAGGTGATCGGCGGCGACCCCGAGCCCGAGCCCGAATGGCGCAACGGCCTGACGCGCGCCGCGATGGCGCTGCGCCTGCCGGTGCGCTCGGTGCTCGCCGAGCCGGTGGTGCCGCTGTCGATGCTGATGGCGCTCAAGCCCGGCGACGTCATCCCGCTCGCCTTCGGCCCCGACGTTCCGGTGATGGTCGCGCGCCGCAAGATCGGCAGCGGCACCGCCGGCACCGCCAACGGTCGCGCCGCGATCCGCCTCACCCGTTTCGAATCCCTTCAGCTCGAGGACGCACGATGAACGACATGACCGGGGGCTTTGCCGCCGAAGCCGCAGTCGCGGCCAATTTCCACCTGCTCCAGGATGTCGACGTCAAGCTGACGGTCGAGATCGGATCGACCACGCTGACGCTGCGCGAGCTGCTCGCGCTCGGCGAATCGAGCGTGATCGAGCTCGACCGCGAGGCCGACGAATTGCTCGACGTGTTCGTCAACGGCACGCTGATCGGCCGCGGCGAGGTGGTCACGGTCGGCGACAAGTTCGGCATCCGCATGACCGAGCTGGTCGCGCCCGAGAAGCGGAGCTGAGTCAGACCCATGATGTGGTCCTACATTCTCAAGCTCGTCGTGCTGCTGCCGCTCGTCTGCGGCCTGCTGATCGGCTGCCTGTACCTGTGGCGCAAGCTCGAGGCGCGGCTGCCCGGCAACCAGGGCGACCGCATGCTCAAGGTGCGCGAGACGATGATGGTTTCGACCGGAACGCGCATCGCGGTGCTCGAGGTGGAGGGCAAGCGGATCCTCGTCTCGGTGAGCCGTAACGGCGTTTCGCTGATCGACCGGATCGACCAATGACCGCCTCCCTTCGCTATTTCGCGCTCGTGTTGGGCGCCCTCGCGCTCGCGCTGTTCCTCGTTTCGCCCGCGCTTGCGCAGGCGGCGGCGCCCGCGGCTCCCATTGCCGCGCCCGCGCCTGCTGCGACACCGGGGATGGGCGACGCGGTCGACCGCGCGCTCGGCGATCTCGGCGGCGGCGACGCACCACTCTCGCTGTCGCTGCAGGTCCTCATCATCATGGGTCTGCTCACGGTGCTGCCGGGCATCCTGCTGATGATGACCAGCTTCACGCGGATCATCATCGTGCTCGCGATCCTGCGCCAGGCCCTGGGGCTTCAGCAGACGCCGCCCAACCAGGTGCTGGTCGGGCTGTCCCTGTTCCTGTCCTTCTTCGTGATGGCGCCGACGATCAGCCAGATGAATTCCGCCGCGATCCAGCCCTATGCCGAGGGCCGCATCGGCGCGACCGAGATGATCGAGAAGGCGGGCGCGCCACTCCATGCCTTCATGCTCAAGCAGACCCGGGTCAAGGACATCACCATGTTCGCCGAGATCGCCAAGACCGGGCCGATCGCCGATCCCAAGGACACGCCCTTCTCGATCCTGCTGCCCGCGTTCGTCACGAGCGAGCTCAAGACCGCGTTCCAGATCGGCTTCCTGATCTTCCTGCCGTTCATCGTCATCGACCTGATCGTCGCCACCGTGCTGATGAGTCTCGGCATGATGATGATGTCGCCGACGATCATCGCCATGCCCTTCAAGCTGCTGCTGTTCGTGCTGGTCGACGGCTGGGCGCTGACAATGGGCAGTCTCGCCTCGAGCTTTGTGAGTTAGTCCGATGGAAGCCGATTATTTCCTGTCGATCGCGCGTGAGGCGATGTGGGTGCTCGCGCTCGCCTCGGCGCCGATCCTGATCCCGGCGCTGCTCGCGGGCCTGATCCTCGGCATGGTGCAGGCCGCCACCTCGATCCAGGAGCAGACGCTGACCTTCGTGCCCAAGCTCGCGATTGTCGGGGTCAGCCTGGTGATCTTCGGGGGCATGATCATGACGTTGCTCGGCGATTTCACGACGAGCATCTTCGAACGCATCCCGGATCTCGTGCGCTAACCGATGCTCGGCTTCGGCCTCTCGATCGAGCCGCAATTGTGGGCGCTGCTGTTCACGATGGTGCGCGTCGGCGCGGCGTTCGTGGCGGCGCCGGTGTTCGGCGCGGTGTCGGTGCCGCTCAACGTGCGCGTCCTGCTGACCGGCGCGATCGGCTTGCTGTCGATGAACGCGGTGCCGATCCAGGCGCCGGGCGAAGTATTCGCGCTCGCGACCTTCCTCGCCGTCGCCGCCGAAGCGCTGGTCGGACTCGCGCTTGGCTTCGTGCTGCAAATTGCCTTCGCCGCGCCCCTGGTGGCGAGCGAGGTGATCGGCGTGTCGATGGGCCTCAGCTTCGCGACCGCGCTCAACCCGCAGACCGGCCAGTCGACCCCGGCGCTCGGCCAGTTCCTGACGATCCTGCTGACCCTGCTGTTCCTCGCGGTCGACGGGCATCTCGTGCTCGTCGAGCTGGTGGTGCGCTCCTATGAGCTGCTCCCGCCCGGCCAGGCGTGGCTGACGCCGGGCAAGCTCCAGAATATCGCGCTGTTCGGCGGCTACGCCTTCCTCGCCGGGCTGCTGCTCGCGCTGCCGGTCGGCTTCCTGCTGCTCTGCCTCAACATCGTCGTCGGCATGCTCTCGCGCTCGGCGCCGGCGCTCAATCTGTTCGCGATCGGCATTCCCGCCAGCCTCGCCATGGGCGTGCTCGCCTTGCTCGTCGGCATGCCCGCGATGGGCGACTATATGCTGGTGATCGTGCGCGAGGCGCTCGACGCGGCCCGGACGCTGGTGCTCGGCTGATGTCGGAGAGCGCGGGCGAAAAGACACAGGCACCAACGCCGAAGCGCAAGGAGAAGGCGCTCGAGCAAGGTGACCTGCTCAAGTCCCGCGACTTCGGCGCGGCGCTGATCATCCTGCTCGGCTGCGGCTGGATGGTGCTGATGGGGCCGCAACTGCTCGGCGCCATCAAGGAAGTGATGGCCGCGAGCTTCAGCTTCGGCCGCGCCGATATCGAGAGCTTCCAGCCGTGGAAGCCGCTCGCCACCGCCGGATGGAAGCTCGCGCCCTCGCTCGGCGCGCTGCTCGCCATCACGCTGGTCGGCGCGATCGCCAGCCAGGCGGCGCTCGGCGCGCTGCACTGGAACGGCAAGCTGCTCGCGCCCAAGGGCAACCGCATCAACCCCGGCTCCGGCCTCAAGCGCATCTTCGGCCCGACCGGGTGGATCGAGCTCGGCAAGTCGCTGCTCAAGGTGGTGCTGCTCGGCGGGATCGGCGCGTGGATGCTGTGGGGCTCGGCGACGACGACGATGGGGCTGGTCTCGTCCGATCTCGGCACCGCGGTGAAGGCGCTCGGCGACACCTTCGCGACGCTCGTCTTCGTGATGGCGGGCGGGCTGCTGCTGATCGCCGGCATCGACCTGCCGATCCAGATCTTCCGCCATATGCAGCGGCTCAAGATGAGCCTTCAGGAAGTGAAGGACGAGCACAAGGAGAGCGAGGGCTCGCCCGAGGCCAAGTCGGCGCAGCGCCAGCGCCAGCGCGAGCTGGCCAAGGGCGGCCTGCGCGGCAAGGTGCAGGAAGCGCACGTCGTGCTGACCAACCCGACCCATTTCTCGGTCGCGCTGCGCTATTCGAGCGGCAAGGACCAGGTGCCGGTGGTGGTCGCCAAGGGCCGCGGCGAGATCGCCTTGGCGATCCGCGAGCTGGCCGACGAGTTCGCCGTGCCGCGGCTCGAACTGCCGCCGCTCGCCCGAGCGATCTACTTCACCAGCCGCGAGAATCAGGAGATCCGCGACGATCTCTACATGGCGGTCGCGACCGTGCTGGCGTTCGTGTTCGGCCTCAACAAGCAGGCGGGTGGGCGGATGCCGAGCATCATCGTGCCCGACACCGCGCTGTTCGACGAAAATGGTGTGCAGACCGGCCTAAAGGCTGCGCGATGATGGCCGTTAACCAGCATAGAGGGGGACGTTCACGTGGCCGTTGAAGGAACGACATCGACGACGTCGATCGGCATGGCGCTTGGCGTCGGGTCGGGGATCGACACGGCCGCGCTCGTCCAGCAGCTGGTCGACAAGCAGTTCGAATATCGCAACGCCACGCTCGCCAAGCGCGAGGAGACGCTGACCGCGCAGATCAGCGCGTCGGCGACGCACAAGAGCAACATCACCAGCTTCGCCAGCGCGCTCTCCAGCCTGTCGCGCAGCGGCAATCTCGCGACTCAGCCGACCAGCTCGAACACCGGCATCTTCACCGTCTCGCGCGTCGCCGGCGCCAACTTGACCGAGCTCAACGCGCGGGTCGAGGTGCGCCAGCTCGCGTCGAGCCAGACCGTCTCGGCCGCGCCGGTCGCGGACAAGACCGCAGCGATCGGCCAGGGCAAGCTCACGCTCACCTTCGGCACCGCCACCGTCGCCAATGGCGCGATGACTAGCTTCACCCCCGGTGCCGGCACGCCGGTCGACATCACGATCGGCGAGAATGTGTCGAGCCTCGAGGGTATCGCCGCCGCGATCAATGCCGCCAATGCCGGGGTCACCGCCTCGATCCTCACCGACGCCGCGGGCTCGCGGCTGGTGGTCAAGGGCGGGACCGGCGAGGCGCGTGCCTTCACCCTCACTGCCACGGAGACCGCCGGGCATGAAGGGCTCGCCGCGCTCGACATCGGCGTCGGCGCGACCGGCACGACCGTCGGCAGCGCCGCCGCCGACGCGATCGTCGCGGTCGACGGCGTACAGGTGCGGCGCGAGACCAATTCGATCACCGACCTTGTGCCGGGCGTGAAGCTCGACCTCGTCTCGGCGCAGCCGGGCACGGTGGTCAACATCGGCAAGACGCTGCCGACCAGCGCGCTGATGCAGGCGGTGCAGGACTTCGTCGACACCTATAACGAGGTGTACACCGCGCTGCGTACCGACCTCGATCCGGTCACCGGGTCGCTGCGTCAGGACCTCGCGGCCAAGACGCTCAAGCGCCAGCTCCAGGAGCTGACGCTCAACCCGCTCGTCGCCGGCTCGACCGAGGTCCCGACCACGCTGTCGCACATCGGGGTCAAGACCAACCGCGACGGCACGCTCAGCCTCGATTCCGCCAAGCTCTCCAAGGCACTGGTCAACCATCCCGGCCAGGTCGAGAAGATGTTCGCTCAGCCCAACGGCGTCGCGACGGCAAACAACGGCTTGTCCGCCGTGCTCGACGCGATCTCGACCGCCGCCGCCAGCACGACGCGCGGGCTCGGCGCGAGCGAGCTCCGCTACACCGACGCCAAGGCCGACGTGGTCGAGGACAAGACCGAGGCGCTGGTCAAGGCCGAGGCGCTGCGCACGCGCATGACGCGCCAGTTCGCCAGCATGGACGCCAAGGTCGCCGCCTACCAGTCGACGCTGACCTTCCTCGAGAACCAGATCGACGCGTGGAACAAGCAGGGCTGATGCAGGTGAAGGCCCCGATCCGCCTCGGCACCAACGCCGCCGCGACCTATCGCTCGATCGACGCGGTCGGCCGCACCGCCGCCGCCGATCCGCACGAGCTGGTCGAGATCATGTACAAGGAGTGCATCGCCGCGCTGCGCGCCGCCGCCTTCGCCGCGGAAAAGGGCCAGCTGCCGGTCAAGAGCGAGCGTATCGCGCGCGCGACCGCGATCCTGTTCGCGCTCGAATCGGGTCTCGATTTCGAGCGTGGCGGCGAGGTCTCGCGTACGCTCGCCACGCTCTATCACGGTCTGCGCGCGCAGGTCCTGGGCGCCAGCATCGGCAGCGATCCGGCGCCGTTCCGCCGCGTCGCCGACGATCTCGAGGATATCGCCGGCGCGTGGAGCCAGGCACGCGCGGCCTAATCCGTCCAGCGCGCCAGGATCTCGCGCACCGACACTTCCCGCGCAGGCGGCGCGACACCGGTCCCGGGCCTGAACTGCGGTGCGGTCGCCGCGCCCGTCGGGCCAGCCGCCACCGGCCTTCGCGCCAGCGCGTGCGGGTGGCGCGCCGCCTCGGCCAGCGACAGCACCGGCGTCACGCACGCATTGCCATTGGCGAAGCTGCGCACCCATTCGTCGCGCGAGCGCGCCGCGAAGCGTTCGGCGAAGCGCGCGGCCATTTCGGGCCAGCCGGTGCGATCGAACTGCGCGAAGGCGCCGGGGGCGAAGCCGAGCCCGGCGCATAGCGCTTCGAACTGCGCCGGCTCGATCGCGCCGACCGCGACATGCCCGCCCTCGGCACAGGCATAGGCGCGGTAGAAGGGCGCGCCGCCGTCGATCAGATTGGCCTCGCGGCGGTCGGCCCACCGTCCGCTCGCGAACAGGCTCTGGGTCAGCGCCATCAGCGTGCCGACCCCGTCGATCGCCGCGGCATCGACCACGCGGCCCTCCTCGCCGAGCTGGGTGCCGAGAATCGCCGCAACCATCCCCAGCGCCAGGAACAGCGCGCAGCCCGCATGATCGCCGAGCAGGTTGAGCGGCACCGCGGGGGCGTCGGTCGTGCCGATCGCATGCAGCGCGCCGGTCATCGCCAGTACGTTGATGTCGGCGCCGGACTGGCCGGCGAGCGGCCCGGTCTGCCCCCACATGCTCGCGCGGCCATAGACCAGCCGCGGGTTGCGCGCGCGGCACCGGTCGGGGCCGAGGCCGAGCGCCTCCATCGAGCCCGGCGGCATCCCCTCGATCAGGCCATCGGCATGCGTGGCGAGCTCGAGCACCTCGGCGATCGCCGCCGGCTCGCGGAAGTCGAGCACCAAGTCCTGCCGCCCGCGGTAGAGCGCCGGGACGATCGCACTGGTGGTCGAGCCCGGCTGCACCACGCGCACCACCTCGCAGCCGAGGTCGGCGAGCAGCATCGTCGCGAACGGCACCGCGCCGATCGCGTCGATCTCGACGATCCGCACCCCTGCCAGCGGCCCGCGTCGCTCCACCCCTGCGCCTCCGATCGGCCGCGCCGCACGATGCGGGTGGCCCAGCGCCCGTGTTTCGGCTAGCGCCGCGGCATGAGCAAGCCGCACATCGTCGCCCTGGGCGGCACCTCGCGCCCCGAATCGGCGACCGGTCGCGCGCTTGCGCATTGCCTCGCGCTCGCCGAGGCGAGGGGCGCGCGAACGACGCTGCTGACCGGCGAGGCGATCAACTTCCCGCATTACGAGCTCGGCTGCACCACCAGCGACCCGGCGATCACCAACTTCATCGCGGTGCTGCGCGACGCCGACGGGCTGATCGTGGGCTCGCCGGGCTATCACGGCTCGCTGTCGGGGCTGGTCAAGAACGCGCTCGACTATGTCGAGCTGCTGCGCGGTGACGAGCGCGTCTATTTCGACGGCATGCCCGTCGGGCTGGTCGCCACCGCGGGCGGCTGGCAGGCGGCGGTCTCGACCCTGGCGGCGCTGCGCACGGTGATCCATGCGCTGCGCGGCTGGCCGACTCCGCTCGGCGTCGCGATCAATACGGGGGCGGGGGGCGATGCGGTGGCGGGCGCGTCGGGCCAGCTCGAAGTGATGGTTGACCAGGTTTTGGGATTTCTGCGGCGATAGGGCGCGGTTGTCGTATCGTTAACCTGATCGTGACGCTCGCGTCATAGGCTCGCGCGCATGAGCCAGAGCCTTCCCTCCGCCGAGACGCGCCGGCGCGGCATCCGCACCGTGCTCGTGGTGGACGACAGCCGCACCAACCTCAACGTGATCGGCAGCCGGCTCGGCCAGGCGGGCTATCTGGTGGTGCTCTGCGACAATGGCCGCGAGGCGCTGGACCTGATCGCCGGCCGCGGCTTCGACCTCGTGCTGCTCGACATGATGATGCCGGGCATGTCGGGGATCGAGGTGCTGGCCGAGCTGCGCGTCAATCCGCGCACCGCGGACTTGCCGGTGATCATGATCACCGCACGCAGCGACGCCGGCGCGACCGTCGAGGCGCTCGCCGCCGGCGCCGACGATTATGTCGCCAAACCGTTCGACTTCGACGTGCTGCACGCGCGGATCGAGCGGACGCTGGCGCGATCGGCACGGATCGTCGAGCTCAAGCGCGCGGTCGCCGCGCTCGACGCGCGAATCGCCGCGCGCGCGATCGAGCTGGGCGAGGCACGCACCGAGCTCGCCGTCACCCGCGCCGACCGGGCGCGGCTGGTGAACTCGATCCAGTCGCTGAACGCCGAGGTCGAGCGGCTCAGCGGAACCAGTGGCGCCTGACGAAATAGCCGGTAACCGCCGCCGCGACGATCAGGCAGAAGACGGTGATCACCCAGAACGACGTCGGATGGTCGTCATAGGGGATGCCCTGCACGTTCATCCCGAACAGTCCGGTGATGAAGGTAAGCGGCAGGAAGACCATTGCCGCCACGGCGATCAGCAGCGAGCGCTGGTCGATCACCTCGGCGCGCAGGTCGGTGAGCGTTTCGTGGATCAGCGACGCGCGCTCGCGAATGCTCTCCAGTTCCTCCGCCATGCGCGCGGCGCGGTCCGCTGCGGCGCTGATGTGGAGCCGGTCCTCGTCGGACAGCCAGCGCACCGGCAGCGTCGCCAGCTTCTCCAGCGCGACGCGTTGCGGAAAGAGGAAACGGCGATAGCCGATCGCCTCGCGCCGGACGAGATTGACCTTGCGCCGCAGCTCGAAAGCATCGCGCGGGTCGAGCTGCTCCTCGCAGCTGTCGAGCGAATCCCCCAGGTCGGCGACCTGCGGATCGAGCTGCTCGGTGATTGCCTCGGCCAGCGTGGCGATCAGGTCGCCGGCGTCGAACACTTGCCCTGCTTCGGTCGCGGCGCGCGCCACGTCGAGCGCATCGAGCGGCAGGCGGGTGACGGAGATGACGCGATCGCCCGCCGCGCGCAGCCGGATCGAGGCGAGCGGGTCGGAACTCTGCATCGTCGCATGCGTCATGCCGCGCAGGTTGAGCACTGCGGCGCTATCGATCTGGTCGCAGCGCGGGCGCGTCTCGAGCGCAGTCAGCGCGTCGATGGTGAAGCGGTCGAGCCGGGCCACGTCGCGCAGCCAAGCCTGCACCTCCTCGTCACGCGAGGTGAGGTGGATCCACACGAAGCCGCGCCGCAGGCGGATCGCTTCGTGCGGATCGACGGCCCGGGCGCGGCCGCGTGTGACGACATAGGCAAAGCCGCTCATCCAGCCATCTCCAGGTCGACCGTCAGGCCGGGCAAGTTAGTGGGGGGGGCGTCGCATGCAATGCGTTCGGCATCGGCGCGCGCGCGAGTCAGGATCGCGGGCGGCACGTCGGTACGATGCGTCACGCGGTCGGCCTGCGCCAGCAGCCGCGCCTCGCGCAACGTGAGGTCGTCGGGATCGGCGGAGCGCAGGGCGATGCGGACGAGCCCGGCGTGCTCGGCATCGGGCGCGGCGAGCCAGCGTTCCACGGCGCCTTCCGGCGGGTCGCGCAGCGGATCGAGCGGCCCTGCCAGTCCGGCTCCGATCGCGCGGCGCCGCTCGCCCGCATCCGGCCAGCGTTCGCGGATCGCCGCCCGGTTTCGCTTCAGCGCCGCCGCCAGCTCGCCGAGCGACGCCGGCAGCACCGCCTCGAGCCGCTGGCGCAACGCCGCGGCGAGGCCCGCCGAGGCGCCGCCGGTGCCGATCGCGACCGTCACCGGCTCGCGCTCGACGATCCCGGGCAAGGTGAAGTCGCACAGGTCGGGCCGGTCGGCGACGTTGACGAGGATCGCGCGATCCCGCAGCCGCGTCACGACCGGCTCGGGATCCCCGCAGGCGACGATGGCCAGCCGCGCGTCATCCGCCTCGCCCACGATCACCGCCCCCGCGCGTTCGAGCAGCCGGCGCTTGGCCTCCGCCGAAGCACCGGTACCGACCAGGATCACGGGCCGCCCGTCCAGCTGGACGAAGACGGGCAGCCCCGATCGTTTCACCGGATCCACTCCGGCACGCGCTCGGCAGCCATGATCGTGTCGGGCTGGATGCGGTCGGCGACGACCGCGAATCTGTCGCCCGATACCAGCACCTCGGGCACCAGCGCGCGGCTGTTGTAGGTCGAGGCCATGGTCGCGCCATAGGCACCCGCGGTGCGGAACACCGCAAGATCGCCTGAGCGCACCACGTCGATCTCGCGCCCCATCGCGAAGGTGTCGCCGGTCTCGCACACCGGTCCCGCGATATTGGCGACGAACTTCTCGCCGGTCGGCTCGACCGCCTCGAACGTGTGATACGCCTCGTAGAGCGCGGGGCGGGCGAGGTCGTTCATCGCCGCGTCGACGATGACATAGGGGTTGCCCGCAGCGGGCTTGACCCAGATCACCTCGGTCACCAGCACCCCGGCATTGCCGCAGATGAAGCGGCCCGGCTCGAACATCAACGTGACGTCCCAGCCCTCGGTCACGCGCTTGACCATCGCCCCGAATTCCTCGGCCGAGGACACGGTCTCGCCCGGACGATAGGGCACGCCCAGCCCGCCGCCGAGGTCGACATGGGTGATGGCGTGCCCGGCCGCACGGAGCTGCGCGACCAGCTCGCCGACGCGCGTGTAGGCGGCCTCGAGCGGGGCGAGCTCCTTGAGCTGGCTGCCGATATGGATCGCGACCCCGCGCAGGTCGAGGCCGGGCCGCCCGGCGAGGCGACCGAAGATGTCGGCGGCACGGTCGATTGCCACGCCGAACTTGTTCTCGGCCTTGCCGGTCGAGATCTTGGCGTGGGTGCCGGCATCGACGTCCGGGTTCACGCGCAGCACCGCGGGCGCGGTCTTGCCCTGTGCATGGGCGAGGTCGGCGAGCACCTCGCCCTCCTCCTCGAGCTCGAGGTTGAACTGGCCGATGCCTTCGTCGAGCCCGAGCTGGAGCTCGGCGCGGGTCTTGCCGACGCCGGAGAAGACGATGTCCTGCGCCTTCATCCCCGCGGCGAGCGCTCGCTTGAGTTCGCCGCCCGAGACGACGTCGGCGCCATAGCCCTGCTTGGCCAGCACGCCGAGCACCGCGAGGTTGGGGTTGGCCTTGATCGCGAAGGCGATGTGGACATTGGGCAGATCGGCGAGCGCGTCCTTGAGCACCCTGGCGTGGCGTTCGAGCGTCGCGGTCGAATAGACATAGACGGGCGTGCCGACATCCGCGGCGATTTGCGGAATGGCGACGTCCTCGGCGTGGAGCACGCCGTTCCTGCGATTGAAATGATCCATGAAGCTTGGGTCTTCTCGATTACTGCGGCGGCAATTCGAACTCGTCGCCGCGGCGTTCCTCGGAGCTGCGCAGCACTTCGTCGCTGCGCGTCGGTCGGGTCTGGGGCGGCGCCTGCACCAAATCAGCCGGCGTCGGCGTGGCAACCGCCCCATAGGGTTTGGGCGGCAGCGATCCCCCGGCCGCAGGTTTCAGGTCGCCCTTGTTGCCGCAAGCAGCCAACAACAGCGCCGTGAATACCACCAGGGTTCGCATGTCCTTACTCTCCTCTTGCGGCGCGCGCCGCCGCAATCGCTTCCCGCACCCGCACCGGCGCGGTCCCGCCGAAGCTCGTCCGGCTCGCCACCGACGCGTCGACGCTGAGCACACCGAACGCGCGCGCGTCGATACGCTGGTCGATCGCCTGCAGATCCGCAAGCTCGAGCTGGTCGAGCCGCACCCCCTTGGCCTCCGCCGCCGCGACCGCGCGGCCGGTGATGTGGTGCGCTTCGCGGAACGGAATGCCGCCCTCGCGCACCAGCCAGTCGGCAAGATCGGTGGCGGTGGCGAAGCCGCTTTCGGCGAGGCCGCGCATCCGGTCGGTGCGGAACTGCGCGCTCTCGACCATGCCGGTCATCGCCGCGATCGACAGCGCCAGCAGGTCGTGCGCCTCGAACACCGGCGGCTTGTCGTCCTGCATGTCCTTCGAATAGGCGAGCGGCAGGCCCTTCATCGTGATCATCAGGCTGGTGAGGCAGCCGACGATCCGCCCGGCATGCCCGCGCACCAGCTCGGCGGCGTCGGGGTTGCGCTTCTGCGGCATGATCGAGCTGCCGGTCGACCATTGGTCGGAGAGCTTGACGAAGCCGAAGGGCTGGCTCGCCCAGATCACGAACTCCTCGGCGAGGCGCGAGAGATGCAGGCTGCACTGCGCCGCCGCCATCAGATAGTCGAGCGCGAAGTCGCGGTCGCTCACCGCATCCAGCGAGTTGCGCGTCGGCCCGTCGAAGCCGAGCGCCGCCGCGGTCGCCTCGCGGTCGAGCGGGAAGCCGGTGCCGGCCAGTGCCGCCGAGCCCAGCGGACAGAGATTGCCGCGCGCGCGGTTGTCGGTGAAGCGCGAGACGTCGCGGTCGATCATCTCGAAATAGGCCATCAGGTGATGGCCCAGCGTCACCGGCTGCGCGCTCTGGAGATGCGTGAAGCCGGGCATCACGCTGCCGGCATGTTCCTCGGCACGAGCGAGCAGCGCATCCTGCAGCGCGGCGAGCGCGGCGAGCACCTGGTCGGTCGCGTCGCGCACCCATAACCGGAAGTCGGTCGCGACCTGGTCGTTGCGGCTGCGCGCGGTGTGGAGCCGCCCGGCGACCGGCCCGATCTTGTCGGCCAGCCGCGCCTCGGTCAGCATATGGATGTCCTCGAGCGCGAGGTCCTCGGGCACGCCGTCGCGTTCGTAATCCGCCGCGACCTGATCGAGGCCCGCCGAGATCGTCGCCGCGTCCGCCGCATCGACGATGCCCTGCTTGCCCAGCATCGCGACATGCGCCTTGGAACCCGCGATGTCCTGCCGCCACATGCGCTTGTCGAACGGGATGGAAGCGTTAATCTCGCGCATCACCGACGACGGGCCTTCGGCGAAGCGCCCGCCCCACATCGAATTGGAGCCTGTCTTGCGCTCGACGATCGCGCTTCTCCTTACCCTCGCAGCCCTTGGAATCGCCGGCTGCGATAAGCCGAAGCAGGCGGGCGAGCAAGCAAACGCCGCTGTTGCCGCCGAAAGCCCCGCTGCGCCCGCGAACGAAGCTGAGGTCGAGCGGATCGGCACGCTCGACCGCAGCCACAAGGGCGAGCCCGCGCCGTCGGTCACCTTCCAGAGCCCCGACGGCAAGCCCACGACGCTCGCCGTATTCAAGGGCAAGCCGCTGCTGCTCAACCTGTGGGCGACCTGGTGTGCGCCGTGCGTGCGCGAGATGCCGGCGCTCGACCGGCTGGCGCAGCGCGAGGGCGACCGGATTCAGGTGGTGACGGTGAGCCAGGACCTGGAGGGCGCGGCCAAGGTGACGCCCTATTTCGCGAAGGCGGGGTTCAAGGCGCTGAAGCCATGGCTCGACCCCGAGGTCGGGCTGTCGACGTATTATGGCGTCAATCTGCCGACCACCGTGCTCTACGACGCGCAGGGCCGCGAGGTGTGGCGCGTCGCGGGGGACATGGACTGGGACGGCGAGACGGCGAAGGCGTGGCTGGCCGAGGCGGGCTAGTCCGTATCGGCCTCGTCGTCTTCGCCGGGCACATATTCGAGGAGATCGCCCGGCTGGCAGTCGAGCTCACGGCAGAGCGCCGCGAGCGTCTGAAAGCGCACGCCCTTCACCTTGCCGGTCTTGAGCAGCGATAGGTTGGGTACGGAGATGCCGATGCGGTCGGCAAGGACGTTGAGCGGCATCTTGCGGCGCGCCATCATCACGTCGAGGGTGACGACGATTCCCATCAGATGATCGCCGCATTGTCGGCGGCCAGCGCCTTGCCGGTCGCAAAGGCCTGCGCCAACGCCAGTACGAACAGGCCCGCGGCGATCCTGATCCAGTCGAGTTCGTACACCAGCCGGAACGCACGCGCCGGTTCCGCGCCGTCGAGCGAGGAGATGCTGGCGCCAAGTGCGACTCCCTCTGCAGGTTGCGCGGCGGCGAGGAACAAAGGCTGCGCGATCAGCGCATGGACGATGTCGAGTGCGACCCAGCCGATCAGCAGCCAGCCGATCACCCGCAGGCTGCGGATGATGTCGTCGGCGAAGGGCTTCCCCGCGGCAATCCCGGCCAACACCGTCTTCAGCCGGTCGATCGCGGCGTAGCTGCCTGTCGCGAGGACGCCGAAGGTGACGAGTTGGACGAAGGCCGGCTTCCAGTCCGACGTGGCCAGCTCGAGCGTTCCGCGATCGATCCGGATCGCGCCCTGGCCGCCGCTCAGCGGAAAGCTCGCGGTCGCCGCGTTCGCGACCACCGGCCAGCTCGCGGTGAAGGGTTCGCCGCTCGCGATCGGGATCACGAACATGATGAGCAGCATGAGCACGGCGAGTGCGATCGCAATCTGCGCGAACAGGAGGAGATAGGTCAGCAACCGAATCGACATGAGCGTCATCCTTGCGTGTGGATGACCTTCCTTAGCGGGTCGATATGTCTCGCACAAGAAAATTATCGTCAAACATAAAATATATATCGTTCTGCGTGCTTCAACGATTGGCGCCCAGTCCCCGCGCCAGCATCTCGGCCACCGTGTCGGCCACATCCGCAGGGTCGCGGTCCTCGCTCCACACGCCGTAGCGAAGTCCCAAGAACACGTTCATCCCCATGATCGCCCAGGCATGGACCTCGGACACGTCGGTGCGCAGCTCGCCGCGCTCGGCGGCGGCGCGCAGGCGCTTCTCGATGCGGTCGGCGGTGGTCGCATAGTGGAGGCGGAAGCTCTCGGGGTCGACGAACTCGGCCTCGTCGATGATGCGGTAGATCTCCTTGTGCCGGCGCACGAAGCCGATGAAGGTCTCGAGGCCCGCGCGCTCGGCGGCGATCTGCTCGGGCGCGGCGCGGATCGCGGGAGCGACATGCTCGCGCACCTGCTCGCTCATGTCGCGGACCAGCGCGCGGAACACCGCGTCCTTCGAATCGAAATAGGTGTAGAAGCTGCCCAGCGCGACGCCCGCGCGGCGCGTGATCCCGCTGATCGAGCCTTCGTGGAAGCCCTTCTCGCCGAACTCGGCGGCGGCGGCATCGAGGATCGCGCGCAGCGTGCGGCGCCCCCGTGCGGTGCGCGGCTCCTTGCCCTCGCTTGCCGCGCCCTCGCTTTTCGCCACCGTGACTGTGGCCGCCATGCCACGTTCCTCCGCCACTCGCCTCTCCCTTGAATCCGGAAGTTGAAACCCGGTTCAGGTTTCACTATAGCGTCCTCCAACGTCTTACAAGCCGGGGGAGCACCGCGGCTGCAATCTGGGGAGGAAGCCTTGATGCTACGCCTGATTCCGTCTGCCCGCACGATTCTGAGCACCGGTGCCGCGCTGGGCGCGCTCGCCGCCATGCCCGCCTTCGCGCAGGACGCGCCGGCGGGCGCGCCTGCCGCCGAGGAGGCCGCCGAGGGGGAGATCGTCGTCACCGCCCGCCGCCGCGAGGAAAGCCTGATCGACGTGCCGATCTCGATGTCGGTGGTGACCGGCGATTCGCTGGTGAAGAGCGGCGCGGCCGACATCACCGCGCTGCAGGACAAGACGCCCAACCTGACGCTGCAGATCGCGCGCGGCTCCAACTCGACGCTGATCGCGTTCAGCCGCGGCGTCGGCCAGCAGGATCCGCTGTGGGGCTTCGAGCCTGGCGTCGCGCTCTATATCGACGACGTCTATGTCGCGCGGCCCCAGGGCGCGGTGCTCGACATCTTCGACGTCGAGCGCGTCGAGGTGCTGCGCGGGCCGCAAGGCACGCTCTACGGGCGCAACACGATCGGCGGCGCGGTCAAATACGTCACCCGCCGTCTCGGCCATGATTTCAAAGCATCGGCGCGCGCCTCCTATGGCTCGTACGACCAGGTCGATCTGGTCGGTCAGGTGGTGGTGCCGGTGGGCGACATGCTGTCGTTCGGCGCCGCGGTCGCGCAGTACTGGCGCGACGGCTTCGGCACCAACCTCACCACCGGGGCCGAGCATTACAACAAGGACGTGTTCGCGGCGCGGCTGTCGGCCGAGTTCACGCCGTCGGACAATATCTTCGTGCGCATCGCGGGCGATCGCGTGCTCGACCGTTCGAACCCGCGCCACGGCACGCGCCTGCTGCCCAACGGCGCCGACCCGGTCTATGCGCCGACCGCAAGCGTCTATGACACGCGCGCCGGGATCGGCGACGAGAACCGGGTCGAGACCCGCGGGCTTTCGGTGACCGGCGAGATCAACCTCAGCGACACGCTGACCTTCAAGACCATCACCGCATGGCGCGACGGCAGCACCGACACGGTGATCGATTTCGACAACACCGCGCTGCCGACGCTCGACGTCCCGGCCGAATATTCGGACCGCCAGTTCACCCAGGAGCTCCAGCTGCTCTACGAGGGCGAGCGGCTGCAGGGCGTGTTCGGCGTCTATTATCTGAACGGCCGTGCGAGCGGCGCGTTCGATACGGTGGTCGGCCTGCTCAACACCACCACGCTCACCTCGGGCACGGTGTTCACCAAGAGCTATGCGGCGTTCGGCGACTTCAGCTTCGACATCACCGACCAGTTCAAGATCTCGGCGGGCCTGCGCTACACCCGCGACGAGAAGACCGGCACCGTCTTCCGTCGCAACTATACCGGCATCCGCAGCCCCTATTTCGGCAACGCCACGGCGGTACCGGGCCTGATCCGCTCGGATTACACCAACAGCCGCGATTTCGAGAAGCTGACGCCGCGCGTCAGCATCAGCTACGAACCGCGCGAAGACCTGAATTTCTACGCGAGCTACGGCAAGGGCTTCAAGTCGGGCGGCTTCGACATGCGCGGCGACGTGGTGCTCACGCCGACCACCGTCAACGGCTACGATCCCGAGACGATCGACAGCTACGAGCTGGGCATGAAGGGCGCGTTCCTCGACCGCACGCTGTTCGTCAACCTCGCCGGCTTCTATTCGGACTATAAGGACCAGCAGGTCACCATCCAGGTGCCCGCGCTGCCCAGCGGCATCGCCAGCTTCGTCGACAATGCCGGCAAGGGCGTGATCTACGGCTTCGAGATCGAGACGCGCGTGGTGCCGTCGCGCAACCTCTCGGCGAGCCTCGTGGTCGGCTACACCAATGCCGACTACAAGGAGTTCTTCACCTTCATCGGCGGCGGCACCACCCCGGTCGACGTGTCGGACCAGCGCGCGTTCCAGAACACGCCCGAATGGACGGCCAACGCTTCGGTCACCTGGTCGGAGGATCTGGCGGGCGGCACGATCGCCTTCACCCCATCGGTGTCGCTGCGCAGCGACACGCAGATGTTCGAGTTCGTCACGCCCGCGCTCGACCAGGACGGCTATGCGCTGGTCGACGCCGCGCTCAACTGGACCTCGGGCGGCGGCCGCTACCGGATCGGCGTCGCCGCGCGCAACCTCACCGATGCGCGCTATCGCGTCGGCGGCTACAACTTCCCCGGCGCGCTCACCGGCAATTCGGTGATCGGCTATTACGGCCCGCCGCGCACCGTGACCGGCACGTTCGAGGTGAAGTTCTGATCGCTTTGCCGTCTTGAGTTTGGCAGACTGACTTGGCCGGGCGTCTCGCAGGGGGGCGTCCGGCCAAGGCATTTTCGAAGGGGAGGAACGCATGGCACAGAGCGGCACGCCACAGGCAGGCCATGGCACGCCCGGCTATCGCGCGCTGGTGCTCGCGATGCTGCTGCTGGTCTACACCTTCAACTTCCTCGACCGGCAGATCCTCGGCATCCTCGCCGTGCCGATCAAGGCCGATCTCGGCCTCACCGATGCCGAGTTCGGCGCCATCGGCGGGCTCGCCTTCGCGCTGCTCTATTCCGTCCTCGGCGTCCCCCTCGCCTATCTCGCCGACCGCACCAGCCGCAGCGCGGTGATTGCGGGGAGCCTAGCGGTGTGGAGCGCCTTCACCGCGCTGTGCGGCACCGCCACCGGCTATTGGCAGCTCTTCCTCTACCGGCTCGGCGTCGGCGTCGGCGAGGCGGGCGGCGTCGCGCCCTCCTATGCGCTGATCGCGGACTATTTCCCGCCCGAGAAGCGCGCGCGGGCGCTCGCCATCTACTCGCTCGGCATTCCCGTCGGTCTCGCTGGCGGCACGCTGCTGGGGGCCTATATCGCGGCGCTGGTCGACTGGCGCACCGCCTTCATCGTGATGGGCGTGGCCGGGATCGTGCTCGCGCCGATCTTCAAATATCTGGTGCGCGACCTGCCGCGCCCCGCCGCCGCGGTCAGGCAGGCCACGCCCGTCGCCAAGGTCTTCCCGATTCTCGCAAGGAAGCCGGCTTTCTGGCTGATGGCGTTCGCCGCGGCGTGCAGCTCGCTGTGCGGCTATGGGCTCGCACTGTGGACGCCGTCGATCCTGATGCGCAGCTTCGGCTTCAACCTGATCACCACCGGGCAGTTCATGGGCTCGGTCCTGCTCATCGGCGGCGTGGCCGGGGTGTTCGCCGGGGGCTGGTTCGCCGACCGGCTCGGACGCAGCGATCGCGGCTGGTACGCCAGGCTGCCGGCGATCGCCTGGGCGATCACCGTGCCGACCTTCGCCTTCGGGTTCCTCAGCAGCTCGCCGATGCTCGCCTGGGCGCTGCTGCTGATCCCCAACGCGCTCAACATCCTGTGGCTGGGTCCGGTGACGACCGCGGTCCAGCATCTCGTCCCGCGCGAGATGCGCGCGACCGCGTCGGCGAGCTTCCTGCTGATCAACAACCTGATTGGCCTCGGCGTGGGTCCGCTGCTGATGGGAGCGCTGTCGGACGCGCTCAAGTCGAGCTACGGCATCGAATCGCTGCGCTACGCGGCGGTGGGGTGCCTCGCCTTCTACGCGCTCGCCGCGGTGCTGATGTTGTTCGCGGTCAAGCCGCTGCGCCGCGGCTGGGTCGACGACGCGGCCTAGGGCCGCCGCATCCCCTTGGTGCGGCTGGTGAGGTGCCAGTCGCGGCACAAGGCGCAGCGATAGACGCGCAACGTGACCTGCGCGTCGCGCGCGACCTGCATCGCTTCCGCCTCGGTCCGGAACTGCCGCTTGCGCGCGCAGATCCCGGGCCGCGTCTTCACGGGTTTGATCCGCTTTCGCGGATGCCGCACCGGCCCGCTCCCCCACCCGGCCACCCATCGAGGATACCCTGAAGTGGGTGGCCGGGTGGGGGAGCGGGCCGGTGCGGCACGATCAGCGCTCGCGCGTCGCCATGAACTTCACGCGCGAATAGCGGTCGGCGACATAGCCGACCTCCCAGGCCGACTTGGCGAGGAACACCGGGTTGCCGTCGCGGTCCTTGGCCATGGCGGTGCGATTGAGGTCCATGAATTCCTTCACGTCCGCCGCCTCGCCGCCGATCCAGCGCGCCGTGTCGAACGGCGCCGGCTCGAGCATCGCGCCGACCTTGTACTCGGCCTCGAGGCGGCTGAGCAGCACGTCGAGCTGGAGCTGGCCGACCACGCCGATGATCCAGTTCGACCCGATCTCGGGATAGAAGACCTGGATCACGCCCTCCTCGGAGAGGTCGTCGAGCGCCTTGCGCAGCTGCTTGGTCTTGGTCGGGTCCTTGAGCTGGACGCGGCGCAGGATCTCCGGCGCGAAATTGGGCAGGCCGGTGAAGCGGATATCGGCCTTCTCGCTCAGCGTGTCGCCGACGCGCAGCGTGCCGTGGTTGGGGATGCCGATGATGTCGCCCGGGAACGCCTCGTCGGCCAGTTCGCGCTGCTGGGCGAAGAACATGATCGGCGAATGGATCGCGATCGGCTTGCCGTGCCCGGTGGGCGTCAGCTTCATGCCGCGCTTGAAGGTGCCCGAGACCAGCCGCATGAACGCGATGCGGTCGCGATGGTTGGGGTCCATATTGGCCTGCACCTTGAACACGAAGCCCGTGACCTCGCTGTTGTCGGGCGAGACCGGCGCCGGCTCGGCGGGCAGCGCGTGCGGCGGCGGCGCGTGGCGGGCGATCGCGTCGATCAGCGAATCGACCCCGAACTCCTTGAGCGCCGACCCGAAATAGACCGGGGTCAGGTCGCCGTTGCGATAGGCCGCGGCGTCGAAGCTCGCATAGCCCGCCAGCGCCAGCTCGGCATCCTCGCGCAGCTTGGCGAGATTCTGCCCGGAGAGGATCGCGTCGAGCTGGGGATCGTCGAAGCCGGACGTCTGCACCACCTTGCCCTGGAATTCGCGGCTGTCGCCTTCGGGCAGCAGCAGGCGGTTGGCGACGAGGTCGTACACCCCCTCGAAGGTACCGCCCATGCCGACCGGCCACGTCATCGGCGCGACGTCGAGCTGGAGCAGCTCGGCGATCTCGTCGAGCGTCTCGAACACCTCGCGCCCCTCGCGGTCGACCTTGTTGACGAAGGTGATGATCGGCACGTTGCGCAGGCGGCACACCTCGAACAGCTTGCGCGTCTGGCTCTCGATGCCCTTGGCGACGTCGATCACCATCACCGCGGAGTCGACCGCGGTGAGCGTGCGATAGGTGTCTTCCGAGAAGTCCTCGTGGCCCGGCGTGTCGAGCAGGTTGAAGGTCACCCCGTCCCGCTCGAAGGTCATCACGCTCGACGTGACCGAGATGCCGCGCTGCTGCTCGATCTTCATCCAGTCCGACCGCGCGCGCCGCGCGGCGCCGCGCGCCTTGACCTCGCCGGCGAGATGGATCGCGCCGCCGAACAGCAGCAGCTTCTCGGTCAGCGTGGTCTTGCCCGCGTCGGGGTGGGAGATGATCGCGAAGGTGCGGCGACCAGGAATCGGGTTCTCGGGCATCGCGGCCCTCTAGCGACAAGTGGCTTGCGAAGCGAGCGTTTCGCTATTGGAAACGATCGCTTTCGAACGTTGCACTTTGCGCGACTCGGACGGGGGCGTAACGGTGCCGCCACGCCACGTTTCCCGCGCGGCGGTCCAGCCAAGGATGCGAGCCATGCCCTTCATCACGACCAGCGACGGCACCGAGATCTTCTACAAGGATTGGGGTCCGAAGAACGCCACGCCGATCGTCTTCCATCACGGCTGGCCGCTCTCCGCGGACGACTGGGACAACCAGATGCTGTTCTTCCTGCACAAGGGCTATCGCGTGATCGCGCACGACCGGCGCGGGCACGGGCGCTCCTCGCAGACCTGGGAGGGGAACGAGATGGACACCTATGCCGCCGACGTCGTCGCGCTGGCGGCGGCGCTCGACCTCAAGGGCGCGATCCATGTCGGCCATTCGACCGGCGGCGGCGAGGTCGCGCATTATGTCGCGCGGGCCGAGCCGGGCCGTGTCGCCAAGGCGGTGCTGATCGGCGCCGTCCCGCCGGTGATGGTCAAGAAGGACAGCAACCCCGAGGGACTGCCGATCGAGGTGTTCGACGGGTTGCGCGAATCGCTCCTCGCCAACCGCGCGCAATTCTATATCGACCTGCCGACAGGGCCCTTCTACGGTTTCAACCGCGAGGGCGCGAAGGTCAGCCAGGGGCTGATCGACAATTGGTGGCGCCAGGGCATGATGGGCGGCACCAAGGCGCATTACGACTGCATCAAGGCGTTCAGCGAGACCGACTTCACCGAGGATCTCAAGGCGATCGAGGTTCCGGTGCTGGTGATGCACGGCACCGACGACCAGATCGTGCCCTATCACGATTCGGCGCCGAAGGCGGTCGAGCTGCTCAAGAACGGCACGCTCAAGACCTATGAGGGCCTGCCCCATGGCATGTGCGCGACGCATCCCGAGGTGGTGAATCCCGACCTGCTCGCCTTCATCGAAAGCTGACACCCGGCGGCGGCGGGCGCCGGTCCGCCGCCGCTCAGCCGCCGACCGGCCCGTCGGGCGCGGGCGGCATGAAGCGCGGAACGCCCGCCGCATCGAACCGGACATGCTCCGCCCGCGCATGGCGGTTGGGATCGAACAGCGGGTTGCCCTTGATCTCGCGATAGCCGCGCGCGTGATAGACGATCACCGGACGTCCCGAGGCGTCGGTGGTGAAGCTGTTGTGTCCCGGGCCGAACACGCCCGCCGCCGGGTCGGTCGCCAGCACCGGGACGGAGGACTTGGTCCAGGATGCCGCGTCCATCAGGTCGGCACCGGCGTCGGCGCTCAGCATCCCCATGCAGTAGCGCGCGTCGGTGGCGCTCGCCGAATAGGTGAGGAACAGCCGCCCGCCATGCGCCAGCAGCGCGGGCCCTTCATTGACCTTGAACCCCTGGACCTCCCAGTCGAGCTCGGGCACCGTCAGTCGGACCGGCGCGCGCGCCAGCGTCGTCGGCGTGGCGAGCGGCGCCAGGTAGAGGTTGCTGTTGGTCCCGATCCCCGGCTCGGCCTGCGCCCAGCACAGATAGCGCGTCCCGCGATGCTCGAAGCTGGTCGCGTCGAGCGTGAAGCTGTCCCACGGCGTCTCGAGCTGGCCGAGCAGCGACCAGCGCGCCGCCATCGGATCGGGGTCCGCGCTCGCCAGCACATAGGTGCGGATGCGGAACTTCTGGTCGCTGTCGCCCGCGGCGAAATAGATGTGCCAGCGCCCGTCGAAGCGGTGCAGCTCGGGCGCCCAGATATAGCCCGCCATCCGCCCGCTCGCCGGCCGCCGCCACGGCACGGCCTCGGCGGCGTCGGCCAGGCCCTGGAGCGTCGTCGCGCGGCGCAGCACGACCCGGTCATATTCGGGGACCGAGGCGGTGAAATAATAGTGCCCGCCATGGCGCGTGACGTGCGGATCGGCGCGCTGGCGCACCAGCGGATTGGTCCAGCGGCCCCCCGCCTTGCCCGGGCGCGGCGCGCAGCCGGCGGTGAGGCCGAGGGGCATCGACGCCGCGGCTGCGAGCAGGGTGCGGCGGTGAATCGCGTCGGTCATGGGCGCTCCGGGGTCAGGGCTGCAGCGTCACGCGCATGGCATAGGTTCGCCGTTCGCCCGGCGCCAGCCGCTCCATCCCTGGCTTGTCCCAGATCTCGCCGGCGAAGCCGACCGGGTCGGCATGGCCCTGCCACGGCTCGACGCAGACGAAGCGCGCACCCGGCTTGGTCCAGACCGCCAGCGTCGGCATGCCGGGAAACGCGATGTCGAGCTGTGGCCCGGCCTTCCCGCCATAGCGCAGCGCACGGCTGGCGGGCGCTTCCCACACCAGCGCGTCGTGCGCGAACAGATCGTCGCGCAGCCACAGCGTATCGCCCTCGACCGGCGTGTCGCGGTCGGCCGCGCCGATCAGCCCGCCCTCGATCCGGTTGAGCCTGGCGGGCTCGTCCCGCGCGAAGACGATGCGGTGCTCCGCCTTGGCGCCGCCATCGGGCAGCGGCCAGGCGAAGGCGGGATGGAAGCCGAAGCTCGCGGGCATGTCGCGCGCGCCGCGGTTGGTGACGGCCACCTCGATCGCCAGCGTCGCGCCGTCGAGGACGAACGCGGCGTCGAGCGCGAAGGCGAAGGGATAGGCGAGGCGGGTCTCGGCATCATCCACGAGCCGGAAGATGGCCCGGTCCGGCGCCTGCTCGACCGGCTCGAATTTCCGCCGGCGCGCGAAGCCGTGCTGAGGCAAGGCATATTCCCGGCCGTCGAGCCGATAGACGCCACCCTTGAGCGCGCCGACGATCGGGAACAGCAACGGCGCGCGGCCGGTCCAGAAGGCCGGGTCGGCATCGGTCATGAATTCGCGCCCGGCGGCGTCCGTCAGGCTGGAAAGCTCGGCGCCGACGGGGTTGATCCGCGCCGTCAGCGTATCGTTGGCGATCTCGATCATCAGTCGCGGTCGGGCGCGCCGAGCGGGAAATAGTGACGGAATGGCCGCGCTTCCTCGATCGCGCGTGCGAAGCTCGGCCGCGCGGCGAGCCGGGCGCGGTAGGCGCGGAGCGCGGCGTGCTCGGCCGGGATCGGATGTACCCAGTCGCCATAGAAGAGCGCCGGTCCGGCCGCGCAATCGCCCAGCCCGAACTCGAACGCGGCCCATTGCCGCCCGGCCATGTGCGCATCGAGCCAGGCATAGGACCTGTCGAGCGTCGCGTGCGCCTTGGCGACGCCGTGCGGGTCCCTGGCGCCTTCGGGGCGAAGCGCGTCGCCGACGATCTTTTGCAGCGGCGTCATCACATAATTGTCGAAGACACGGTCGAGCAGCCGCGCCTCGAGCCCCCCGGCCAGGAAATGCGGCGCGATATGCTCGACGATGATGCTCGCCTCGGGCAGCGTCCAGTCGCCGTCGACCAGCACCGGGAAGCGCTTGAGCGGCCACAGCGCCTCGAACTCGGCGTTCACCGCGGCGTCGGCCCCGACCACGCGGAACTCGAAGGCGGTCGCGGTCTCGTAGAGCGCGATCAGCGCCTTCTGGCAGTAGGCGGAGAAGGGGTGGCCGTAGAGGATCATTGCGCCTCGCGATGTACCGCAAAACCCGCGAACGACTGGTTGACCGGCATCATTTCCATCACGTTGATATTGAGATGCGGCGGAAGCGAGGCCACCCACAGGAGCATCGCGGCGATGTCGTCCGCGGTCATCGGGTCGGCGCCGCCATAGAGCTTGTCCGACGCTTCCTGGCTGCCGGTCCGCACCAGGGTGAACTCGGTCTCGGCCATGCCCGGCTCGATCGAGGTGACGCGCACCCCGGTGCCGGCGAGGTCGCTGCGCAGCGACAGGCTGAACTGGTGCACGAACGCCTTGGTGCCGCCATAGACGTTGGCGCCGAGATAGGGGTAGGTCGCCGCGACCGAGGAGAGGTTGATGATCGCGCCGCGGCGCTCGATCAGCGTCGGCAGCAGCTTGTGGGTGATCTCGACCAGCGCGGTGACGTTGGTGTCGATCATCACCCGCCAATTGTCGAGCAGGGCCTCCTGCGCCTTCTCGGTGCCCCGTGCGAGGCCGGCATTGTTGACCAGCAGGTCGATGCCGCGAAACGCTTCGGGCAGGCTGTCGAGGGCGGCGTCGCGCGCCGCCTCGTCGCGGATGTCGAACACGGCGGGGTGGAACCTGTCGTCGCCCAGCTCGGCCCTCAGCGCAGCGAGCCGGTCGGCGCGCCGCCCGGTACCGATCACGCGCCAGCCGGCGGCGGTGAAAGCGCGCGAGGCTGCCGCGCCGAAGCCCGATGTCGCGCCGGTGATGAGTGCGGTCTTCATGCCGTTCCTTTCTTCGTCATCCCGGCCCCGTGCCGGGATCCACCGCACGCCGGGCGGCGCGGATCAGGTTCCTGTTCATCGCTCACGGCAGCGTGGATCCCGGCACGGGGCCGGGATGGCGGGTCGGGTCAGCCTCTCAGCACCCCGCCCAGTTTCGCCGCCGCGGCGACGACCTTGTCGGCCACCGCCTTGATCTCGGCATCGGTGAAGCTCTTCTCGCCGGGCTGCAGCGTCACCTCGACCGCGAGGCTCTTGCGGCCCTCCTCGACGCCGGCGCCCGTGAACAGGTCGAACAAGCGCGCGTCGGTGATCGCCGCCTTGTCCGCGCCCTTGACCGCGCGGACGAGGTCGCCCGCGGCGAGTTCCGCCGGAACGATGAAGGCGAAGTCGCGCGTCACCGCCTGCAGCGCGGGCGGGGTGTAGGGCGCGCGCATGAAGCCCGTCGCGCGCTTGCCCGGAATCGCGTCGAGGAAGATCTCGACCGCCGCGACCGGGCCCTCGAGGTCGAACGCCTTGAGCAGCGCCGGATGCAGCATGCCGAAGGCCGCGAGCACGGTCTTGGGCCCGAGCCGCAGCGTCGCCGACTGGCCGGGATGCCAGGCCTCGCCCGCCTCCCCCATCACCTGCAGGTTGCCGACCGGCGCACCCGCCGCCTCGAGCAGCGCCAGCGCTTCGGCCTTGGCGGCATAGGCGGTGAAGGGCTGCGCCTTGCCGCTCGCCCAGCCGCGCGGCGTGGCGTCGCCCGCAAGCACCGCGGTGAGCGTCAGCCTCTCGCTGTCGGCGAGGTAGCGGCGGCCGATCTCGAACAGGCGCACGCTCGTCGCGCCGCGCTTCAAGTTGCGGCCCGCCGCCATCAGCAGCCCGGGCAGCAGCGAGGGGCGCATGACCTTGAGGTCCTCGCTGATCGGGTTGGCGAGGGTCCAGGCGCCGCCGCCGAACGGCGCGGCTTCCTGCTCGGCGATGAAGCTCCACGTCACCGCCTCGTTGAGCCCGCGCGACGCCGCGGTGCGGCGCATGCGGCGCTCGAGCTTCTGCTCGGGCGTCGCGGTCGGCTTGGCCACGCCGGCCGCGCAGGGCAGCGGGGTCGAGGGCACTTTGTCGATCCCCTCGATGCGGATCACTTCCTCGACCAGGTCGGCGGGGCCGTCGATGTCGCGGCGCCAGCTCGGGGCGGTGACGCGAAAGGCGTCGAAGCCGGCATCGATCCCGACCGGATCGCCGTTCGCGTCGAGCGGCTCGACCGTGAAGCCGAGCGATTCGAGGATCTGCTTCTGGCGCCCAGCGGGAATCGCGAGCCCGCCCAGCGTCTCGGCCAGCGCCGGATCATAGCCCAGCGTCAGCCCCACCTGTGGCGGCGTGCCCGCGCGGGTCACGCCGCTGGCGGTGCCGCCGCACAGCTCGACCACCAGCCGCGTCGCGATCGCCAGGCCGTCGTCGAGGAACGCCGGATCGACCCCGCGCTCGAAGCGCGAGCGCGCGTCGCTGGTCAGCATCAGCTTCTGCCCGGTGCGCGCGATATGCTCGGGGTCGAAATAGGCGCATTCGATCAGCACGTCGGTAGTGGTCTCGGAACAGCCCGAGTCCTCGCCGCCCATGATCCCGCCGATGTCGTGCACCGCCACGTCGTCGGCGATCACGGTCATCGTCGCGTCGAGCGTATAGGTCTTGCCGTTGAGCGCCAGCACCTGCTCGCCGTCCCTGGCCTTGCGCGCGACGAGGCTGCCGCTGAGCTTGGCCCGGTCGTAGACATGGAGCGGGCGGCCGAGATCGACGCTGACATAATTGGTGATGTCGACCAGCGCGCTGATCGGCTTCTGCCCGATCGCCTTGAGGCGCTTCTGCATCCACCCGGGCGAGGCGCCGTTGACGACGCCGCTCACCGACTGGCCGTAGAAGGCGGGGCAGCCCTCGGGGTCGAGCGTCGCGACGTCGGGCCCCGGCCCCGCGCCCGCCACCGGCTCGACCGCGAGCGGCTTCAGCGTCCCCAGCCCCGCCGCGGCGAGGTCGCGCGCGATGCCGCGCACGCCCATGCAGTCCTGGCGGTTGGGCGTGATCGACACGTCGAACACCGGATCGTTGAGCCCGGCATAGTCGGGGAAGCTCGAGCCGACCGGCGCGTCCGCGGGCAGCTCGATGATCCCGTCGTGATCGTCGCCGAGCTCGAGCTCGCGCGACGAGCACATCATGCCGTTCGATTCGACACCGCGCACCGCCGCGACCTTGAGCACCATGCCGTTCGCCGGCACCGTCGCGCCGGGCAGCCCGAGCACGCCGACCAGCCCGGCGCGCGCATTGGGGGCGCCGCAAACGACCTGGAGCGGCACGCCGTCACCCGTGTCGACGGTCAGCACCTGCAGCTTGTCGGCCTGCGGGTGACGCTCGGCGGTGAGCACCTTCGCGACGCGGAACGCCGCGAGCTTCTCGCCCGGGTTCTCGATGCCCTCGACCTCGAGGCCGATGCGGGTCAGCGCCGCATCGATCTGGTCGAGCGTCGCGTCGGTGTCGAGATGCTGCTTGAGCCAGCTCAGGGTGAACTTCATGCGCCGACTCCTCCGCTCAGCGTGGGCACGTCGAGCGCCGAGAAGCCGTAATGTCTGAGCCAGCGCAGGTCGCCGTCGAAGAAGGCGCGCAGATCGTCCATCCCGTATTTGAGCATCGCGAGGCGATCGATCCCGCAGCCGAAGGCGAAGCCCTGCCACTGGTCGGGGTCGTAGCCGCCGGCCGCGATCACCTTGCGGTGGACCATGCCGCTGCCCAGCACTTCCATCCAGCCTTCGCTGCCGCCGATCACGCGCTTGCCGTTGACGATCGAGAAGCCGACATCAACCTCCGCCGACGGTTCGGTGAAGGGGAAGTAGCTCGGGCGCAGCCGCAGCACGATGTCGTCGCGCTCGAAGAACGCCTTGAGGAAGGTCTCCAGCGTCCATTTGAGGTGGCCGAGCGTGATGCCCTTGTCGATCACCAGCCCCTCGACCTGATGGAACATCGGGGTGTGGGTGGCGTCGCTGTCGCTGCGATAGGTGCGGCCCGGCGCGATGATCCGCACCGGCTTCTGCCCGCCCGCCGCCTTCATCGCGCGGATCTGCACCGGCGAGGTGTGGGTGCGCAGCACCATCGGCGTGGCATGCTCCCCGGCGAGGTAGAAGGTGTCGTGCATCGCCCGCGCGGGGTGCGTCTCGGGAATGTTGAGCGCGCTGAAATTGTGCCAGTCGTCCTCGATCTCCGGCCCGGTGGCGACCGCGAAGCCCAAATCGGCGAAGATCTCGGCGAGCTCGTCCATCACCTGGCTCACCGGATGCACGCTGCCCGCGGGCACCCCGTCGACCGGCAGCGTCATGTCGAGCGTCTCGGCGGCCAGCTTCGCCTCCAGCGCGGCGCCCTCCAGCGCGGCCTTGCGCGCCGCGATCGCCTCGGTCACCGCCTCGCGCAGCGCGTGGATGCGCGGGCCGGTCGCCTGGCGTTCCTCGGGGCTCATCGCGCCGAGCGTCTTGAGCAGCCCGGTGACGGCGCCCTGCTTGCCGAGCGCATGCACGCGCACCGCGTCGAGCGCGTCGACGCCCGCCGCCGCGTCGATCGAGGCGAGGAGTTCGGCCTGGAGTTGGTCGAGATCGGTGGTCATCGGGATTCCGTTCGTTGGTCGATGTGGCCCGAACCGCAGTCGGGACCGAAGGTCAAGGCCTGGGCGCCAAACTACACCCGGCTGCCGAACAGCGCCGCGCCGAACGCGACGAAGATCGCCCCGGTCACGCGGTTGAACAGCCGCTGGCGATTGGCCGGCGCGAGCCACGCCGCGAGCGAGCGGCCGCCCAGCGCATAGGTCACGAACCAGAAGGTCTCGATCACGATGAAGCTGGCGATCAGGATCGCGAGCTGCGGCGCGAAGGGCCTCGCCGTGTCGATGAACTGCGGAAACAGTGCCGCGGCGAAGACGATCAGCTTGGGGTTGGAGAAGCCGGTGCCGAGGCCGGTCGCGTACATCGCGCGGAGCGAGGGCGGGGCGGGCTTCCCGGCCGTCGCGTCACCGCCGCCGACCGGCGCGCGCCATGCCTTGACGCCGAGCCACACGAGATAGGCGACACCGGCATAGCGCAGCACGTCGAACAGCATCGGCGAGGCCTTGAGCAGCGCGCCGAGCCCCGCCGCCGACGCGGTCAGGCAGACGAGGTTCGCGGTCATCAGCCCCGCCATCGACGCGACCGAGCGGCGCGCGCCGTGATGGATGCTCTGGACCATGACGTGAAGCATGTTCGGCCCCGGCGTCGCGGAGATCAGGAACACGGCGGTGACATAGAGCCACCAGGTCTGGAGCGTCATCATTTCCTCCACATCCGTCACCCCGGCCTCGTGCCGGGGTCCACTGTGCCGCGCGCGACACGGTGGAGCCTCTTGCCCATCGCCTGTTGCCCGGTGGATCCCGGAACAAGTCCGGGATGACAAGAGGGGCGGGCGTCCCGAAACCAAAAAGGGCGCCGGTGTCTCCACCGGCGCCCCATTTGTTCGGTCGCTACAGGCTACCTCAGGCGGCCTGGGGCAGCGCCGCCTTCGCCTGCGCGATGATGGCGGTAAACGCCTCGCCCTCGTGCATCGCGATGTCGGCCAGGACCTTGCGGTCCAGCTCGATGCCCGCAAGCTTCAGGCCGTGCATGAATTGCGAATAGGTGAGGCCCTCGGCGCGGACGCCGGCGTTGATGCGCTGGATCCAGAGCGCGCGGAAGCTGCGCTTCTTCACCTTGCGGTCGCGATAGGCGTACTGGCCGGCCTTCTCGACGGCCTGGCGGGCGATGCGGATGGTGTTCTTGCGACGGCCGTAATAGCCCTTCGCCTGATCCAGAATCCGCTTGTGCTTCGCCTTGGTGGTGGTGCCGCGCTTAACACGTGCCATGTCTCAAGCCCTCCTTACTTCAGGCCGTACGGCGCCCACAGGCGCACGTGGCCGGCATCGGAGTCGGACAGGACCGACGTGCCGCGGTTGGTGCGAATATATTTCGCGTTATGGCTGCTCAGGCGGTGACGCTTGCCGGCGACGCCGTGCTTCACCTTGCCCGTCGCGGTGAATTTGAAGCGCTTCTTCACACCGCTCTTGGTCTTCATCTTGGGCATTTTCGTCTCCTTTTACGCGCGACGATCTCGAACGGCCCCGGCAGCCCTAGTTAGCCGGGCAGTTCCCCTGAATCGCGGAAAGGCGGGCCATTAGCGGGAAAGGTCGCGGAATGCAACCGCAGGGAACTCGCTAAGGTTACGAGTCTTTTCATCCATCATGGCCGACCGGGATTCCCCGATCGTCGCGGCGGACGCGACGCCAGCCGATCCGCCGCAGACCGCACCGCCAGCGAAGGAAAAGCACCGCTGGCCGCGCCCGCTCGTCATCGCGCTGCGGGTGATCGGCGGCATCCTGCTCGCGCTCTTCCTCGCCTGGGCGATCCTCTACGTCACCAAGGGCCGCTTCCTCAAGGGCACGTTCGAGCGGATCGCCAGCAGCGCCACCGGGCGCGAGGTGCGCGTCGAGGGCGACTTCCAGTTCTATTTCAACCCGATCAACGTGAAGTACGTCTCCGAAGGCCTCACGGTGTCCAACCCGGCCTGGGCACGCGGCGGGAATTTCTTCGCGGCGAAGCGGATCGAGGCCAATGTCGCGACCTTCTCGTTCATCTGGGGCGAGCGGCGGATCAACATCCTCGACCTGCAGGGCGGCACGGTCGACCTGCGCTGGGACGAGGCCGGACGGCGCAACAGCTGGACCTTCAGCGAGGAGAAGGGCGAGCCGCTCGACCTGCCGCTGATCCGCCGCGCGGTCGTCGCAGGCACACGCGTGCGCTACCGCGACCCGCGCCTGCGGCTGACCGCCGACATCACGGTCGACACAGTCGAGGCGCGCGACGACCGCTTCGCCAACTCGATCCGCTTCCGCGGCGACGGCACGGCGCGCGGCACGCCGTTCACCTTGTGGGGCGCCTTGCTCTCGCCCAACGCGACGGTGGCGGGCGGGCACAACCAGCTCGCGCTGCGCATCAACGGCGTGCGCACGCGCGCCGACATCACCGGCACGCTCCCCGGCGCGACCGAGATCGAAGGCGCCAAGCTCAACGCCGATGTGCGCGGGCAGAACCTTGCCGATGCCTTCGCGGTGTTCGGCATCGCGGTGCCCGACACGCGCAGCTACCGGCTGCGCTCGGCCTTGACCAAGCAGGGCGACAGCTGGCGCTTCACGGGCCTGCGCGGCCGCTTCGGCGAGAGCGACCTCGCCGGCCGGATGACCGTGCGGATCGGCGAGCCGCGGCTGCTCCTCGACGCCGATCTCGTGACGCGGACGCTCGATATCGTCGATGCCGGGCCGTTCATCGGCTATAATCCGAACCGGCTCGAGGCGCAGGGCAGCGCCGGCACGGTGACGCGGGAAGGCGGCCGTCCGCGACTGCTTCCCGACGCGCCGCTGCGAGTCGAGGCGCTGCGCAACTTCGACGCGCGCGTGAGCTGGAAGGTCGCGCGCGTCCGCGCCGAGGACTTCCCGGTCAGCGACATCACGCTCGGCCTCAGCCTCGACGACCGGCTGCTCAAGCTCTCGCCGTTCAACTTCGCCATGGCGCGTGGCACGGTGAGCTCGGACATCACGATCAACGCGCGGCGCGAACCGGTCTTCACCGATTACGACATCCGCCTGTCGCCGACCCCGATGGGCACGCTGCTCAAGGGCTTCGGGGTCGCCGAATCGGGCACGAGCGGCACGGTGAGGGCGCGCGTGAGGATGACCGGCATCGGCAATTCGGTGCGCGATTCGCTCGGCAACTCGAACGGCCGCATCGCGGTGATCATCCCGCGCGGGACGATGTGGACGCGCAACGTCCAGCTCTCCGAACTGGATATCGGGCTGTTCGTCCAGAAGATGTTCGAGAAGAAGCTGGAGAAGCCGGTCGAGATCAATTGCGGGCTGGTCGCCTTCACCGTGCGGGGCGGCATCGCCGCCGCCGACCCGATCCTGATCGACACGCGCAAGAATGTGATGCTCGGCCGCGGCGGCTTCAGCTTCCGCAACGAGACGATCGACCTCGCCTTCCGTGCCGACGGCAAGCAATTCTCGCTCTTCTCGGGCCAGTCGCCGGTCGGGATCGGCGGCTATTTCGCCGATCCCTCGCTCGACGTGATCAGCCCGGAGCTGCTCGGCCGCGCCGGTGCGGGGCTGGGGCTCGGCGTGGTGGCGACGCCGATCGCCTCGCTTCTCGCCTTCGTCGATGTCGGTGACGCCAAGTCGGCGGATTGCGGGCCGGTGCTCTCGGGCGCTACCGCCCGGGCGCAGCGCGACACCAAGGGGCGCCCGCGCGACGATGTCGGCAAGGGGACGACGGCCAAGTCGGAGGACGGGAGTCGTTCCAAGGGCGAGCGCAAGGAACAGCGCAAGAAGTTCCTGGGGATTTTCTGACATGCAGCCACGTCTCTCCGTCCTGACCCTCGGCGTCGCCGATCTCGAACGGTCGCTCGCCTTCTACCGTGAGGGGCTGGGGCTGCCGACCGAGGGCATCGTCGGGCGCGAGTTCGAGCATGGCGCGGTCGCCTTCTTCCAGCTGTCGGGCGGCGTGCGGCTGGCGCTCTGGGCGCAGGACGACATCGTCCACGACACCGGCCTCGCCAAGACGCCGGCGAGCCCGACCGCCTTCACCCTCGGCCACAACGTGTCGAACCGCGAGGAGGTGGCCGAGGTGATCGAACAGGCGCGCCGCGCCGGGGCCGAGATCGTCAAGGAGCCGGCGGACACCTTCTACGGCGGCCATGCCGGCTATTTCCGCGATCCCGACGGCCATGTCTGGGAAGTGGTGTCGAACCCCGCGGCGCTGCCCGACGGGGATTGATTCGGCGGCTTGCAATGTTGGAATTCGTCTGCTTGCCTGTCTCGGACCGTAGCGATTCCGGCCACGCTTTCCGACAGGCCGGGCACGCATCCGGCGGTTGACGGCCTCGCGCGGGACTCCGCGATAGTGTCAACCTAGTGTAAACTTCCGGCGCTCAATGCCCGCGGCAGGCGAGCGCCTCGATGATCTCCTCGATCCGCGCCGGGTCGCCCGCGGCGATCACCTCGCCGTTGCTCCCGGCATGGAGCGGGTCGCCCTGCCAGTCGCACATCCGCCCGCCCGCGCCCTCGACCACCGGCACCAGGGCGGCGAAGTCGTGCAGCTTCAGCCCCGCCTCGATCACCAGGTCGAGATGGCCCGAGGCGACCAGGCCGTAATTATAGCAGTCGCCGCCGAGCACCGTGCTCATCACCGCGGCGTCGACATGCTCGAAGGCGTGGAGCTGGTCGTCGCTGAACAAAGCGGGCGAGGTGGTGGCGAGCAGCGCCTTGGACAGCTCGGGGCAGGTGCGCGCGGCGGCGGGCGTGCCGTTGAACAGCGTCTCGCGCCCGGTGACGCCGAGCCAGCGCTCGCCGATGACCGGCTGGTCGATGATGCCGAGCACCGGCCAGCCATCCTCGAGCAGCGCGATCAGCGTGCCGAAGATCGGGCGCCCGACGATGAAGCTGCGCGTGCCGTCGATCGGGTCGAGCACCCAGGTACGGCCGCTGGTGCCGGGGCGGTCGTCCTCCTCCTCGCCGACGATGCCGTCCATCGGCCGCTCGGCGATGATCAGCCGCCGCATCGCCGCCTCGGCCGCCTTGTCGGCGAGCGTCACGGGCGAGGCGTCGGCCTTGGCCTCGAGCCCGTGCTCGGTGCGGAAATAGGGGCGGATCGCCGCGCCTGCGGCATCGGCGAGGCGCTCGGCGAGATCGATATCGGCTTGGGAAACTGGCATGCCACGGCCCTAGCCGCAGCGTCGCGCCCCTGCCAAGCTTAGAAGGGGAACCAGCGGCTCTTCTCGCTGAACTTCATATAGCCGACATTGGCGCCCGCGCGCCAGCCGACGCCGAGCCGCACCGGGATCAGCACCACGTCGCCGCGGCGCAGATAGCTCGCCGAGAAGCCCCCGACGAAATAGAGCCGGCCCTCGCCCGCCGGGAAGCGCTTGTAGAGCTCCTGGCTGTCGTAGAGGTTGTAGACCAGCACGAACACCTTGTTGGCGTCGCCGCCGATGTCGAAGCCGACCGACGGCCCGGTCCAGAACACCTTGCGCTCGCCCTCGACCGCATGGACCATCTGGCCCGAGCCGTAGCGCAGCCCGACCACGATCGCGCCCGAGCCCTCGCTCCCGGCGATATAGGCGTTGGGCTCGCCCTGCTCCTTGAGGATGTCCTCGATCAGCGCGGCAAGGCCGCTCGCGCCCTTGCCGAACACGCCCTCGGCCGCGGCGACGAGGCGCACCCGGTCGAAGGTGGTGGGCGCGTCGGGCTTGGCGAGGCCGTTGGCGCCGGCCACGGGCGCGGCCGTGCCCGCCGGGGCGGCGGTGACCGGCGGCGCGGTCTCGCCGGAGGTGGAGTCGGCAGGCGGGGTATAGTCGGCGCCGGGATCGACCGCCTCGTCGCCGGGCGGCGGCGCCTGCTCGGCGGCGATCGGATCCTGTGCGGGCGGGGTCGTGGTCTGCGGCTGGTCGAGGTCGGCGTCGATCGCACTGTTGGGGTCGACGGTGCGGATGCTCTGCGCCAGCGCCGGGGCGGCCGCCATCGGCGCCGCCAGTGCCATCATGAGTCCGATCAGTACGCGCCGCATTGGTAAACCCTCCCGCCAGCCTGCCATTAGGTCCGCTGGTGGGACGGCGGCAATGAACGGGCGATGACCCGAGTCGATTTTGCGTCCACCCGAGTCGCCTGCGCGTTCAAATGCCGTCCAACGCCCCATTGATCGCCCGCACGCGGCTCGCTATAGCCCGCGCTCCGCCGCTGGACCGGAGACGTGGGTGAGTGGCTGAAACCAACGCTTTGCTAAAGCGTCGTACGGGGAACCGTGCCGAGGGTTCGAATCCCTCCGTCTCCGCCACCGGCCCGGCCTGCCGCTCGACGCCGCGCCTAGCGACTCGCAATCGTCATCGCTTGCTGGCATCTCCGGCCGCGATGCGTTGCCTGCTTGTCCTCCCCTTCGCCGTTGCCGCCGTCCCCGCCGCCGCGCAGGTGCGCGCCGTCCCGACCCAGCCGGCTTCCGAGCGCGAGGCATTGCGCGGGGTCGAGGTGATCCTGCTCAACGAGGGCGCCGCGCCCGTTCCCGCCGAGGGCCCGCGCCAGATCGAGGTGACCGCGGCCGACGGCACGCGGATGACGCTCGAGCGGCTGCCCGTTCCCGCCGCGACGATTGCGCCCGGCGGCTTCGTCAAGGCGCGCTACGTTCCCGTCGCCTATGCCGCGCGCCCCGCGCCGCCGCCGAAGACGGCGGGCGAGCTCCCGCCCGGCGTGGGCAGGGCCTATCCCGCCGACGTCCGCGCCGCCGCGGCCGCCAATCCGGACGGCGAGATCGAGGTGCGCCGCTCGGCCGGCACCTCGTCGGGCTTCCTCACCCGCTTCGCGCCGCACGAGCCGGTCTACGGCGTGTTCGGCCCGGGCGATTCGGGCGCCAAGCTGCAGTTCAGCTTCGCCTTCCAGCCGTTCCGCGACGAGAGCGCGCTCAGCGGGTTCAAGTTCGCCTATACCCAGACGATGTTCTGGCGGCTCGACCTCCCCTCGGGCCCGTTCGCGCACACCACCTATTCGCCCGAGGTCTTCTACGAGAAGACGGTCGACGAGACCGCGGCGTTCGGGGTCGGCTGGCGGCACGATTCGAACGGCGAGGGGACGGGCACCTCGATCGATTCGAACCGCATCTTCGCGCGCTTCACCAAGGCGTTCGACCTCGGCGAGGGCTGGCGTGCCGAAGTGACGCCGCAGGCTTGGGTCTATGTCGGCAAGCAAGGCGTCGCCCCCGATCTCGACCGCTATTGGGGCAATGCCTCGCTGGGCCTCACCCTGGTCAAGCCGGACGGCGTCAAGCTCAGCCTCAACGTGCGCGGCAGCCCCGACAGCGGTCGCGGCGCGGCCGAGCTGTTCGCTTCCTATCCGCTCGCCGATCTGGGCGGCGGGTTCGGCATCTATCTGTTCGGCCAGGGCTTCACCGGCTTCGGCGAAGCGCTCGACGATTATCGCCGCCGCGACACGCATGCGCGGCTCGGCATTTCGCTCACCCGCTAGGCTTGGCGGCAAGGTTGCAGGGGCGCATAGTCCGCCCGAACGAAGGAGAAGTCCCGATGCGTGTCGCCCTGATCGCCGCCCTTGCCCTGACCGCTGCCATTCCCGCCTCGGCGCAGCTCGCCGCCGGCGCGTCCGCACCCGACTTCAACACGGTCGGCGCGCTTGGGGGCAAGGAATTCAAGCTCCACCTCAAGGCCCAGCTCAAGAAGGGCCCGGTGGTGCTCTATTTCTACCCGATGTCGTTCACGCCGGGCTGCAGCGCCGAGGCGCAGGCCTTCGCCGCGGCGACGCCCGAGTTCAAGGCGGCCGGGGCGACTGTGATCGGCATGGCCGCCGATCCGATCGACAAGCTCAAGGATTTCTCGACCAAGGATTGCGCGAGCAAGTTCGCGGTGGCGCAGGCGACCCCGGCGATCATCGACGGCTATGACGTCGCATTGAAGCGCAACGGCACCAAGACCGCGATGGCCAGCCGCACCAGCTTCGTGATCGCGCCCGACGGCAAGATCCTCTACGCGCACAGCGACATGAGCCCCGCGCCGCACATCCGCAACACCCTCGCCGCGGTCAAGGAATGGCGGGCTAAGCGGCAGAAATAATATGCTTATTAGGCTCGAAACGATTTCACGGGATGTTAGCAGTTAGCGCATAGACCCAGGTTCATCGGAAGGCGTTGGCGGGCGCGTGTGGACGGCGCCCGCGGATGGACGTGGGGATGGATTTATGACGGTGGCGAGGGCCGCGCGTCCAGTCGAGGCCGGGGATCCGGGCCGGCTGTTGTACGAGCGCATCGGCACATTTCTGTTCGATCAGCGGCTGGAGCCCGATCCGGCGAACTTCGCGTTCGCCTGGCATCTGCTCCACGACCCCGCAGGCCCGCTGGCGAAGGCGGTCGCCGCGCTCACCGACGGCGGCGTCCGCCTGACGCAGCGCGACATCGCGTCGCTCGGCTGCGACAGCCCGGCAAGCGCACGCGGCACGCGCGAGAAGGCAGACGGCCTCGTCGCCCGGACCCAGATGCAGGTCGAGGGCTTTCAGGACATGGTGCAGGCGATGCGCGTCGAGACCCAGGGCTTCGGCCGCGATCTCGAGGCGAGCGCCGATGCGATCCGCCGGTTCGGCGACCGCACCGAAGGCGCGTTGCTCGACGAGCTCACGCGCGTCACCGCGACGATGCTCGAACGCGTCCACAGCGCCGAGATGCGCCTTGAGAACGCGACGCGCGAGGCGAGCGAGCTGCGCGACAAGCTCGAGGAAGCGCGCGACAATGCCCGCCGCGATCCGCTGACCGGCCTGCCCAATCGCCGCGCGTTCGAAGAGGCCTTTGCCGCGCAACTGGATATCGGCGACGGCATGTGCGTCGCGGTGTGCGACGTCGATCATTTCAAGGCGGTCAACGACCGGTTCGGCCATGCGGTGGGTGATCGCGTGCTCAAGACGATCGGCGAGGCGCTGATCGAGAGCTGCCCGGCGCAGCTCGTCGCGCGCTATGGCGGCGAGGAATTCGCCATCCTGTTCGCCGACGCCGATATCGAGCGTGCGCGGGTCACGCTCGACAATGCCCGCGCGACGGTCGCCGCCAAGCGCTACCGCCTGCGCGAGACCGACGAGCCGCTCGGCGAGATCACTTTCTCGGCGGGGCTCACGCGGGTCGCGGCGGGGGAATCCTTCGGCACCAGCTTCGGCCGTGCCGACCGGCTGCTCTATGCCGCGAAAAAGGATGGGCGAAACTGCGTCCGCGCCAGCTGATTGTTGGGAATTTGCACCATATTGTTTGGTGAGATTCGCCAGAGTTATCGGCAATAAAATAATAACTCCTTTAAATTCAGCTAGTTATAGAAACTGGCACGCACCCTGCAACTACCTTGGCATCCCGCCGGATGGTCTGGCGGATTGCACAGGGAGTTAAGATCATGGCCCTCCGTTTCGAAGCTTTCAGCCGCTACGCGCTCTCGCTGGTCGGCGCCGCCGCGTTCACCGCGGTGATGATCGCCAACACCGTCAGCATGGGTCCGGTCGCCTGACCGGACCTGCCAACAGGAGAAAGAAGATGGCACGCCAGATCCTCGTCGCTCTCGTCTCGTTCGGTCTCACCGGCGCGATGATCCTCACCACCACCGCCACGCAGGGCTCGGGCATCATCGCCTGAGCCCCGCAGGCCCCGGGCGACCAGTCAGGTGGCCTTGGGATTGTCGGGGCGCGACGAATCGCTGTCGCCGTCCCGCTTGATGAAGCTGATCCTCCCCTCGGGTTCGAGGATCGCCCAGGCGACATCGTCCAACCGCGCGATGCCCGCCAGCCGCATTTCCGATTCGATCTCCGCTCGGGTCAACCGGTCGCGCTTGAGATTGGCCGCGACCAGCGCGCCCTCGCGGACCAGCACCCGCGGCGTGCCCTCGACCACACGCTGCGCACGCGGCGAGAGATAGACCACCCAGCCCAGCACCACCGTCCAGAAGGCGAAGGTCGCGATCGCCAGCGTTGCTCCGGTCAGGCTGAAGTCGTTGTGCGTGATCCCTTGCTGGATCAAGTCGCCCATCACCACCAGCAGCACCAGCTCGAACGGCGTCATCTGCCCGAGCTCGCGCTTGCCCATCAGCCGCAGCAGCGCGAACAGGATCGCGAACATGATCGTGGAGCGGATCACGATGTCCATCAGGGCAGCACCGTGATTCCGACCGGGATCGCCGCGAGCGGGCGTTCGCCGTCGTGCAGCTCGATCGCGCCGCGGGTCCCGGCGAACAGCGGCGGGTTGATCTGGCCGTCGATCTTGATCTCGAGCACCTGCCCGGCGTCGAGCGCGCCATAGCTGAAGCGGAACGCGCCCTTGTCCGCCTTCTCCTCGCCGGGCGCGGGGATCATCGTGTTGATCGTCATGTCGCGCCACAGCGATGCCGGGACCACGACCACCGCCTCGGCGATCGGCGCCTTTGCCGTGACATGGAGCCGGGTCTCGAAGAAGGTGCCGTTGCGCAGCACGCGCGGGGTATGGATTTCGAGCCGGGCCGCGGGCGTGTCGGCGGCCAGGCTGCGCGCCCGGCCGCCGCCGAACGCGCCGAGCAGCGCCGCCAGCATCACCGCGCCGAGCACCGCGAGCGAGAGCCAGTTGAGGTTCGCGCCGCGCCGCTCGGAGGCGGGGGCGATCCCGTCGGGATAGGCCGGACTTGGCGAGTTCGCGGACATGGTTCGAAGTTGTAACGACCGATCGCCGTGCAAGGTTTCGCGCGGCGGAACCCGGCGCCGCGCCCGCCGGTTCTCTCCGTAACCACGGAGTAGGAACGATGACCGACACGGCGGAAATGATCCATGAGGACGCGCTGCCCGGCGACGAGCACAAGCTCGATCCCAGGCCGCAATGGCAGCCGCGCTATCCCGGCTCGGGGCGGCTCGCGGGCAAGGCGGCGTTGATCACCGGCGCGGACAGCGGCATCGGCCGCGCGGTCGCGGCGCTGTTCGCGCGCGAGGGCGCGGATATCGGGATCCTCTATCTGCTCGAGGACAAGGATGCCGAGGACACCAAGGCGATCGTCGAGGCCGAGGGCGGCCGCGCGATCACGATCAAGGCCGATATCGGCTCCAGGAAGATGTGCGACCGCGCGGTCGAGGCGATGATCGAGGCGTTCGGGCGGCTCGACGTCCTCGTCAACAATGCCGGCGAGCAGCACCCCGACAAGGACATCCGCGACATCACCGAGGAACAGCTGCTGCGCACCTTCCAGACCAACATCTTCGGCATGTTCTACCTGGTGCAGGCCGCGCTGCCGCATCTCGGCGAGGGATCGGCGATCATCAACTGCACCTCGGTCACCATGTACCAGGGGTCGAAGGAACTGCTCGACTATTCGAGCACCAAGGGCGCGATCACCGCCTTCACTCGCTCGCTGTCGGAGAATCTCATCGAAAAGGGCATCCGCGTGAACGCGGTCGCGCCCGGCCCGATCTGGACTCCGCTCAACCCGATGGGCGGCGCGAGCCCCGAGAAGCTCGAGAATTTCGGCGAGGACACGCCGATGGGCCGCCCCGGCCAGCCCAACGAGGTCGCGCCGAGCTTCCTGTTCCTCGCCTGCGAGGACTCGAGCTACATGTCGGGCCAAGTGCTCCATCCCAATGGCGGGACGATCGTCAACGGGTAGCGTTGGTCGTTCGACGGACGACCGTTGACGGCGTGAGTCGCCGAGCGCATGGGGCGCCATGCGCTTCTTCTCCGACAACGCCGCGCCCGCCTGTCCCGAGGTGCTCGCGGCGCTGGCGAAGGCGAACGTGCAGGATACGGCGTATGACGGCGACCGCTGGAGCGCGGCGCTCGATGCGCGCTTTTCCGAATTGTTCGAGACCGAGGTCGCGGTGCTGTGGGTACCGACCGGCACCGCCGCCAATTGCCTCGCAGTCGCCGCGCTGTGCCCGCCCTATGGCGGGGTGGTGTGCCACCGCGAGGCGCATATCCAGGCCGACGAGGCGGGTGCGCCCGAATTCTTCACCCATGGCGCCAAGCTGCTGCTCGCCGAGGGCCCGGGCGCCAAGCTGACGCCGGCGGCGATCGCAAAGGTGATCGATGCGATCAAGCCCGGCGTGCACTGGGTGCAGCCGCACGCGATCTCGATCACCAACGTCACCGAATATGGCCTGGCCTATGCGCCCGACGAGGTCGCGGCGATCGGCGCGCTCGCGAAGGCGCGCGGGCTCGGGCTGCACATGGACGGCGCGCGCTTCGCCAATGCGGTGGTGCATCTCGGCTGTTCGCCCGCCGACCTCACCTGGCGCGCGGGGATCGACGCGCTGAGCTTCGGCTTCATCAAGAATGGCGGGATGGGGGCCGAGGCGCTGGTCTTCTTCCGCCCCGACCTGGCCGATGCCGCGCGCATCCGCCGCAAGCGCGCCGGGCATCTCCAGTCCAAGGGGCGCTTCCTCGCGGTGCAGTTGCTGGCGATGCTCGACGACGGGCTGTGGCTGCGCCACGCGCGCGCGGCCAATGCCGGGGCCGCGCTGCTGGGACAGGCGGCGCGGGGCCGGCTGGCCCATCCGGTGCAATCCAACGCGGTGTTCCTGAACGTGACGCCCGGCGAGGCGGCGGCGCTGCGCGCGCGCGGCTTCGACTTCTACGACTGGGGGCCGGGGGAAGTGCGGCTGGTCGTCTCCTGGGATCAGGACGAAGCCACGGTGCGCCCGCTGGCGGAAGCCATCGCGGCGCTATGAGCGAGGCGGCGGCGCCCAATTCCGCGCGGCTCGCGGTGCTGCTGCCGTTCGCGGCGGTGACGCTGATCTGGGGATCGACCTGGATCGTCATCACCGGCCAGCTCGGCACGGTGCCGCCGACCTGGTCGGTCACCTACCGCTTCCTGATCGCCGGGATCGCGATGCTGGCCTGGGCCGCGATCACGCGCCAGCCGCTGCGGCTGGACACGCGCGGCGTCGGCTTCGCGGTGCTGATGGGCCTGTTCCAGTTCGTGCTCAACTTCAATTTCGTCTATCGCGCCGAGGGGCATGTGACCTCGGGCCTGGTCGCGGTGGTGTTCGCGCTGCTGCTGGTGCCCAACGCGATCCTCGCGCGCATCTTCCTGGGGCAAAGGCTGGGACGCCAGCTGATCGTCGGCTCGCTGATCGCGATGGCGGGCGTGGCGCTGCTCTTCCTGCACGAGATCCGCCGCGATCCGGCGGCGAGCGGCGAGGTCTATCTCGGCATCGGGCTCACCATGCTCGGCGTGCTCTCCGCCTCGATCGCCAACGTCATGCAGGCGGGGGAGACGGCCAAGGCCTATCCGATGGCGACGATGCTCGGCTGGGCGATGCTGCTCGGCGCGGCGATGGACGGGGCGTTCGCCTGGATCACCACGGGCCCGCCGGTGCTCGACACGCGGCCGAGCTACATCGCCGGGGTGCTGTATCTCGGCATCCTCGGCTCGGCGGTGTCGTTCCCGCTCTATTTCAGCGTGCTGCGCAAGATCGGGCCGGCCAAGGCGGCCTATTCGAGCGTGATCATTCCAGTGCTGGCGATGCTGCTCTCGACGCTGTTCGAGGGCTATCGCTGGTCCTGGCTGGCCGCGGGCGGCGCGCTGCTCGCGGGCGCGGGACTGGTGCTGGCGTTGAGGGCCCGCAGGCCCAACCGATAGTCCGGGTAGAGCGGCCGCCAGCCGAGCACGCGCTTGGCCTTGCCGTTGGCGACGCGGCGGTTCTCCGAATAGAAGGCGCGGGCGGGCGCCGAGAGACTGGCTTCCTCCAGTGGCACCAAAGGCGGTACAGGTAGCCCGAGCAGACGGCAGCCGAAGGCGATGACCTCGCTCTGCGGCGCGGGTTCGTCGTCCGCGAGGTTGTAGGCGCCCGTCGGCGCGTCGAAGCCCGCGATCACGCCGCTGGCAATGTCCGCGACATGAACTCGGCTGAATATCTGGCCCGGGACGTCGATCCGCTTCGCCTCGCCCGCGCGAATGCGGTCGAGCGGCGAGCGGCCGGGGCCGTAGATGCCGGGCAGCCGGAACACGCGTGCGCCCAATGCCAGCCAGGCCGCGTCCGCCGTGGCTCGCGCGCCGCGCCGTCCGGTGCCGGTCGGCGCATGCTCGTCGACCCATGCCCCGCCCGTGTCGCCATAGACCCCGGTCGAGGAAAGATAGCCGAGCCACGCCCCGCTCCCGGCAAGCGTGTCGCCATAGGCGGCGAGGACCGGGTCGTCCTCGCCCGGCGGCACCGAGGAGAGGATGTGCGTCGCGTTGGCGAGCTCGAACCGCACGCGCTCGGCGTCGTCGAAGGCGATCCCGCCCGCGCTTCCCGTCGCCGCGATCCGCGCATCCGGCAACCGCGCGGCGATGTGCGACGCGGCATAGCCGAGGCCGAAGACGAACAGGCGCATCAGACCCTCCCCGGACCGGGAAGGATCAGCTCACTTCGCGCCATATCCGTTGTACAGCACCCCGAAGAAGTCCCCCTTCTTCCATGCCGGCCGCGCATCGGCGTCGGCGATCTCGCGCGCGATGGCGTAGTTGGCCTCGATGAAGCGCACCCCCTGATCCCACAGGATCGCCTTGTTCGACACCTCGTCCGACGGCTGGTGATAGTGCTTGGCGAGGAACTCGTCGAACGCCGCGCGGCCGACGCCCGCCATGCCCGGCCACAGGAACACCGAGGGGATGCCCTGCTGGACGAAGCGGTAATGGTCGGAGCGGACGAAGAAGCCCTGCTCGGGCATCGGATCCTGACCGACGCCCACCCCGACGCTCGCGGTCGCGCGCGCGACCGTCGCGCCCAGCGTCGAGCGCGCCGCGCCGAACGCGATCATGTCCTCGAACTTGTAGGTGATCACCGGCATGTCGAGATTGACGTTGGCGACGAGGTTGGCCTTTGGCACGGTCGGGTTGTGCGCGAAATAGTCGGCGCCGATCAGCCCCTTTTCCTCCGCGGTTACGGCGAGGAACATGACCGAGCGGCGCGGCGGCTTGCCCGAAGCCTGGAAGCGCTTCGCCTCCTCGATCAGCGAGGCGATGCCCATCGCATTGTCCATCGCGCCATTGTAGATCGTGTCGCCGCGTTCGTCGGCCTTGCCCGTGCCGACATGGTCGAGATGCGCGGAGAGCACGACCACCTCGTCCTTGAGCCTGGGATCGCTGCCGGGGATGATCCCGGCGACGTTGCTGCTGGTGACGGTCTTGCGCTCGGTCTTGAGCGCGACGGCGAGCTTCGCGCCGCTCGCGAACGGTGCCACCACCGGCTTGCCCGCATCCGCCGCCTTGACCGCCGCGGCCCAGGCCTTGTCGCCGCCGAACAGCTTGGCCGCGCCCTTGATGCTGACCGAGGCGACGGTCGGCGTGCCCTTCGCCGGAAGGTGCCCATTGCCCTGCGCGTCGGCCCAGGTCATGCGCCACTCGTCCCACACGTCGGTCAGGCGCGAGAAGGGGCGCACCTTGGCCGAAGCCGGGGTCTCGAGGATGATCACCCCCGCCGCGCCCTTGCTTGCCGCGATCGCGGCCTTGTTGGCGTTGCTGCCGAAATGCGCGCGTTCCTCGCCGTCGAAGGCGCCCGGCGCGCCCGAGAAGATCGCGACGATCTTCCCCTTGACGTCCACGCCCTTGTAGTCGTCGCGCTGGTGCTGCGGGGCGACGATGCCATAGCCGGCGAACACGACGCCCGCGTCGATCACCGTGCTTTCCTTCTCGGGATTGCCGCCGGGGATGTAATCCTCGCCGAACACCAGATTGACCGGCGCGGCATTGCCGCGCGTCACGGTGAGCGTGCCCTTGTCCGCGGGGCGGAAGCTCAGCAGCGGCACCGGCTGGAGATAGCTGCCGTCGACGCCCGCGGGCTTGAGTCCGGCGGCATAGAATTGCGCGGCGACATATTGCGCGGCGATCTCATATTCGTTGGTGCCCGCCTCGCGTCCCTGCATCGCGTCGGAGGCGAGGAACATGACATGCGCCTTCATCGCCGCCTGGTCGGCGGGAAGCGGCGCGTTGACGAAGGCGTTGGTCTCGGCGGCGGTCGGCGCCGGTGCGGCGGTCTCGGGCTTCGCTTCCTGCGCGGAAGCGGCGATGGCGAGGCTGAACAGGGCGAGCGTGAGCGTCGGACGCAGCATTCGGGGACTTTCGTTGAACAAATCGTGCGCCGAGGCGTAGCATTCCGGCGACACACCGCAACGCAATTTTCCGTGGCGCCGGGCGCCGGCGCCTCACTATAGGCTGTCCCATGATCGACGCTCTCGACGCCACGCCGCCAGCTGCTCCCGCCGTTACCCGCCGCGAAGACTATCGCGCGCCCGACTGGCTGGTGCCGGAGATCGCGCTCGACTTCGATCTCGATCCGGCGAAGACGCGGGTGATCGCGAAGCTCACGGTCGAGCGCAACGGCGCGCACGACCGCGTCCTGCGCCTCGACGGCGACGGGCTGACGCCGCTCGCCGTCAAGGTCGACGGCGCCGAGCACCCCTATGAGATGGATGGCCCGACGCTGGTGATCGCGCTGCCCGGCGACCTCCATGTCATCGAGACGCAGGTCGAGATCGCGCCCGAGCGCAATACCCAGCTGATGGGCCTCTATGCCTCGGGCGGGAACCTCTGCACTCAGTGCGAGGCCGAGGGCTTCCGCCGCATCACCTTCTTCCCCGACCGGCCCGACGTGCTGACCAGATATCGGGTGACGATGACCGCCGACAAGGCGCGCTTCCCGGTGCTGCTGGCCAATGGCGATCCGGTCGCGCAGGGCGAGGCCGAGGGCGGCCGGCACTGGGCCGAGTGGCACGATCCCTTCCCCAAGCCCTGCTATCTCTTCGCGATGGTCGCGGGCGACCTCGCCGCCAATCGCGGCACCTTCACGACGCTGTCGGGGCGCGAGGTGCAGCTCGGCATCTGGGTGCGCGAAGCCGACCTGCCCAAGACCGATCACGCACTCCACGCATTGAAGCTCAGCATGGCGTGGGACGAGAAGCTCTATGGCCGCGAGTACGATCTCGACGTGTTCAACATCGTCGCGGTCGACGACTTCAATTTCGGCGCGATGGAGAACAAGGGGCTGAACATCTTCAACAGCCGCTACATCCTCGCCGATCCCGACACCGCCACCGATTACGACTATGACGCGGTCGCCGCGGTGGTGGCGCACGAATATTTCCACAACTGGTCGGGCAACCGCGTCACCTGCCGCGACTGGTTCCAGCTGTCGCTCAAGGAGGGCTTCACCGTCTTCCGCGACCAGAGCTTCTCGGCCGACCAGGGCAGCGCAGCGGTCAAGCGGATCGAGGATGTCCGGGGCCTGCGCGCCGCCCAGTTCCCCGAGGACGCCGGACCGCTCGCGCATCCGGTGCGCCCCGACGAATATCTCGAGATCAGCAACTTCTACACCGCGACGATCTACAACAAAGGCGCCGAGGTCATCCGCATGATGGCCACGATCCTCGGGCCCCAGAAGTTCCGCGCCGCGACCGACCTCTATTTCCGGCGCTTCGACGGCACCGCGGCGACGTGCGAGGATTTCGTCGCGTGCATGGAGGAGGCGGGCGGGATCGACCTGACGCAATTCCGCCGCTGGTATTCGCAGGCGGGCACCCCGCGCGTCACCGCGACGCTGACGCACGAGGCGGGCAATGGCCGCGCGCTGCTGAAGCTCGCGCAGAACGTGCCGCCGACCCCCGGCCAGCCTGACAAGGCGCCGATGGTGCTCCCGCTCAAGCTCAAGCTGTTCGGCGGCGAGACCGCCAAGCCGGTCGGCGAGGAACAGCTGGTGCTGCTGTCGGACAACACGGCGGAGCTTCGCTTCGACGGCGTGACCGAGCGTCCGGTGCTGTCGATCAACCGCGGCTTCTCGGCCCCGGTGATCGTCGACACCAACCGCACCGCCGCCGACCTCGCCTTCCTCTCGGCGCATGACGACGATCCCTTCGCGCGCTACGAGGCGATGCAGCAGCTGATGCTCGACACGTTGGTCGCGGCGGTGACTCAGGGCCGCGCCGATCATGGGCCGGTGATCGAGGCGGTCGCCAACACCCTCGCCGACCCCGCGCTCGACAAGGCGTTCGTTGCGGAGGCGGTGCTGCTGCCGTCGGACAGTTTCATCGGCGACCAGCTGACCGTGGTCGATCCCGAGCTGATCTTCCAGAAACGCGAGGCTTTGCGCCGCGATCTCGGCAAGGCGCTCGAGCAGCAATGGCGCGCCGCCTATGATGGGGTGAAGGCCAATCGCTTCGAATATTCGCCCGCGGGCAAGGGCGCGCGACGGCTCAAGACGGTGGCGCTCGGCTACATCAATGCGAGCGGGGCGGCGGACGGACCCGGCATCGCCTTCGGCCAGTTCGTGGGCGCGGACAACATGACCGATCGCCAGGGCGCGCTCACCACCCTGGTCAACAGCAAGTCCGACAAGCGCGAAGCGGCGCTCGACATCTTCTACCATCGCTACGCCGACAATGCGCTGGTGCTCGACAAATGGTTCCAGACCCAGGCGCTGTCGACGCGCGAGGACACGGCGTCAGCGGTCGAGGCGCTGGCGCTGCACCCCGACTTCACCCTCGCCAACCCCAACCGCGCCCGCGCGCTGGTCGGTGCGTTCGCGGTCAACCAGCGTGCGTTCCACTCGGGCGACGGACGCGGCTACCGCTTCGTCGCCGATCAGCTGATCGCGCTCGACAAGCTCAATCCGCAGACCGCGGCCAAGCTGGTCCCGCCGCTGGGGCGGTGGAAGCGCTTCGACGAGGGGCGCGCCGCGAAAATGCGCGCCCAGCTCGAACGTATCCTCGCGACGCCCGGCCTCAGCAAGGACATGACCGAGCAGGTCGGCAAGAGCCTCGAGGGCTGACCCCTCGGGCTTGCAATGTTGGATCCGGCTTGCAAGCCTCGGAGCGCGCTTTCTTATCGTCGATCCTGCCGCGTCCTCGCGCACGTAGCAGTATGACCTTTGAGACTTTCGGGTACTCGGATACCCGTCATGCCATCATGTTGCGCCCGCGCGCGACGGTGGCGGTGTGGCCGATGCTGGCGGCGGCCGTGCGCTGCTTGATCGTGTCCACGAACATCCAGTCGTTGCGCACGCTGTCCGGGGTCAGCGTCAGCGCCATGTAGCCGCGGCGCGAGGTGTCGCACCATTTGAGCTCGGGATTGGTCTCGACCAGGGCGCGGGCGACGATCTCGGGGTCGACGCCGATCGAGCTCTCGTAGCCGGGCGAAGTCACCGCCTGCCCGGCGAACTCGACGCCGGCGGGCTTGCCGTCCTGCGCCAGGTCATAGGCCCAGGCATTGTGGCTGTCGCCCGCGATGACCACGAGATTGGCGTTCGCCGCTTGTGCGGCCTTGAGGAAGCGCGCCCGCGCCGCCGGATAGCCGCCCCAGTTGTCGAGGTTCATCGGCAAGCCGAGCGCGGCCATGGTCACGCCCGCCTTCACATAGCGCTTCGAGCTTTCCGAGGCGTCGGGCTTGAGCCACTCCATCGCCTGCCTGGGCGCCACCGATTTGCCCATGATCGTGCCAAAGCCGACCAGCTGCCAGCGCGTGCCGGCCCTGACCGAGCGCGCGAGCTCGGCCGCGAGCCACGCTTCCTGCTCCCAGCCCATCATCGTCATCGCGGGATCCTGCCATGCTCCGTCGCGGAACGCGGTCAGCGCCGCGACCGGATCGGCGGCGCCGAAGAAGGGGGCCGCGGACGGGGGCTTGGTCCGCCCGAGCAGCCGGGTCTCGGTGCGGAACAGCGTCGCGAGGCCGCCGATCTCATAGGATTTCCACGGCTCGTCGGAGACCGGCATCCATTCGCGCCACGCCTGCATCGCGGCGGCGCGGCGGATGCTCCAGTCGCCCTCCTTGCCGGGCGTGTGGTTCTGCGCGCCGCCCTCCCAGCTGTCATTGGCCGATTCGTGATCGTCCCACTGGATCAGCATCGGCTTGGCGGCGTGCAGCGCCTGCAGGTCCGGGTCGCTGCGGTAGCTCGCATAGCGCAGGCGATAGTCGGCGAGATGGAGGATCTCGGTCGCCGGGAGCTGCAGGCGGTTGGCGACGACCTCGTCGAGCGCCGGGTAATTTCCTTGCGGATATTCGTAGATATAGTCGCCGAGGTGCACCGCGAGGTCGACGTCGTCGCGCGCCGCGGCATGGCCATAGGCGTTGAAATAGCCGAAGCCGAGATTGGAGCAGGAGAACACCGCGATGCCGAAGCGCGCCGCGCCGCCCTCGGGCAGGGTGCGGGTCTGGCCCACCGGCGAGAAGCTGCCGTCGGGCGCGACGAAGCGATAGTGATAGCGCGTGCCGGGCTTGAGGCCGCTGACCACGATCTTGCTCGTCCAGTCGCGCCACGGGCCGGTGATGGCCTCGCCGCCCGCCACGACCCTGGCGAAGTCGGCGCTCTCGGCGACCTCGACCTTGAGCTTCGCCGAATCGCCCTTGCCGACATAGCGAGTCCACAACAGCATCGAGTCCGGCCCCGGCTCGCCGCTCGCGACCGAATGGGTGAAGCCGTCGACGATCCAGTTCGGCCCCTGCGCGAAGCCAGGAATCGCCCAGGCGCCGAGCCCCAAGGTGCCGGTGAGGACGAACGAACGGCGATCGATGCGGATGGTCATGACAAGTCTCCCTGCGGGCTGCTTGGCGCGGGCATATGGCCGGTTCGTGACAGTTCATCTTCGCAGGGCTAGAGCTTGCCGCAACCAAAGGTTTCAGGAGTTACCGATGCGCAAAACCGCCCTCGCCGCGCTGCTTCTCGCCACAGCCGGCTGCAACCAGGCGCCCTCCGCGGGGAACAATGCGACCGCGGCGGCGGATGCCGAGGGCTATGACCTCGCCGCGCAGAAGGCGAAGCTGGCGGTGATCGAGATGAAGCCCGACACGAGCTTCCTGACCGACGAGGAACGCAAGGTCGTCAACCTGCTGATCCAGGCGTCGGAGCAGATGTCGC